>JAFVSN010000052.1 GCA_017503735.1 Lachnospiraceae bacterium
CACCGCTTGAGAATGCAACCGAATGGAAGCAGTACGATGCAAACGGTGTAACCGGTACCCGCGAGACCTCTACCATGCCGGGTAGTGCAGGCTCTAGCTGGTATTTCCTTCGTTACATCGATCCGGATAACGAGAATGAATTGGCAAATTATGAGTTATTGAAGCACTGGATGCCGGTTGATTTATACATCGGCGGACCGGAGCATACGGTAGGACACCTGATGTACTCCCGTATCTGGAACCGTTACCTGTACGATAAGGGCTTATCACCGGTAAAGGAGCCGTTCAAGAAGCTGGTTCACCAGGGTATGATTTTAGGTTCCAACGGTATTAAGATGGGTAAGAGATTCCCTGAATTCGTAGTAAATCCGAGTGATATCGTAAGAGATTACGGTGCGGATACCCTTCGTTTGTACGAGATGTTCATGGGACCGCTTGAGGTTTCCAAGCCGTGGAGCCAGCAGGGCGTAGAGGGCGCAAGAAGATTCATCGTTCGTGTATGGAACTTCTTCACCGACACAGCGAACCTCACCGAGGACAACGACGGCACCTTAACTAAGGTATATCACCAGACCGTAAAGAAGGTAACTTCCGACTTTGAGGTACTGGGCTTTAACACCGCAATCAGCCAGATGATGATCTTCATGAATGCGGCATATAAGGCAGGCAAGTGTCCGAGAGAATATGCTGAGGGCTTCATTAAAATGTTCTCCTGTATCTGCCCGCACGCAGGCGAGGAACTTTGGAGCATCATCGGTCACGACAACACCATCGCATACGAGGCATGGCCGACCTACGACGAAGAAGCCATTAAGGAAGACGAAATCGAAATCGCCGTACAGATGAACGGAAAAGTAAAAGCAAAGCTCATGGTAGCGGCAGAAGCAGACGAAGCAGCCGTAAAGGCGCAGGTACACGCTGATGCAACTATAGCGGCATTACTTGAAGGCAAGAACATCGTAAAAGAGCTTTACGTAAAGGGAAGACTCTACAACATTGTAGTAAAATAAAGAAGTCCCGGTATATTTATAGACGTCACACAACAACCGGCTTATCTGAAATCCTTTTAGATTCACAGACAGTTGCCGGGAAACAGACTTTTTCAAATTGACTTAAACCAGCACTTCCTTTCGGAAGCTATCTTTGCGGCGCGGAAATGAAAAAATCTTAAGGAAACCATAAGCCGACGTCAGCACTTAGCGAGGTCCTTTCGAGCTTAGTGTCTGCTACGTCGGTGCATGAGCGAGAGCGGGTTTCCGTAGAATTTTTCATTTACGCAACGCAATTAGAAAACTTTCCAAGGAAGTGCGGTAGGAAGAAAGGCGGAACTATGGGAAAAGAGTTCAGAAAGCCGGAAGGACGTCCGGTATTTCCGAAAAAGGCAGTAATTACCTCCGGTATGCCGTACGGCAACAAGGAACTGCATTTCGGTCATGTGGGTGGCTTATTTGTACACGCAGATACTTTTGCGCGTTTTATGCGTGACCGTATCGGTGCAGAAAACGTTATTTTTGTATCCGGTACCGACTGTTACGGTTCTCCGATTTTGGAGGGCTTCCGGAAACAGCAGGAAAGCGGTGTGATTCCGGCGGACATGACCATTCATGATTACGTGGAAAAGAATCACAAGATTCAGAAGGATACCTTACATGCTTATGAAATCAAGCCGGATTACTACGGGGCTTCCGCATTATATCGCGGTGCCGAGCATCATGTAGAGTCCTCCAAGGAGTTGTTCGAGGCTCTTTATGAGAGAGGACAGTTAAAGATGATGTCTACGCCGCAGTTCTACGATCCGGAGTTTAAGGTACTCTTAAACGGCAGACAGGTAGTAGGTAAGTGTCCGATTGAGGGATGCTGTTCCGAAAAGGGCTATGCGGATGAGTGTGATCTGGGGCATCAGTATATGCCGTCGGAGTTAATCGAGCCGAAGAGTATGTTGTCCGGTAAGACCCCGGAGATTATTGAAGTAAAGAACTGGTATTTCTCTTTAGAGAACTTTACCGACGAGATGCAGGAGTATATCAACGAGGTACGTGCTAACACCAATACCCGTAAGTATATTTTAAATACCATTGAAGAGTTTTTAAAGAAGCCGGTTATCTATGTGCAGAAGAAGCTCATTGCGGTAAATCCGAAGACCTATACAGGTGAGGGTGCACCGGATAAGGAGGCTTTTGATGCGGCTTACGAGGCAGGACTTGCGGAGCTGACCGCAGCCTTCCCAGCCCATGAAGTCATTGCCGAGGAAAAGAAGCCGTCCGTAACCTTTGTATTTGCGTCCTTGGACGACCGTGACAAGGCAAGAGCGGCTCTGGCGGAACGTAACATCAATTGCCGTACCGGTAAGACTTTGGTACCGTTCCGTTTGTCCGGTAACATTGAATGGGGTGTACCGGTGCCGGAGTGCGAGGGCAATAAGGATTTGACCTTCTGGGTATGGCCGGAGTCTTTATGGGCACCGATTTCCTTTACGAAGGCATGCCTTGAAGAGCGCGGCAAGGACCCGTCCGAATGGAAGGACTGGTGGATGGGCGGCGACGCACAGGTGTACCAGTTTATCGGTGAGGATAATATTTATTTCTACGGGATTGCCGAGATGGCTATGTTTGCGGCAGCAGACGCAGAGGCAGGCAAGCCGGTGAAAATTGATTATAAGAAGCTTCCGCAGATTATTGCAAATCGCCATATTCTGTTTATGGAAAAGAAGGCAAGTTCCAGCTCTGAAATCAAGCCGCCGATGGCAAAGGATTTGTTGGCGTTCTATACGCCGGAGCAGCTTCGTATGCACTTCTTAAGCCTTGGTCTATCCACCAAGAGCTCCAGCTTCAAGCCGCAGATTTATCTGCCGGAGGCTGAGCGTGAGGGTGTGGACCCGGTATTAAAGGAAGGAAACCTTCTGACCAACGTATTCAATCGTATCGTGCGTTCCTGCCTGTATACGGTGCAGAAGTACAACGATTCCGTCATTCCGCTGGGCGTAGTGGACGAGAAGATTAAGGCGGCTTCCGAGGAAGCGATCCTTGAGTACGAGCGTCATATGTACAACCACGATTTCCACCGCATTACCTATGTGCTGGATGACTATATCCGTTTGCTGAACAAGCACTATGCAAACAACATTAAGAAGGCAGAGGAGGAAGGCGGCGAAGCACTTCGTAACCAGCTTCTTACCGACTGCTTTTACGGGATCAAGACCGCGTTGCTTCTGCTTCACCCGATTGCACCGACGGGCTGTGAGACGGTACGTGAGTATGTGGGCTTGTCCGAAAAGGTATACGATTGGAATTACGCCTTTGCGGACATGAAGGATGTACTGGCAAATCCGACCGGTGAGACCAAGTTCTTGCCGCCGCGTTTTGATTTCTTCCTTCGTCATGAAAGTCAGCTTGCGGAGATGCAGGAGAAGTAAGAGAATCAGAATTTGATATGACTGTTTACTAAGACCGCTTCCGGGGAACCGGAGGCGGTTTTTAGGGTGATGTACGGAGGTAATGATGAAAGATTCAGAGAAAGACTTAGAGAAAGCCTTAAAGATTGTAACAGAGAAGGTGTTGGAACAATTATCGACAGTGCAATTAGGTGAGTTGAAGGTAAGCGAGGAACCTGCTTGCGAGAAAGAAGTTTATCCGATTTATTTTGACAGAACAGAAAAGGATAATTCCAAATGGCTCGGGTTGCTTAAGGAAGCCTTAAAGACTGCAAAGACCTTTGAAATCCATTGTTGGAACGGAGAGGAAGAATGGATTGAGGTGGCATTGCGGTACGGGAAGCGAAAGGAAAGTGACTGGACCTACGGGAAGATGATTACGGGAGAGGTAACACCGGAATTTGTCCATATGCTTCTTACAATGCCGAAACCGCAAGATGTCGAGCTGGAGAATAAGATGACTCCGTTCTTTAATGTGTTTTTGGATAGTGGATTTCAGAGCTGCCATTACGGAACGGAAGTTGTTATATACGAAAAGAACAAGTAAACAAAGGGGTGTAAGAGAGTAAAATGAAGAAAACATTATCTATTATTTCCATTATTGCCGGCGGTCTGATTTTATTAAGTGTGATAACACCCATGGTGATAGGGGCTATATTGACCTCGCAGGCTTCCGGATCTGTAGGAATTATCGGAGGAGCGGACGGTCCGACCGCAATTTTTGTTGTGGGAACCTTGGGAGCAGGAAGTGTGATTATTGAAAGTGTGATCGGAGTTCTCTTGGTTGCAGTTGGGATATGGGGACTATATAAGTGCAAAAACAGGCAGGTTAACAATGAAAATGAGGAATAAATAATTTTTCTTTTCCCCCGCACATCGCGGGGGATATTTTCGTTAATCCCTATGAAAGGAAAAACGTCGACGAATTTTCCGATTGCAAAGAAAGGAGGGACTCCATGGATTACGAAGCGCAATACGATAAAATTTACCGCTATTGCTATTTTAAATTACATAACCAAACCGTAGCGGAGGATGTGACCCAGGAGACCTTTCTACGCTTTTTGGAAAGTAATACTTATAAAGAACGGGGCAAGGAACTGAACTATTTGTACACCATTGCAAGGAATCTGTGCATTGACGAATCCCGCAAGCGGGTGATGGAAGAGCTTCCGGAGGAGGCTTCGGAGGATGGACCGGAGGCGCGTGTGGTTGAAAGTGTAGTTATGAAACAAGCCATGGAGAAGCTTACTGCCGAGGAGCGGGAGCTGGTGCTACTTCGGTATGTCAATGAAGTGCCGGTAAAGGTAATCTGTGAGCTGCGGGGCTGTTCCAGGTTTTCCCTCAACCGGCAGATAAAGCAGGTGTTAAAGAAGTTACGGGAAAATTTGCAGGAGAAAGGAGCGGGACAATGAGAATCAAAAAGCAGGAAAAGGAGATGCTAAAGCAACTGTTTGCATCACCGGAAGCGAAGCGGAAAAAAGCCTTTTTGCGGACGCTTCCGCGACAGAATGTGGGTCTTTGGAACTTATTGTTGTCCCAGGCGGCTTATATCCGGAAGTGGGTATGGGCGGTTTCTATTCTGTTGTTCGGTTCTGTGGTTGTACTTTCACAGTATATGAAACTGGACAGTATCTGGGTGTTGTCGGCGGTGATGCCGTTGGGGGCACTGTTACTCATCCTTGAATTTGCCAGATCCACCGCGTATGGCATGACAGAGCTGGAAATGACCTCCCGGTTTTCTTTGCGTACAGTTCTGTTTTCCAGAATGAGTATGCTGGGAGCGGCACAGCTCTTGGGACTGATTCCGGTAGCAATGGTATTAGGCATGCAGCTTTTAAAAAGCGGTGTGTATATTCTGGTTCCGTATCTTTTGACCGCGGTTTTAGGACTAATCGCAGTGCGCCGTCTGCCGGGAAGAGAGAACATGTACGTTTGCGGCGGTATCAGTGCTTTTGTGTGTGCACTTTGTCCGATATCCCGACTATATGTGCCTGAGTTGTACGGAATTGAGGGATTTGGATGGTGGATGCTTGCGGCAGTGCTTTTAGCGATAGTACTGATGAAAGAATACGGAAAGACAATGAATCATTTGGAGGAATTGACATGGAACTGATGATAGACAGGGTAACAAAACGATATGAGAATAAAATAGCCGTGGACCGGATTTCCTTAAAGCTTCACAAAGGGGTATACGGTCTTTTGGGGGCCAACGGTGCCGGAAAGACAACGCTGATGCGGATAATCTGCGGTATTTTAAAGCCGACGGAAGGAACCATTACGTTGGACGGGATGGATGTGAGTGAGGAAAATTACCGGGCGAGACTTGGGTATCTTCCACAGGACTTCGGGTACTATCCGGAGTTTAGCGGACTTGATTTTCTGATGTATATGGCAGCCTTAAAGGGACTTTCCAAAGAACAGGCAAAGCGGAAGTCTGCGGAACTGTTAAAGCTGGTGGCAATGGAGGATGTGGCAAAAAAGAAAATTAAAACGTACTCCGGCGGTATGAAGCAGCGTATCGGTATTGCTCAGGCACTGTTAAACGACCCGGAGGTGCTGATACTGGATGAGCCGACGGCAGGTCTTGACCCGAAGGAGAGAGTCCGTTTCCGCAATCTGATTGCAGAACTTGGAAAGGATTGTATTGTGCTGTTGTCCACCCACATTGTATCTGACATTGAGCACATTGCGGACGAAGTACTTATGATGAAGGACGGACAGTTAATTTATCAGGGAGTATGGGAAGAGGATAACGGAGATTTGGAGAAGTTTTATTTATCACAATATGAGGAGGAAGGGGAGTAATTATGAAAAATTTTCGTACCTTAGTCCGTTTTGAACTAAAGAAAATATTGGGGAGAAAGATGACCTGGATTGCATTTGGAATAGTTTTTCTGACTATGGTGGCAAACGCTGTTATCGAGGTGACGGTAACGCGTGATATAAAAGGTGTACAAGCAACCCAATACGAGGCGGAGCAGCAGGATAAGGAAAATCAAAAGCCGATCATCGGAAGAATCGTGGATGATGCATTGGTGGAAGAGGCGTTTCATGCTTTGACAACAAGTGAAACCGCATTTAAGCCGTACACGGATTTATTTAATGTTGTGGTTAGAGAGGTATGCGGTACGGCTGCTTTAAGCTCGGGAACATTGGAAGGGACAAAAGAGGCATTAGGAATTGCGGAGGATGAGGAACTGGTTTATGCTGCCAGAAAAATGCGAATCGAATCCGCCATGGCAGAACAATATCTGACGGAGAAGGAAAAGGCCTATTGGCGGGAAGTTCTTGAAAATGAGGACTCTGTGCCGTGGACCTATGAGTATTATGTGGGGCCTTATTCGGCTTGGGCCATGGCTTATACCGCCATTGTTATGATTGCAATCATGCTGGCGGTTTGCCTGGCAAATCTGTTTGCGGATGAACATCAGAAAAAGACGGATCAACTGGTATTGTGCAGCCGTAACGGAAGAAAGATGCTGTACTGGGCAAAGCTTACGGCGGGGATGGTGTTTACCATGGTAAGTACCGGAATTATCTTACTGGTGTCGGTAATTCCTCAGTTGATCATTTTTGGAGCAGAGGGACTTCATGCACCGATTCAGTTAAATGTGCCGTCCAGTATGGTGCAGATGACTTTCGGGGAGGCTATTTTGTATAGTTATGTGGTGACGATAATTGCAGCATTGTTGTATGCTTCCCTTATTTTGTGCTGCTCGGAGTTGTTCCGTAACAGTACGGTGGCTGTTGTGGCAATCATCGGTGTATTGGTGCTTCTGCCGATGATGATAATGGTTCCTTATGAATACCGGGTATTGGGTCAAATCTTCGATTTGAATCCAATCAATGTAGTGGCGATATGGGGATTTTTGGATTACCGTCTGGTGCCGGTTCCGGGAGGATTTTTGACCATGCAGCAGGCGGCACCGATGGTGTATGTGCTGTTGGTTGTTGTTTTTATGGTTATCGGAAGACGGGCATATTTGAAGTATCAGGTTGGGGGAAGGTAGAGGAAAATTATAGAAAAGTTGCAGCCGCTTATAAGAGATTATAGGCGGTTGCTTTTTTGATAGGGGGACTGAGGGGCGTGCAAACATTGACTTTGAAATAGGGCAGTGGTAGAATGAACAGAAGGAGTAAAAGGTACGAAAGGGGAATTGCTATGCAGATTAACAAAGAAATCATTGCCATAGAATTAGGTAAGTTAATTGATAGGTTCTTTCAATTACCGGAAGTGACTGCGGTAAAGGTTCGTGATGTGGTCATGGAAAAGGGAGAAGACAGAAGTGCAAAACTACAGGATGCCATGGAGAAAAGCTATCATGATTGTTGCAGTGACGTGGACTTAGCAGTTTTAGTGACGCTTTCGACAACGGGCACTGTGACGGAGTCGGAATATATGAAACGGATTGATAGATTTGGAATCAGTGAAGAAAATTGTCTGGGATTTTGCTTTGTGGAAGGAAACAATATGTATCGCATTATCATGAAAAACGGAATGCGGTATGATTTTGGTTTTGAATTTAACTATGACGAGAGTGCAGAAAAGTTTTCTTTGGAGCGAAGGGAAGAGGAATACAGTAATCCGAATTGGTCCAGAGACAATGTAAACCGGTTCTGGTTCACGCAGATTCAGGCTTTGGGCAAGCTTTATCGCAAGGATTTTCTGATTGGTAGCCATCTTGCCAATATGAATCTAAACGAGACATTGGTACAACAGATGGTGCTTCGTGATATGAAGTACGGAACCAACCATCACCGTTATGGTTACGAAGAGGAACTGACTTATGTGAAATATCAGGGAAAGTGCCCGGTGAAATCAGGAAACGATACATTTGACCTTATTGCAGATAAGTTGTATTCCGCAGCATTGGCGTATGATGAATTGATGAGGAAGTTTTATCCGGAGTATGTGAGCAGAAGTGAAATCTTCTTTAAAATTTGGAAGTGTTACGAGGAGAACCGGAAATAGTAAGGATGACGAAAAAGGGAGGGCGTTTTATGAGGAAGACGTTTGTAAACACATTGTTAGTACTGGGCGTGATTGTGCCTGTTGTTATGTTGTTCTGGCCTTTTGTTTCTTGGGGAGATGCAATGTCTTTGATTCTAAGAATCATTCCGTCGCTTTCCGCACAACTGTTGTTTTGCAGAGTCGCAAAGCACAGAGCGGTAGAAGCAATTCCTTTTCTGTTAACCGGAGCGTTTGCACTATGGGCAACAGACCTTTATATGACCTCACCGAGTTGGAGTAATGCAAGATTTTGGAAGGACTATGTGGCAGATTGTCTTTCTCCGTTTCTTTGCTGTTTGGTGGTGTATTTGGTGTCGATTTTTCTGGTAGAAAGGAAGGAAAAGCATGGTTGTATTGAAAGAAATAACGAGAGAGAATCTTGACGAGGTATTGGCATTAAGTGTTGCAAAACATCAGAAATCATTTGTATCTACCACTGCCGATTCTCTGGCACAGGCCTATGTGTATCAGGATACGGCATTTCCGTTTGTAATTTATGCGGATGAAAAGCCGGTAGGCTTTATTATGTTGGGATATTATGAGTCCAGAAAGCAGTATACTTTATGGAAGTTTTTGATAGATAAAGAACATCAGGGCAAAGGTTATGGGAAAGAGGCCTTGAAACAAGGGATTACATATTTAACAGAGCAATTTGGAGCGAAGGAGATTTATACCGGAGTATCTTTAGGAAACGAAGTGGCAAAGAGGCTCTATAAGTCCTTGGGGTTTGTGGAAACAGGGCTGATAGAAGACGGTATGGAAGAATTAAGATTGGAATGTTAATGCAATAGGAGAGATTATTACGATGGAAAACGGAACGACCAACTGGGGCCAAAGTGTAACGGGAGTTGTGATTAAGGATAACAAGGTGCTGCTTGCCCGCCATACCTACGGCGGTGGAAAGGGCCTTCTCATTGTACCGGGTGGCTATGTGAATGCGGACGAAACGCCGCAAGACGCACTGGTGCGGGAATATATGGAAGAGACGAAGGTAACGGTAAAACCGGTGGATGTTATCGGAATCCGTTTCAATATGCACGATTGGTATATTGCGTTCCGGGCGGAATATATTTCCGGGGAGGCAACCTCCGACCATGAAGAAAACAGTGAGGTACTTTGGGTGGACGTGGAAGAAGCCCTCACAAGAGAGGATGTACCGGAACTTACGAAGAAGCTGATTGAAAGTGCGGTGAAAAACGACACCGGACTTCATAAGGAAGAGTATAACGGCAGTACAAAGCACGGAGCGTATTCGTTGTATTGTTTGTAAGGAGGTGTGAAGTGTATGAATAAGCAAGATTACATAGCACTGTTGGATAGTATGTATCCCGGTTTTTTTGAAAAAGAAAGCGTTCGGAATATGCCGGAAGAGTGGATTTGCGATGAGATGATTCTTTCTTTGGATGAATTTCAACCGGATAAGTACGAAAAGGAATTAGACGGCACGATTTCCTTCGGATATTACAAGGGAGACCTTGAGGCGTTAAAGAAAGAAGTAAAGAGAGTTGTTGAATATTGGGCAGAGTCTTATAACGGAAAACACAGAATCTTTTGCGGTTATATTGACGGAAAGGTGGCAAGTTTTTGTCTGATTGAAGATAAAGGAGTTCATAACATAAACGGAAGCGAACTGAAAATAGGAGGACCGGGGTGTGTCGGAACCCTTCCGGAATATCGGAATAAAGGTATCGGTTTGACAATGGTGAAGAAGGTAACCGAAATATTAAAAGAAGAAGGGTACGATTACAGCTATATTCACTTTACCGGTGTGGCACCATGGTATGAAAAATTGGGATATAAAACTACACTGAAGTGGAATAAACATGGAGTATTGGAGTGAGTAATTTAGAGGATGAGAGTGATATGGAAAATGTCATTAGATTAAAATACGGTAATACAAATACATTTTTCCTTCGTGGAACCGCCGGAAATCTCCTTGTGGATACGGATTATGCCGGGACGTTGCCCTTGTTCTATAAAGAAATCAAACGACAGAATATCAGTCTGAAAGACATTACCTATGTTTTGACTACCCATTATCATCCGGATCATATGGGGCTTGTCAGTGAGCTGATGAAGCAAGGAGTGAAGCTTCTTTTGGTGGATGTGCAGAAGGAGTATGTGGGATTTTCGGACGAAATATTTGCCAGGGAGAAACGTACGGAAGTTATGCCGATTCGTAGGGAAGAAGCAACGGTGATTTCCTGTTCGGAGAGCAGGGTGTTCCTTAAAAATCTGGGAGTCGAAGGAAAAATCATATCCACACCCAGTCACAGTGAAGATAGCGTAACGCTTATACTGGATGACGGAACGTGCTTTGTTGGCGATTTGGAGCCTGTGGAGTATTTGGGGGCATATGAGGAAAATGAGAAGTTGAAAGCGGATTGGGAGCATATCATGAGTCATAAGCCTAAAATTATTTATTATGCACATGCGAATGAAAAAGTGGTAAGTTGATTTTTTTAAATTTACGGAGGAATCAGATATGTCAATTCACTATAAAAGATTAACCGAAAACGAACTGGATACCTTTATTGATCTGCGAATACAGCAGTTAAGAGAAGAAGGCGCAACAGAAGACATTGATTTGAAACCGGCACTTTTCGATTATTATAATCGGCATATGGCAGATGGTACGTTTGTGTCGTGGCTTGCTATGGACGGAGATACGATTGTGGGAACCAGCGGGATGTCTTTTGTGGAGAAGCCACCGTATTTTGGTTGTCCGAGTGGAAAGATAGGTTTACTTTCGTCCATGTATACTATAGAAGAGTATCGAAGAAAAGGAATTGCCAAGGAGTTGCTTGCAAGAGTTGTGGACGAAGCAAAACAGTACGGTTGCGGAGCGGTGCAGATTACTGCGTCTGATATGGGAGTGCTATTATATTCGGACTTTGGGTTTGTAAAGAACGGAAATTTTATGCAGTATAAGTTATAGCAAAGACGGTGGAGGAGATTAATGATTTACAATGCGGAAGATTTGATGAACAAGGTAGAGGAATACGGTTTTCTCCCGTTTTTTAAGAACGGGATACCGGGCTATTCCGTAGAGGAAATGTGTCCGCAGGAGCTTTGGTTTACCGACAAGGAAGGGCCTTGGGAATGGAAAGGGCCGGTGGCGAAAAGCGGCAGGTGCATTTATGGGAAGTTTTTCAACGGAAAAGCGGGATTTGTCAGCAAAGAGTGGATTCCCGACTTTGTGAATTACCGTAGGGACGGGTATGATTTTGATGCACGCTATGAGGACGGATTGGTATTTTACAAAGATAAGGAACTGTTCGATACGATTGCGGAACACGAAGTGATTCTGTCAAAGGAACTGAAAAAGATTCGTAATTACCGCAAGGGCGGCAATAAGGGATTTGATACCATTATCACACGTCTTCAAATGCAAGGCTATGTTTGTGTTGCGGATTTTGTTTATGCGAAGGATAAATTGGGGAATCCTTACGGTTGGGGTATTGCGCAGTATACAACGCCGGAGCATTTCTTTGGGTACGATTATATTGCATCGGCGTATTCGACAGAACCTACGATATCTAAGCAGAAGATGATGGACAGGGTAAAAGCAGTGTTACCTGCCGCAGGTGAGCAGCAGATAGAAAAGCTTTTGCGAATCTAAAAAATAGGCAGAATAAAAGCGTGGTTGCGAAATGCAACGATTCGTTGCGTGACTATTTGACAGGGAAAGGGTATAGTAAAAGTAACTAAATTGCAAAAAAACGAGGAGGAGTAATCATGAGTGTGATTGGAAAGAACATGAAAAAGATTCGTTCAGAGAAAGGGATGACCCAGGAACAGTTGGCGGAAAGCTTACATGTGACGAGGCAGGCGGTGTCCAACTGGGAGCAGGGTAAGACCCAGCCGGATGTGGAGACCTTATCCGCTATGGCGGAAGTGTTTGAAGTGCCGATGGAGAATTTGATTTACGGAAGCGAATCACATACCCATAGGGATTCGAAGATTGTCATTGAAAAGACCACCGAAAAAGGAATTGATATCGGTGCGGCGGTCGGTGTGGCACTGGCAGTAGTGCTGTCCTATACGAAGTGGCAGTCCATCGGTTGGGCGATTTTCCACGGGTTGTTAAACTGGGTGTACGTGATTTACTATGTGATTCGGTATTAAGGATAGATAGTGTGAGCGATAATTAAAACATTTAACAAAGAGTAGGTATGCAGTCATGTGTGAAAATAACATATGACTGCTTTTTTTGGATACTCCTCGCAGAACTTGAATCCACATTGACAGTCTTGATGCAAAAAAGATACAATAATGATGTAAAATCGAGTGTGTTTATTATACAAGGAGGATACTACCATGATTAAAATATGCATTGTTGAGGACGAAGAATCCATTGCAAACTTGATTCGTATGAGTCTGTCCCAATATGGGTATTCCTGTACTTGTATCTACGACGGCTTAGAAGCGGCAGATCTTTTAGAACGAGAACACTTTGACCTGCTTTTACTGGATATCATGTTACCCGGTGTGGATGGCTATGCTCTTTTGGAATATAGTAAATCATTAAATATTCCCACCATTTTTCTCACAGCAAAAACCGGTGTAAACGACCGGGTAAAGGGACTTCGAATGGGAGCGGAGGATTATATCTCCAAACCTTTTGAAATTGCGGAATTAGTAGCAAGAGTTGAAGTCGTTTTACGGAGATTTCATAAATTAGATAAGACGATTTGTCTTTCCGACATTACCATTCATTGCGACTCCATGACCGTCACCAAAAACAATACCGAAATTCCTCTTACAAATAAGGAATATGAATTATTGCTTCTTTTTGTAAGAAATCCTAACATTGCTCTTTATCGTGAAACCATTTATGAACGGGTCTGGGGCGGAGAATTTGACGGCATAAGTCGAACCGTTGATTTGCATGTACAACGTCTCAGAAAGAAGCTTGGTCTGGAACAATCGCTTCGCGCGATATCTAAAGTCGGCTATCGTCTGGAGGTGACAGAATGAGGCTTCGCACAAAACTGGCTGTTTTCATAACACTTCTTACCTGTCTTTTATACGGGATTGGCGGAACGCTTCTTATTCTGTTTTCCTTTCAACGCTCCATGGAACGCGAAAAAGAACAGGCTCTACAGTCATACCGTTTTTTACAATCCACGCTTACTCTGATAAATTCAATCAGTGAACAGTATTATTCCAATGAAATAGGAAATCTGCTGATTCAGGAGCTTAACTCTTCAGATTCCGATTGGGAAGCTCTCCGATTTTATACCGATACAACCGTTTATCAGACAAAAGGCAATTTCTCCTATGATGATTCCTTAAAAGTGTTATGCACCGATACTGCGTGTGCCCTCAAAACATATCATAATTCCATGGGACACTTCTTGCAGATTACAGGTACTTTCTCCGTGAATCATACGGTCTTTTATCTGGATGCAGTGCAAAACATATCCGAAATTTATGAACTCCGGGAAGCGCAACTGCAAATTTATCGGAGTTTATTTCTGATACTTATTGTTCTTAGCGGTATCCTTTCCTTTCTGATTGCGCACTTCCTGACAAAACCGTTACACAGACTCTCCATTGTCTCCGGAGAGATTGCAGCCGGTGCACTGGAAAAACGTGCAAATGTGCAGGGAAATGATGAAACAGCTTCTTTAGCATCTGATTTCAACCATATGGCAGAAATATTAACCACAAAAATCAAGGAGCAGCAGGAAACGATTGAACAACAAGAACGATTTATCGGCAGCTTCACCCACGAAATAAAAACCCCCATGACTTCCTTGATCGGGTATGCCGATTTACTTCGAAGTTGTACCCTTTCCAAAGAGGAACAGGCAGAATGCGCCAATTATATTTTCAAAGAGGGAAAACGTCTGGAACAATTATCTTTTCAATTGCTGGACCTGCTTGTAGTAAGAAAAAAAGACTTTCCTATGGTTTCTTCTTCTCCTGCAGGCATTTTGCAAAGGGCTCTTTCCGTTTTTCGAAGAACCTTTGCTGCGCAAAACATTCTCATTGATGTAGAAACGGAGGATGGATGTTGCTTACTGGCGCCGGACTTAGTGCAATCATTGTTGATAAATCTGTTAGACAATGCCGGAAAGGCCATCGATTCAAGCGGTTCCATTCAAATAAGACAATCCATGTTAACCGATGGATGCCGATATGAAGTAATTGATAACGGAAGAGGAATCCCGAAAGAAGATTTGGAGAAACTCACGGAAGCCTTTTATCGTGTGGACAAATCACGTTCCCGGAAACAGGGCGGAGCAGGCTTGGGATTATCCATATGCAAAGAAATCGTTGAGTTACATCACGGAACGCTTTTCATTACAAGCGAACCGGGCTTGGAAACAAAAGTAATTGTAGAATTGCGGGGTGATCGTGTATGAAATTAATAAGAAAAATCCTTTGTGGCGTTTCGACTGTGAGTATTATCGGTTGTTTGTTTGCGCTTCCGAATATTGCCCTGTCATTTGCGGATGCAAAAAACACAACGGCGGAACAACAAACGCTATCTCCCATTACATTAGAGTTGCCGGTGAATTTATCTTTTTTTGAAAAGGCTCGTTTGGCCTCGTTTCCTAAATCTACGCAGCGTACACCTTTTGCACATATCGCTTACGAGGAACAACAATTTTCGGTTTATCAGGCAGCAGAGGAGTTTTATAATACACTTGTTACTGCCATCGGTTGGGAGCAAATTGATTTCGGTGACTGTGGAAGGAAAGCAACACCGTATCTTTATTTAAATACCTATTCCGGAAAAAGTGCTGTTTTTTGGGATGTTATGGTAGCCGTAGAGGATTCTGTCTATTTACAGTTAATTGTTGATGACCAGAGCTTTGATGTTCTTTCTGTCGGACTGTTAATTACAGATACTGCGGATATGCATATGGTAACATCAAAGATTTCTTCCTTCGGCAACTGCCTTATGGATGAATTCCGTAAAAAACTGGGCGGAGAATGGACTTGTATTCGTACAGACAGCGCTGAAACGGATGGAGACTCTATTCCCGGCGCAGCGCTGTATGAACTGAAGACAGATGCCGCTGGGGCTTCCTATTCCTTTTATCTGGAATACAAGCAAAATGAACTACATTTCGGAGATATTAGATTTGGCAATATGCATTTTTGATGCTATTAGGATACATGCCGGATGCACAATTACTGTATGATTTATCCATCCCTAAAAATAGTGGAGGAGGTCCGGTTATGAAAAAAAAGCTCAGAAAAATAATTACTTCCGTCGCAGTATTCTCTTTTATGCTTACAGGCAGTTCCTGCAGTTTAAAGGAGATATCGATTGAGAATCCGGAAAATAAAAGCAATTTGCAGGAAGAGCATACACCTGCACAAGAAATACAGTCCTCAACCTTAACACCCGCTGTTACGGATGGAACGCTGACAGATACACCATCTCAGACTTATCCGATGGTAGCACGTCCGGTAATCGGAGAAACATTCCCTGTTACAAGTCTTGCGAAAAGCGGCACCATACTGGCAACGGTTCATAATGCACAGGTTTATACCAATCTTTATGAAGCGGGGGTGGCATGGGAAGAGACATTTTACGATTTTCGCGCACAAACAGACGGCAAAGGCCCTTTGCAGGCTGATTTCTTTGATCGTCAAAGCGGAGACTTCCTTGAATCGGCAGAATTCGGAAAAACCGCCTTTGTTGTGGTTGAGCTTACATTAGAAAACCATTCTGCCGTTTCACGTGCCACAGAGCTTAATGTTCCCGGTACACCGAAAGTATATGAGGATGATACCTTCCGAATCGATACGCTTAATATTGCTCCGATGAAAGAATCCAATGCAGAGTCTCCGGGGAATGTCGGAAACATTTTTCCTTTGACATGGTGCAGCATGGCAAATACACATCCTGAAATTCATCCCTATGCCGTTACCATTCCGGAGGGGGAATCCGTCACTATAAAAATCGGTACCATGGTACAGCAAACTGTTTATGACGAAGCAACGAAAAGCAAGTTCGGCGGACAAATCGGCGATGATTTACTTTCAAGATTGTACCTCGCAACAAGTATGAGCACACGTACATCCATGGTATATCTTGAACTCGACGCAGGTTCTTTGTATCAATAGGAGGTCCTTTCCATGTTTTCTGTTATCAAATTCGAATGGCGGAGAATGCTTCATAGCCGCAGTTTTCTGCTTGCCATTCTGATATCCTGCGGAATGGCAGGGATTGCCGCCAAAGAACAGTTTAATATCTATTGTGACGGTGTAGATCATATCAGTCTGTTTTATCGCTGGCTTCCTTCCGGGGCTCTCAGTTTCGGCGCAAACTATTTTTATATTATTATTCCGGCAGTCTGTGCACTGGGATTTTCTCATAGCCTGTGTACTGATTGCAAATCGGGATACTGGTACCAGATTTGCACCAGAGTTGCCAAAAAGCACTATTTTGCAGCGAAATATCTCGTTTCGTTTTTCTGTGGCGGCATACTTTTTTCTGCCGCCCTTATCTTTCATTTTCTGCTACTGTCTTGTTTTATGAAAGTAACCTTACCGGACCCTGCAAGCCTCAGCACCATGATGAATCCCTTTCGTTTTGCATCAAAGCTGTTTTTTACATCCCCAATCCTCTGGAGTGTTCTCTGGTGTACGGTAACCTTCGTCTGGGGCGGTATTATGTCTTGTATGGGCACGGTAATAGGTATGTTTACGGAAAAAGCATCTGTTTCGGTAATTCTTCCGTTTTTATTCTTTGTTTGTCAAAGCATTACTGCAACATATTTACAATACAGGACAGGAATTGCAATCAATTCACATCCCCTTGCACTGGGATGGACAGAATTGATTCGGGCGGAAAGCGCAAGTGTTGCTCCGACAGATTATCTTCTTCTGACGCAGCTTGTAGTATTTCTGATTGTCACACTCGTGTATGGATGGAGGGCTTGGCGATATGAGGGATTGTAAAATTTTATGGTTAGACTGCAAAGAGGGTATAGTAAAAAACAAACGCATCTGGATTATGGTACCTGTTGTCCTGCTGTATTCCATGCTGACACACATAGAACTGGATATTATTTGGGAAAACATTGCGCCGGAATATGGACCCTATTCGTTATTTGAGTTATTTTGGATTAACTTTAGCGGATGTGACCCTCTCATTAAAGCAAAGGCTATGACCATTCCGTATCCATGGCTCGCAATGTATATTTGTCCTGTTTTTATGACATTTGACTACATGCAGCAGGATTTGCTGGGCTACGGTTCACAAATGCTCTTTCGTATCGGAAGCAGAAAACGCTGGTGGTATCAAAAGTGTATCTGGTGCTTTATATCAGCACTTTGGATATATCTTCTTATGTGGATAACCATGGCGGTTTTCTGCCTGATAAATCACATTCCCGTATCCTTTACACCAAATCCGAATACGATTGCATTCATGGCTACGGAAAGCATTTGCTATACACCTGTTTCCGATACACTTATCCCATCACCGTCTTTTACAATGACACTACTCGTTTGTCCGTTGCTATCTATGTTTACCATGGAGTTGCTTACAATGACACTTACGTTGTTTGTCCGGCCGGCAATTGCTTTTATCATCAATGTGGGAATCTTAACTCTCAGCATTACCTTTGACCGGACCTTGTTGTTTCCACGCATTGGAATGCTCATGAAGAATGATTTGTTATATTCCGACGCCTATCCGCTGAAAAAAGGTATTATTCTATGTATTAGTTTCATTACCGTATGTATGATCGGTGGCGGAATCGTATTTCGTTATAAAGATATTCTACCGGGAAAAGAGGAGGAGCCGTAATGGAAATCATACTGAAAAATCTTACAAAAGAGCTAAACGGAAACCGTGTAGTAAACAATGTGAACCTCTCGCTTTACGCAGGAAAAATCTACGGACTTTGCGGATATAACGGTTGCGGAAAAACAATGCTGATGCGTTTGATTGCCGGAATGATTCGTCCGACCATGGGTACTGTCACAATCGACGGAAAACAACTCGGCAAGGATATGGACTTTCCGCCCAAGATGGGCGTTTTAATTGAAAATCCGGCATTTTTAGGAAATTATTCCGGGTATGAAAATTTGCGACTTTTAGCATCCATTTCCGGGATAATCAACTCTGATATGATTGAAGACGTATTGGAACGAGTAGGTCTTTCCGATTCCGCAAAAAAGAAATATCGGAAATACTCTCTCGGTATGAAGCAAAGACTTGGTATTGCAGCCGCAATTATGGAAAAGCCGAATTTACTAATACTTGATGAGCCAACGAATGCACTTGACACAGATGGTGTACAGCGTACGAAAGAAATCATTCGTGAAGAACGTAATCGTGGTACTCTGGTTATCATGACCTGCCACGACAGAGCTATTTTGGAAGACCTTTGCGATGAGATATTCAACATTGAACATGGAACTGTCATGATTGCGTCAACGAAGGATGAAGGAGGGAGATGAATGAAGAAGCGATTAGTGACCGGTGTTTTTTGCGGTGTTCTGATTGTAGCGTGGGCTGTGAGATATCTTACGTTGAATCACGGACATGTTTTTTCATATCCGGAAAATCCGATTATATATTACAAATTAAATGAAGAGGCCCCCTATGGACAAAATATACCCTATTACGGAAATGAAACTCAAACCATCGATGGCTATACGCTGCGAATTACCGATTGGGAATTGGTCACAGGTGCGGATTTTGCGAACAGATACGGAACGTTTGAAAACCAAATGGGGTTGATAAACCGCCCCTATTACCTGATTGCAGATGCTGTTTTTACCAACCACGACACCTCTGCGGATGGTGTGGATTTAAACTCATTGATACTGCGGGGCGTTGACTGGTGGGCATATTGCAGTTACGGACAAACGCTTCTTGTAAATTCCGCAACCGCATCTCCTGACTTATACAATACCGGTACACTGAAGCTTCCCACCGGTGAATCCATGTCAGTAAAAATAGTATTCGGATTAGAAACAAATCTTTTGACAATGAATCGCTGGCAGAACTTTACGGATGAAACAATTTGGATAACACAAACTATTTTCCCGGAAGAGCATCGAATATTGCTTCAGTAAAATTCGAAATGCCTGTGGAGAATTGGGATTTTTATTGCGAGTGAAAATATAACTTGACAAAAATATTTCTATATAGTAATATCCTATATAGAAAGGAGATGGACACGTGGAAACGAAAGGCGGATATTTAATTTCCCGAATCAAACAGGCGGGAACCCGGATTTTTGACCGCATGCTGGCTGCATCAGGGATAGATGCGTTTAACGGTGCGCAAGGGCGGATTTTGTATGTGCTGTGGCAGCATGAAGATATTAGTATCAGTAGTTTGTCCGCAAAAACGAGTCTTGCGAATACAACGCTGACTTCTATGCTTGACCGTATGGAGAATTCCGGTCTGATTGTCAGAAAACCTGACCCTGCCGACCGACGGAGCAGATTGATTGCGCTTACTGATAAGGCAAAGGCTCTGCAACATGATTATGAATTGGTTTCGCAGCAAATGAATGAGCGATATTACATCGGTTTCTCGGAGTCGGAAATTCACCGGTTTGAAGCCTATTTGCAACGTGTACTTGAAAATCTTGAAAAGGAGGATTAACACAATGAAAAAAGTATCAGTACCTGCAACGAATGATATTTGTCCGCAGACGCTTTTTGTCTACGGCACGAAAAATGAGGACAAAACACCGGATTTCGGACTGTTTTGCTGGTTCAGCTATTGTTGGTTTGACCAGCTCGGTGTGATTTGTGCCATCGGCGGAAGTAAGAGAACATTGGAAAACATTCGTCGAAATAAAGTGTTTTCCGCGAATTTGGTGGTTGAAAATAACTTGCCTTTGGCTGATTATTTCGGAACAGCAGACGGTCGGGATGCCGATAAAATGGATGTTACGGTAGAGTGGGAAGACGGTGCGGTGCTTCCGGTTCCTGTTCTGTGTAGCAGTCCTCTCAGTTTTGAACTTGAAGTGGACAAAGAAATTACGACAGGGAAGGAAGATGAAGTTGTTCTTCTGTGCCGTATCCGAAATGTTCTTAAGGATGAGGCATTAACGGATACTTCCTTAACTCCGGAAGAAATCTATAAGAAAGTAGCGGCAGTTTGTACCAGTGTGGATTGTAATTATTGGTCTTGGGATGGCCGACATCTCGGACAATGGCACGAGAGAGCAAAAGAAATCAAGGCTGATGTAGAAATCGGAGCGGCAGCACAGGGAAATTAAGTTGAACTAATCCACTAATAAGGAGAAGAATAGCAGTCATGTGTTACGGCACATGGCTGTTTTCTTATGGCAAGGGGAAAATGGGATGACGACAAAATATTTCACAAAGAATATAATGGTACTGAAAATTATAGGGAAGTATGCTATAATTGTTCTGAGGTGATAAAACCATGAAAAAGGTTTTAGTTAACAAAATTCGATGTAAAAGATGCAATGATGTGATAGAAAGTACACATCGGCATGATTTTAAGTTTTGTAAGTGTGGTGCGGTGGCTGTTGATGGTGGAACGGATTATTTAAAACGGAGCGGATACCGTGAGGATTGGGAAGAGTTAAGCGAATACGAAGGGGAAGAGTAACATGGACTATTCAATGGAAGAACTGATGCGGCGTGGTTTGCAGATGCCGGGGGAGACCTGCGGTCAGTGGGGCGTGTGCGGTTCGTATCATGAAGAAACTGTATGATATCGACATGGAGGAAATGGAGGGACCAAGAGGTGAAGTATGAGAAAAAAATAGAGATTTCATCCATGACATTACATATTCTGGCCATGGTATTTATGCTGTGTGACCATCTATGGGCCACGGTAGTACCGGGAAACGATTGGCTGACCGACATCGGGCGGATTGCGTTTCCGATGTTTGCTTTTCTATTTCTTCCGGGGACGGAAGTGGTGGCACTTTTTAGGGCAGTTAGTATGTCTGTACTACATCAATGTAGAGATTCTGAGCGGATTTTATTATGAAGTGAATGTATTTGGACACGAGGTGACCATTGTGCGACAGTCACTTGCTTTGCTTGCCCTTAATACCGATTTGGTTATACCGTGGGAAGCAGGGACCGTATAACAAGGCGATAAAGTATGTGTATTACGGGTTTTATCCGGTGCATTTGTTGGTGTTAGGGTTGCTTCGAATGTTGTAAAAAAGCAAGAGAAAAGAGGAATTGTATAAGGAGAGTGTGGATATGAAGATTGGAATTATCGGTTACGGAAGTATGGGACGGATGTTGCTTGAGAAATTCTTGGATGGCAAGTGTGTTTCATCAGAGGAGTTATTGCTTGCTAATCGAACCATAGAAAAGATTGTACATTTGAAGGACAGGTGTACCGTCTGTGAAAGCAATCAAGAGTTGACTGCAGAAGCGGATATGGTATTTCTGTGTGTTCGTCCGGTAGATATGAAGGATATTCTGTTGGAAATTAAGGATTACATAAAAGAGGATGCCTTGTTGGTTTCCTTAAACGGTAGTATTATGTTCGAACAGATAGAGCGGATTTGCAAAGGGAAAATCGCGAAAGCAATACCCAGCGTGACGGCGGAGGTAAATCAGTCCCAGACACTGGTTTGTTATAATGAACGGGTGACAGAGGCGGATAAGGAGTGTTTGATCGGGTTACTTTCCTGCATGGGAACGGTAATTGAACTGCCGGAACAGGAGATGGGAATGGGCTCCGAACTGGTAAGTTGTATGCCGGGTTTTATAGCTGCCATATTTCAGGAACTTTGTGCGTCCGCAAAGAAGCATACGAGTCTTTCGGAAAGTCAAATTGCCCGGATGGTATTACAGACCATGGTGGGAACCGGAACGTTGATGCTCGAGAAGGAATATTCCTTTGAAGATGTGATTGCCAGAGTGGCAACCAAGGGCGGCATCACGGAAGAGGGAACCAAAGTGATACAGGAACAATTTCCGGTGGTAGCGGATGGTGTGTTTGAGAAGACGTTAGAAAAACGTAGACAGACAACGGAAAAAGCGAGAGAAAGTTTCGAAGGGTAAGGTGGTAATATGGTACTCTTGGTAGTAGATACGCAGAAATTAATCACAAACGAAAAACTATATCAATTTGAAGTATTTGAGAGTCGTATCAAGACTTTGATTGCAAAAGCCAGGAATAATAATATTGAAGTGATATATGTTAGACACGATGACGGTGAAGGAGCCGAACTGACCAAAGGAACAGACGAGTATGAAATACATGACGGTTTTAAGCCTATGGACGGCGAACGCATTTTTGATAAGTTCGTAAACAGTCCGTTTAAGGAATCGGGATTGCTCGCGTATTTGAAAGACAAAGGTGAAGACACAATTATAGCAGTAGGTTTGCAAACGGACTATTGTATGGATGCTACTGTGAAATGCGGGTTTGAGCACGGCTTTCGGATGATTGTGCCGGAATACACCAACAGCACCTTTGATAATGCTTATATGACGGCAGAGCAGTCCTATCGGTATTACAATGAGTTTATGTGGAAGGGTAGATATGCGGAGTGTGTTTCTTTTGAGGAAGCACTTGCATTGTTGTGAAAGAGGTGAAATAGTATGAACTACTTAAATGCAAAAGAAGTGCTTCCACCGGAGCTTTTTAAAGAAATTCAGAAGTACGCCGGTGGAAACCTATTATATGTGCCTCTTGCAGAAGAAAAAGAGAAAACATGGGGCGAGGTTTCGGGGCAAAAGCAGTATTACAGAAAGCGGAACCGGATGTTACAGAATAAGTATTTGTACGGTGTTTCCGTGGAGGAGTTGGCCAAGGAATATTCCCTATCCAGAGATACTGTAAAGAAAATTGTGTATGAGAAACAAGGCAGAGACGAGCTTCGGTTTACACCGGGAGTTCAGTCTGCCAAGGAGTACAACGACAACGGACTGTTGGAGGAATGGATTCACACCTATCTTTTGTTTGAACGGAAGAACAAGGCGTTTTCGGATGGTTTGTATTTGGAAGACCGCTATTATTTGGGGCCTCTTGCTATGCCACTTACCATGTTTGTACGGAGCAGCGGACCGGAGGAGGGGATCAAGTGGCAAGTACATCCGGTGGTGTTTGAGGACCGGGTAAACGCATGGAGGGAAAAGATTCGGGCAAATCAGATTCTTCCGCCGGTCATTGTAGGGTATGCGGACGGGGAGTTTGAGATTAACTGTAACAATCCGCTGTTTGAGGCACTGGTACGGGAAGGAGTTACCTATTTTCCGGTGATTATGTGGACCACAAAGAAAAGCGATTACGATGATTTTGTAACGAAGTATGCACCGTAT
Organism: Lachnospiraceae bacterium; assembly: GCA_017503735.1. Taxonomy (GTDB): domain Bacteria; phylum Bacillota; class Clostridia; order Lachnospirales; family Lachnospiraceae; genus SIG307. Next base: position 23,703 of record JAFVSN010000052.1, read on the forward strand.
ACCGAGTTTGTTTTAAAGTAAAGTCGGGATAAATCCGAAGGTCATTGTGTGATAGAATTTTATGACACAGAAGGTTCTGTCGGGCTTTCTGTGTCATATTTTTACGGCAGAGAAATGTGTATGACGTAAGGAATCAGTAAGGGGCGGTATCACAGGATGACAAGGATTACAGTAAGAAATAACATATTTCAACATATTCAAGTATTAAAGACAAACCGGACCAAAAGAAACCGCTACGGGGAGTTTGTGGTGGAAGGGGTTCGGAACATAAACGAAGCAGTGAAAAACGGATGGCAGATAAAGTCGTTTTTGTACGGAGAGGGAAAGTTGTCTGATTGGGCCAAGGAGTTGCTGACGTCTGTAAAGACGAAAGAAAACTATCAATTTTCATGGGAACTTATGAAAGAACTGAGCGGTAAGGAAGATACTTCCGAACTGATGGCGATTGTTGCAATGAAAGAGATTACGCCCACACAGATGAAGCTGTCAAGCAATCCCTTTCTGGTGTTGTTTGACCGTCCGTCCAATAAAGGTAATCTTGGGACGATGATACGTTCCTGTGATGCCCTGGGCGTGGATGCTTTGATTCTTACCGGACACGGAGTGGACTTGTATGACCCGGAGGTGGTTGCTGCGTCTATGGGCTCTTTCTTCTCTTTACCGGTGGTGCGGATTGCGGAGCAGGAGACGTTGTACGAACTGATAACTCGCATGAAAGAGGCTTACGGGTCATTCCGTATGTTCGGTACCACAGCCCATCAGCAGAAAGCAATTTATGAGTTGGATTTGACATCTCCGTTGTTGCTTTTCATCGGGAACGAAACCAAGGGACTGAGTTACGCCTACAAAGAACTGTGTGAAGAACTTTGTACGATACCGATGGCAGCATCAAGCACGGCAACTTCTTTTAATGTGAGTTGTGCAGCCTCAATTATGATGTATGAAGTGGTACGGCAGAGAAAGGGAAAAATATGATTTACGGAACGTTATCGTTAGCAAAACAGTATAACAAAGAAGGAAAAATAGATCAGTGGATGCAGGATTTTTTGCGGGCAGACGGAAAGAATCTTGCTCTTGCAGACGGACTTTTATTGGAGGAACGGCACTATTTCGGGCTTCGGGAGATAACGCTTACGCTTCTCTCGGATGTAAAATCCGGAGCACCGGAGTATCTGCATGCGGAAAATGACATTCAGTATTTTTTTCATGTAGTTGATCGTATGAAAGAAGGTCTTGCAGAGGGGTGGGATGCGCCGCCTCTTATCGTGGAATATATGTATGGAAAGTTTCAGGTGGACGACGGAAGACATCGTTTGGAGATGTACCGTCAACTTGGCGCAGACAAGGTGTGGGCGGCAGTGTGGACCACAGGAGAAGAAAACAGAAAAACAGTTGAGAAGATTTTGGAGGATAACAAATGATTGGAATATGTATGAAATGCGGAAATCATGAGTGGGATAAGATTGTTGACGGAGCTACGGTGAAGTGTCCGAAGTGCGGACATACATGGGAAAAGGAGACCTTGCCGCTTTTTATTCTCACCGGTTGCAGTGGTGTAGGGAAGACTACCACGGCGCAAATGATTCAGCAGAAGAAGGTAGATTTTGTGGTGCTGGACGCGGATATTTTTTGCGGCTATATGAAGTCGGAAACCAATGAAGATTTTGAGAAGCGGTTAAATTTGATAGAACAGCTTTCCGTGAATATCATGCAGAGCGGTCGCCCGGTTCTTTGGACTATGGCGGGAAATTTGGACAAGCTGCATCATCAGTATTGCAGACGGTTCTTCCCGAATCTCAAAGTTCTTGCCCTTACTTGTGAGGAGGAGCTTCTCAGAAAGCGCATGAAGGAAGGCAGAGGAATTAACGACGAGAACTGGATTCAGAGTTCGGTGGACTATAACGAGTATTTTAAGACCCATGACCGGCACGGAGATACGGTGTTTGAAACCTTTGACATTAGCGGAAAGGCAGTGGAAGAAGTGGCGGAGTATGTGATTGATTGGGTAAAGGGAAATTGTTAGAATCAGACGGATGGAAGAAGAGGGCATGATAGTGCTCTCTTTTTTTATTGGGGTAAGTCAGGGCCCGCTTGCTATGTTTAAAAAGGCGGAATATTGACTTTCGAATAGTGCAGTGCTAGAATGAATGACGGAAGAGTAGGAATAGGAAACTGCCATAAGGAAGGGGAGAATAAGATGACCAAAGTATATTTTGTCCGCCATGCGGAGCCGGTGCATGCCCATGAGGATGACCGCACCAGACCGCTGACGGCAGAAGGACTTGCAGATAGAAAGATTGTACTGGATACATTAAAGGATAAAGAAATCGACGTGATTTATTGTAGCCCGTATCGCAGAAGTATGGCCACCATTGAAGAGGCAGCGGCCTTTTTTGAGAAAGAGATACATACGGATGAGCGGCTCAGAGAGCGGGAGAAAGGCAACGAAGGAAACTCCTCCGGAAATGTACTTAAAATGCGTTGGGCGGATTTTTCCTTCCATGAAGAGGGCGGAGAGTCCATCGGCATGGTACAGGAACGGAATATGGCGGCTATCCGGGAAATTTTGGAGGCAAACGAAGGTAAGAATATTGTGATCGGTACCCACGGTACGGCGCTGAGTTCCATTTTGAATTACTACAATCCGAAGTTTGGTTGTGACGATTTTCTGCGGATTGTGGACTGGATGCCATATATTATTGAGCTGGATTTTGAGGGAGAGAAATGCATCGGCGTAACGGAGCATGCTTATGTGGAGAAGACATTTCCGGAGCGGATGAAATCGTTTAAAAAATAGGGAGGAAGATAGTATGTCACAGAAAAAGATTAAAGTAAGACCGGGAAAGACTCAGTCGAAATTCGGATTTATTGTAGGTATTGTCTTTTGTATCATCGGATGTGTGGTGGTGATACCGATTTTTGGACCCTTCGGAATTTTGTGGACCGGAGTTGCGGTAGTGATTACCGTTATGAATTTTAAAAACGGATTTTCCGACGAGGGTGTTGCGACCCATGAGATTATCATTGATGAGTCGGAGGATGCTACGGAACAGGATTGGAATGCGGTAGGAGGTAATCGGAGCGTACAGAATGAGGATGGGGATATTGAAGCAAAGTTAAAGAAGCTGAATTCTTTATATGAGCAGAGATTGATTACATCGTCAGAGTACGAAGAGAAAAGAAAGGAACTGTTGGATAAGTTCTAAAATGTTGATTGAAATAAAGGAGAAAGAAACAAAATGGAGACCTATTATTATGTGGTAGACAGTATCGACGGTGATTATGCGCATTTGTTGCGTATTGATGTGGAATCGGAAGATACGAAGTTGGTAGCCCGTGCACTGCTTCCGGAAGGCATTGACGTAGGAACAAAACTGAAATATGAGATGTTCCAGTATGAAATTGTTGCGTAATAAAAAATCAAAATGAGAAGAGAGTAGTTGTTATGGCAAAGGAAAAAGCAGTAAAAACAAATGCAATGCGAATCCTGGATTCGTTAAAGATTTCTTACGAAATGCAGTCCTATGAGTGTGATGAGTTTGTGGACGGTGTGACCACAGCAGATACGTTGGGACTGGATCATAAGCTGGTGTTTAAGACATTGGTGACGGTGGCAAAGAGTAAGGCGTACTATGTGTTTGTGATTCCGATTGAGGCGGAGCTTGATTTAAAGGCAGCAGCCAGAGCAGTGAATGAAAAAGCGTTGGAACTTCTGCCGCTTAAGGAGCTGACACCGGTGACCGGTTATATCAGAGGTGGCTGTACCGCCATCGGTATGAAAAAGGCATTTCCGACAGTATTAGATGCATCGGCGGAAGGATTGCCGCATCTGCATGTCAGCGGAGGAAAGCCGGGACTGCAGCTTAAGTTGTCTGTGGAGGATTATGTAAAGGCCAGTAAGGCAAAGTTGGCAGAGGTAATTGTAAAGTAGAAGTTCGACCGGAAAAGGAACTGTTTCCGGGAAGGGAAAAAGTAGAAGAAAAGGGACGGAACCTCTAAGGATTCCGTCTCTTTTTGTCGATATTATATGTAAGGATACTTATGTCATGCGTTTGTTTCCATGACATATCACAGCACAAAAGGATTTGGCAGAGAAGATAAGGAGGTCTTTTATGAACGGAATTCACAGATTCGGAGGGTTTCCGAAAAACGTTAACGAGATTTTAAATGGAGGCAAGCGGGAGGAACACCGTGCCATGGGAAAGGATAAGTACCGGGGCAACGGAAATGCCGCAATGTATGAGATGTCCGATAAGGCAAAGAAGATGGACAAGGATGAACTGAAAGCATATCAGAAGAATACAGGCGGTCTTCATTTGGAGGAAAAGAAAAAGGTAGAGAATGAAGTGGAACTCAGTGAGGCGGCAAAGAACCTGTTGGCTGAACTGAAAGAAAAGTACGGCGATATTGACTTTTTTGTGGCTGAATTTTCCAATGATGAGGAAGCACAGTACTATCACAATCAGTCTACCAAGAAATACAGCTGTGTGATTGATCCGAAGACCTTGGAAGAGATGGCAGCGGACGAGGCGGTAAAGGAAAAGTATGTCGAAATTATCGATACCGCAGATGAAAAGTTTGACCGGATAAAGGAAGAACTGGGCGAAGATGCGGATCAAATTAAGCGTATGGGAATTACCGTGGATAAGGACGGTGTTGTAACCTATTTTGCAGAGTTGACGAAGCAGACCGTGCGGATGCAGGAAGACCTTCGGAATCAACAGAAAGAACTTCGTGCCGAGAAGAAGGATAAGGGAGAAAAGGCAGAGAAAAAGAAAGAAGAGAAGGCAGATAGATTATCGGAGAAAGATGCGGACAAGCAGTTAAATCCGAATAAGGTGACCGCAAGTACGATTGATGAGTTGCTGGCAAAACTTAAGAATCTTTTGGAACAACGCGGGGAAGATAAGGAGAAAAAGGATGCGGAAAAAGAGGAAGTAACGCAGGAACGGCCGCATTTGGATATTAGCCTGTAAGATGAGTAAATGGCAGACTCCGGATTGCGCCCCAAATTTTGTTGTAAATTGTTATATTGTGGTACTTGCCATAAACGAGGGAAATGTGGTAGTATAGAGTGTGATAGTTGAGAGAAAACACAAAGGAGCTTAAATGGTACGGGTTCGTACGATTTAAGGGGAGGAACAAGATGGAGATTTTAGGTTGTTTATTGATTGGATATTTTATCGGTGCGTTGAGTCCGTCGTATATCATCGGTATGCTGAACGGGTTTGATATTCGCAAGAGAGGTTCCGGAAATGCCGGGGCATCAAATGTAATAATTTTAAAAGGGAAGAAAATAGGAGCTTTTTGTGCAATACTTGATATTGCAAAGGCTTGTTTGGCGGTTTGGCTGACGGGAAAGCTGTTTCCGGAGTTTCGGTATGCATTTCCACTTACAGGAACGGCGTGTATTTTAGGTCATATTTTTCCGTTCTATTTAAAGTTCCGGGGCGGAAAAGGCTTGGCTTGTCTCGGTGGTGTGGTTTTGATGACGGATGTGCGGTTGTTTCTTGTTATGATTTCTATCGAGCTTGTGGTGGTGCTGATCGTAAATTATCTTTGTGTAGTACCGATGTCCGCATCTGTAGCCTATGCTTTGATTTACGGAGCGATGAATAAGGATGCCCTTGCGGCATGTATCTTTATGGTGGCGGCAGTTGTGATGCTGTTTAAGCATAGGGATAACCTGCAACGTATAAAAAACGGTACGGAAGTACATTTTAGTTATCTTTGGAATAAGGATAAGGAAATTGCCCGGATTAAGGAAAACGGAGCAACCGAGAGTGAATAGAGGATAGGAAAGACTGTTGTTAAGCGACAGTCTTTTTTTACGCAAAAAGTAAGAAATGTTACTTGACAAAATGTCATACTGTGTATATACTGTATATATAGACATACACAGTGCGGTTTGTATAGCAGAAAATAGGAGACTATTTTTTTTTCATTTCGGCAGTTCCAGGGAGGGAAGAAGGAGATTGGTATGAGTACGGTTTTGGATGTGAAGATTCCACGGATGCAACGGGATGGTTTTGCGTTAAAGGAGATTGAGTTTCAAGTAGAGGCAGGGTATCTTACGGCTCTTTTGGGGATGAACGGCGCAGGAAAGACCACGTTATTGTCTGCAATTTCCGGATTGTTACCGTTGCCGGAGGAGGCAGAGGTAATGATCGGAGGATATTCTTTGCGGGAGAATGAGAAGGAAGCAAAAGAATGCATGGGGTTTGTATTTGATGATTCCCCCTTTGATGAAGGGATGTCACCTCTTTTGACGGGCCAGATGTACGGTCCGTATTACCGAAACTGGGATATGACAAAGTATATTGCCTATTTGGAGCGATTTGAGATACCGAAAAAACGGGCAATTCGTAAACTGTCTAAAGGTATGAAGATGAAGTTTCAATTGGCGTTTGCATTATCTCACGGAGCAACGTTCCTCATTATGGACGAGCCGGCGGCATCCTTGGATCCGGTATTCCGAGACGAGTTTATGGAAGTGTTGAGTGAGATTTTAGAGGACGAGGAGTGCGGAATTTTACTTTCCTCCCAACTGGTATCGGAACTTGAGGCAAAGGCGGATTACACGATGATGCTTTATCAGGGAGAGCAGATGTTTTTCGACAGTACGGAGAATATTTTGGACAAGTTTTTGCTGGTACGGGGCAGATATGAGTTGTTTCCGTACATGAAGAGCCGGATTTTAGGGGAGCGGTTATCCGAGTATACGGCGGAAGGATTGATTTTAAACAACGGGGACCCGGTACGGCTTGATTTGGAATGTGTACGCCCGACCATGGAAGATTTGATGTATTACATAAAGCGGGGTGTGATTCGGAAAGGGATGGTGTAAGATGGAGAAAGGAAGAAGTGTCGGAAGCTACTTCCTATTTGTTGTACGGGAAGGTTTGTACCGGTTAAAAACGGAGTTATTCGGATGGCGCGGATTCGTAATGATTCTAATAGGCGGCTATATGATTTTAGATACCTTCGAAGGGATTAATGAGTCGGATACGTTGATGTTCCAAGGAATAGCGGCACTGTGGGTTGTGCTCTTGTTTCCTCCGCGGATGGGAAAACTGTTATATTTGTTGCCGTTTTCAAAGAAAGAGAGGGTCCGGTATTTGGGAACCTATTCCGTCAGCTATCTGATGTTTCTTGTAATGTTGTTTCTTTTGGTAGGCATTGTTGCTTTTTTTGCCTCGGGGTATTCGATTTTTCTGTGGATGCGCCATTTTCTGCTTTGTACGTTTCCGTTTTTAATGCTATACAGCGGAACGGTAATCGATTCTTTATCCATTGCGGTACGGCGTTCTTATCCGAATTCCGGCTGGTTTTTTTCGACCAGAGGTTGGTGGCAGCAAAAACCGGACCCGGTGGAAGAAATCAGAGAAGACTGCACAGGGACGGTAAATGCTACGAAAAAGAACATGATGTCTGCAGAAGAAAAAGAGAATGCGAAGAAGCAAACGCGGTTTACGATTTGTCTGGTTCTTTGCACAATCATTCCGGCAATTCAGTGCTGTGTAAGTTATACCTATATGGAATTGTGTAAACGTGCACCGTGGACGCTATATTTGTTTACGGTACTCGCGTATATCAGTGCCGCCATAGGATTGTATTTGTATTGGAGCCGGATATCCGATGAAATGAATAAAAAAGGAAGTGTAGGAAAGGGGGATGACGTATGCAGTTTGTAGTTTCTGGACAATCTACACTGCCGATTTATGAGCAGATTATCGGGCAGGTAAAGACAGCGATTGTGTCGGGGGAGATAAAACAGGGAGATATGCTACCGTCCATCCGGGCACTTGCGAAGGATTTGCAGATCAGTGTGATTACCACCAAACGGGCTTATGAGGAATTGGAAAAGGAAGGGCTTATTTATTCTGTTTCCGGAAAAGGGTTTTATGTGTGTGAGCAGAATACGGATTTGCTTCGGGAGAAAAAACTTGCCATGGCAGAACGTCATATGTTGGATAGCATTAAGGAGTGTCGTGAGGCCGGGATGGAGCGGAACGATATCATGGAAATGGTGGAAGTGTTGTTGGATTCGGAATAAGACGAATAGGAGGTTTTTGTTTTGCAAAAGCAAGTACAAAACGAAGAATATAGTTCGGCGGACATAAGGGAAGCGGAGCGTCTTTTATGTCCGGCAGTAAGAGTACAAGGGTTGGAAAAATCCTTCTTCCATTTCGGGGAAGGAACATTTCGAATAAAAGACATCTCGTTTACGCTTGAGAGGGGATATATGCTGGGACTTATCGGACGAAACGGAGCCGGAAAGTCAACACTCCTTAGGATGATAATGCAGACTCTGCCAAGAAAAAAAGGGTTAATCGAGATCGGTGGATATGATGTGGCAACCCATACTGCGGAAGCAAAAAAGTTGATTGGCTACGTGGGAGAAGACTTTCATTTTTTGTCGAATGATACGTTACGGGAAAACGGAAGAGTGTTGGGACTGTTTTATCCGGAGTTTGACATGCATCGGTATACGGAATTACTGAATTATTTTGAGTTGGGTGCAGAGAAGGTTGCCGGCCGGCTCTCCAAAGGAGAAACAACAAAAGCACAACTGGCATTTGCTCTTGCACATAAACCGGAGTTGTTACTTCTTGATGAACCAACAGGAGGATTGGACCCGGTGGTGCGTCGTGAGTTTTTAAATGTATTACAGTCGGAATTGATAGATGAACGAATGAGTATTATTTTCTCCACCCATATCACGGAAGACTTGGATAAGGTGGCGGACTATGTGGCAATGATAGAAAAGGGAACGCTTTTGTTTTTTGAGTCAAAAGAGGAACTTATGGAGCGACTGACCAAAGAAACCGGGGAACGCCTTTCTTTAAAACAGTTGATGGTCCGTCTTTGTAAGGAGGACAAATAAAATGAAGCAATACATAAAAGCGGAATTTGAGTTGTTTAAAAAGCAAAAAGGCGTCCTTATCGGCGGTGGTTTTATTTTGTTTCTTTTTGCCTTTCTTCTCTTGTTTTCCGGTGTGGGGAATGCTTTTTATTGTGCTGCGGTTACCGTTTTGGGATGTATAGCCTATGTGTTTTTTGTTGTGGCAACGTTCTTAAGTCCCGCGTCTCATTGGGAGAATCGGAGAAAGATTATAATTCCGACAGAGCAAATGGTGTTGTTGTTGGGAGAAAGCGAGCGAACGTACATTAAAATCAAAATGATTGCCTGCGGCCTGTTTTATTTGGCAATATTAGGAGAAATCACAATATTGCAGGTGCCGGCAGCATTCATTGCCGGGAAGCAGTATTCGCTATGGGGATTCGGGTTGGAAGTGTTGATTTTTACCGCGGTGGTCTTTTTGGGGTTGACGGTATTGTTTTTAGTACCGCTCAGGGTTTTTTCGTATGTCATAATAGGATGGTGCGGTATGGTAGGCGGTTTTGTGGGCGGTTATTTCGGCGTTTTTGCGGAAGGAACCAAAGCGCAGGTTTTTGAACGCTTTTGGTTGAAAACAGTGTTTTGTGTCGGAATCGGAATCGTGTCGGTGTTGTTTCGGTGGCTTCGGGCAATAGGAAGAGAACGTGGAGGATTCTTCGTGAAAAACGGAGAAAAATGAGTGGGGGGAAACAAAATGAACGTATTGATAAGCATGTGTTTGTTAGGTGTAAATTGCCGCTATAACGGAGTTCCGAAGGAAGATACAATGGTAAAAGAATTGTTGCATCGTGAGGATATTACCTTGATTTCGGTATGTCCGGAGCAGCTTGGGGGATTGCCTACGCCGCGGACTCCGTCGGAGCGAAAGGGAGAGACGGTGGTTTCCTCGGACGGAGAAGACCGGACGGCTGCGTTTACACAAGGAGCGGAAGAGTCCCTTCGGATTGCGAAACTATACGGATGTGAGGTTGCTATCTTAAAAGAGCGTTCTCCGTCCTGCGGTAATAAAGAGATTTACGATGGGAGCTTTACCAAAACGGTGGTAACCGGAGAAGGAGTCACTGCGGAACTTTTGCGAAGGAATGGTGTGAAGGTGTTCGGAGAGAGTGAGTTGGCGGAGTTTTTTGAGTATGTAAGGAGGAGATAAGATGGATTGTCCGTACTGTAAACAGGAGATGAAACGAGGATATTTAAAGGGAGACGGAAGGCAGAAGATTCGCTGGCATGAAGAAGGGAAGCACATAGGGCTGGTAGACAAAATGGCAGGAATCGGGTTGCCGGAAGCGGTTGAGTATGGCTTCGGAACGTTTAAAATATTTGGTGGGTATTGCGAAAACTGTAAGAAATTAATCATTGAGACCGGAATATCGGAATAAAGAAAACGGAGGATGCGAAGTATGAAAAAAAGTAAGTGGTTGATAGTGTGGAGTATCAGCCTTATGGTGATTGCAGTGTGTACATTAGTGCTTACGATTGCAAATATTATGGGGGCTTCCATACCGGATGTTCTAATACGGATATTGGGAACGATTGATGGGATTACATGTCCGATTCTTATCGTTGCAACCGTAAGAATGTACAATAAAGAAAGAGAACAAAAAACGGAAGAAATAAAGTAGGAAAAAACGCTCCGCTATGGGTCCACAAGGATAGATGCGACGCAAAAGCGGCGCGAGAGTTCCGCAAGCGGAACTCTTTGTTTTATAAAACGGCTCGATGGAACCGGAAATGCTATAAAACTAAACTCTGCACCACAAACAGTACCGCCATAAAGCCGAAGTTGATTGCGGTGAACATAAGAATATAGTTCTTTGTTTTATCCGGATTATGTTTCTTGTACTCGGAGAAGGTAATTAAGCTTGCAAGGGAAGCAATGAGAGTTCCAAGTCCTCCGATGTTGACTGCCGGAAGCAGGCTTTGATAGTCTGTCGTAAAGTGGGACAGAAGCACCGCACTCGGTACGTTACTGATGCACTGGCAGGACAGAATACCGAACAGCAAAGTGTTCATCGGTAACAATCCGGAAAAAAACTGACTTACTGCCGGGATACGCGCCAGATTTCCGCTGAAGACGAAAAAGGCACAGAAGGTGGCAAGGAGCGGATAGTTTACCTCCTTAATGGACTTTCTGTCCATGAACAAGAGAATTATTGTAATTATGAGAGTTCCCACAAAGTACGGAATCACCCGGAATACAATGAAAATGCTGGCTACAAACAAAATGGAGTAAATCACGGTTCTTCCTACAGGAAGACGGTATTCTTCGTCGTTTTTTAAGGTCAGCGGCGTCGGCTTTACGAAAAGGCAGATACCGATAATGAGCAGGGTTGCGGTTAGAAAGGACGGCAACATAATCTGCACAAACTCGACCGTTCCGATATTAAAATAGGAGTACAGATAGAGGTTCTGCGGGTTACCGAAAGGGGTTACCATACCACCTAAGTTCGCTGCAATGTTTTGCATAATGAAGGTAAAAGCCATGGCTTTTTTGTTGTCGGTGCTGTTCAGTACAAAGAATCCTAACGGTAAGAATGTAAGCAGTGCCATATCGTTTGCCAAAAGCATAGATCCTACGAAGGTAATCATTACAAGGCCTAAGGTGGCATTTCGTAGGGTATGAAGTTTGATGACAATGGTTTTACTGATGACTTCGAACAGATGGATGTGAGAAAATGCTGCTACCACCGCCAGAGTACAGAACAGTGTTGCCAAAGTACGCAAATCAAAATAGTCCAAATATGCTGCGTCCGGCGGAACAAGAATACAGGTAAAAGCCATCGCCACAAGTGCGATACAAAGTACGGTCTGTTTTTTTACAAATACAGTTGCCGGTGCGAATAAGTGCTCGTTTAAAAGCTCCCAAAGGGAGTGATGTTTTTTATGTATGCCGGGTCTGGTATTCAGAGAAGCAGTTCTCATAAGGTTTCCTCGCATCAATTCAAAATTTCGTGTACGGTTACTATAGGATATGTATAAAATGCACACACAAATCCGATTGTAACAGAAAATCTTAAAATTGCAAGAGAAAAGACAAAAAAAGAAGCGAACCATTCGGTTCACTTCCTTTTCGTTATGTGAAAAATTATTCAACAAAGTCTGCTTCGGAAGCAGTATTCGGAATATAGTCATCTTCCAATAACTCTTCGTACTCGTCCTCTAATTCTCCGTCTTCGATATAAACCGGATTGAGGTAACGGTAAACCGCATAAGCAATGGCAGCAATGGCAGCAATGGCACCGAGAATTGCAAACACATAAAGAGCGGTATTACTCTTTTCTTTTTCCTCTTCTTCTTTCTTTAAATGAAGCAGTTCCGCAAGCTTTGCATTGCTGGAAAGCAGTTCTTCGATTTTTTTTCTTGCACCGCAATTCATAGTAGATTCCTTCCTTTCCTATTGTGTAAAGTTGTGTATGGCGTTATCTTTATTTAATTAGAGTATACCATAGTATCATAAAAATTACTAGAAAAATTTTGTGTAACTAGCATTTTTTTAGATTTGCGAAAGTAGCTAATAATTTTTTTACACCATATGTTTCAAATAAAACAGTAACTTCGTAATCCCGCCCTCCGCTTACAATGTTAGTGACGGTGCCGACTCCGAATTTGATGTGGCGTACCGTATCTCCTACGGAATAGTCTAAGGAGCCGCTTGGACCCGCACCGAAGTTTCTGGCAGGTGCGGCAGGGGTTGAAGAATAGGGTACAGAAATCGGGCGCGGCTTTGGCTTTTCAAAATCAAAGTCTCCTGCGGCATTGCTGTAGGCCGGTGATTTTCTCGGAAGCGGCATGCTGCCGCCGGACATGGTCCGGATTGGGCTGGCACCGAACGCATTGCTGTTCCGGAATGTATTGGAAGTGCCGGCTTGTTCCATTTTGAGGAGATACCGGGGGATTTCTTTTATAAATCGGGAGGTTGGGTTATATTGCGTTTCTCCTCTTGCCATGCGGGCGGAGGCTGCGCTTAGATGTAATTCCTTCATGGCCCGGGTAATGCCGACATAACAAAGTCTGCGTTCCTCCTCGATTTCTTCTTCCGGTTTTTCTGCATTGATGGAAACATAGCTCGGAAAAAGACCGTCCTCCATACCGCATAAGTACACATAAGGGAATTCCAATCCCTTTGCGGCATGTAATGTCATAAGGACAACTACATCGGTGGATTCATCCAAGGTATCGATGTCCGCAACGAGAGCAACTTCCTCCAAAAAACCGCTAAGGGTCGGTTCGTCGGCGGTTTGCTCATACAGAACGGCTTTATTAATGAGTTCGTCAACATTTGCTAAACGTTCTGCGGCTTCTTCCTCGTCGGCGGCTGCGGTTTTTATCTCCTCAGCAAGTCCGGTTCCTTCCATAATTTCTTCAATCAGATTCTTTAAGGAGTAGGAGGAAGAAATCGGCTTGCTCCGCAGTGCTTCGATAAAGGCTACAAAGGAGGTCAGCTTTCCGCAGGCACGGGCCACGGACGGGATAAATTCTGCGTGACGCAACGCTTCGTAAAAGGTCATACCGTTTGCTTCCGCATAATCATCAATGCGATCCACGGTGGTGAGACCGATTCCTCGTTTCGGAACATTGATAATTCGCTTTACCGCAAGATTGTCTAAAGCGTTATCAATCGTTTTTAAATAAGCCAATAAGTCTTTGATTTCCTTGCGTTGATAGAAGTTAATACTTCCGATGACGCGGTACGGAATATTTCTGGCAATGAGTTTTTCTTCAAAAACGCGGGATTGTGCATTGGTACGGTATAAAATCGCAAAGTCTTTGTAGGCGGCCCCTTTTTCGTCCGCACAGTCACGGATTGTTTGGGCAACTCCTTCGGCTTCGGCATAATCGGTGGGATACTGGGTAAAGAATACCGGAGAACCTTCTTCGTTTTCTGTCCATAGGGACTTGTCTTTACGACCGAGATTATGATGAATTACTTCGTTTGCCGCAGACAAAATGTTGCCGGTGGAGCGGTAGTTCTGTTCCAGGCGGATCACATGTGCATTCGGATATATTTTTTCAAAGTTCAATATGTTCTGAATGTTTGCACCGCGGAATTTATAGATCGACTGGTCGTCATCGCCAACTACGCATAAATTCTGCTCCAATTGCCCTTCTTCGTTGGTATAGTTGGCCAAAAGAGAAATCAGGCGGAATTGTGCTGTATTGGTGTCCTGATATTCGTCTACCATGATGTAGCGGAAACGCCGGCGATAGTAGTCTAAAACTTCCGGATTGGTTTGGAACAGTTCCACGGTTTTAAAAATCAAATCGTCAAAGTCCAGGGCATTGCTGGCTTTTAAACGTTTTTGATATTCGGTATATACTCTGGAAAAATTCTTCTTGGAAAAATCCATGTTTGCCCGCATGGCATATTCTTCCGGGGAAATAAGTTCATCCTTCGCGGAGGAAATGGCCGATAAAAAGGCACGTTCCTTTACATTTTTTGTATCAATGTTTAAGGACTTACAGATGTCGCGAATCAAAGTTTTTTGGTCATCGGCATCATAGATCGTAAAGTTTCTGCTGTAGCCCAAGGATTCAATAAAGCGGCGTAAAATCCGTACGCAGGTGGAATGAAAGGTGCTGACCCAGATGTTTTCCGCACCATAACTGACGATTTTATCCACGCGTTCCCGCATTTCTTTTGCTGCTTTATTGGTAAATGTGATGGCAAGAATTTGGAACGGGCTGACGCCCTGTTCTTCAATCAGGTAAGCAATACGGTGGGTCAGGACTCTCGTTTTTCCGGAACCGGCACCTGCTAAAATGAGGAGAGGTCCTTTGTCAAAAAAAACAGCTTCCCGCTGCATTGAATTTAAGGTATCGTATATACTCATAATGTCCTCTTTTCTTGTAATCGTTCGAAAAATACAGATCGTTTTGTTCGAATAACAGTATAGCATATCAGCAGAAAAAAAGAAAGTACTTGCAACGCGGTTTCGAATACTATATAATAGAAAAAGACAAAGAAAGGGGAGCGGTAAAATGGCATGGGAAGATAGTGAAGGATTACGGGAACTTCTGGATCGTCTGAAGGAAATTTCATATGTAAAACCGGATGAATTGCCGAATATTGATTTATATATGGATCAGGTAACGACTTTCATGGATTTCCATTTGGCATCCTCGAAACGGTATGAAGAAGATAAGTTGTTGACGAAAACGATGATCAACAATTATACGAAAAACGAACTGTTACCGTCTCCGAACAAGAAAAAGTATTCCAAGGATCATATGTATCTTTTGATTTTGATTTATTATTTAAAAGGAGTATTATCGATTACAGATATCCAGTCGGTATTAAAGCCTTTGAATGAAAAGTTTTTTGACGGTGCGGGTGAAGTTCCTTTTGAAAAGATTTACGAGGAGATTTTTGCAATCCAAAAGGCACAGTCGGATGTGGTTGCAAAGGATGTCGCAAGAAAGTGGAAAGCGGTCAAGGGAACATACGGACAAGTAAAAGATAAAGAGCAACAAGATTTTTTACAAAAGCTTTCTTTAATTTGTATGTTGAGTTTTGATGTCTATATGAAAAAACAATTAATAGAACAGATTATCGACAAAGAGTTCGCACCAATGTGCGTTGAACCGGGCGAGAAGGAAGAAAAGTCGGAAAAGGCAAAGAAGAAGGAAGAAAAGAAGGACGATAAGAAGGCAGAAAAGAAAGCCGAGGAAAAGAAAAAGTAAGGAAAAAGAAATGCCGTAGCACAAGAAATATAAACCGTGCTACGGCGTTAGTTTTTACGAGGAAATTTCACATTTCCTATAGAGTAAAAATGTTATTTTTCTTCGGATGAAGTATCATACGGGATTGCCGGAATCCGTTCAAAGACCATGTCGTAACCGTCGTTACCGTAATTCAACGAACGATTGACACGGCTGATGGTTGCGGTGGATGCACCGGTTTTTTCTGCAATTTCCAAATAGGTTTTGTGAGAACGTAACATGGCTGCTACTTCAAAACGCTGGGAAAGAGACAGAAGTTCGTTAATCGTACAAACATCTTCAAAAAAAGTGTAGCATTCTTCCCGGTCTTTCAGAGAAAGAATCGCGTCAAACAAATAATCTACCGCAGGTGTTCTGATTGTTTTACTCATATAAAAAAACCTCCTCATGTTTGGGATTACTATTTACATTTTTTACAGTAATATTTTAACACGACAAAGAATTAAAGTAAAGCTTTTTTTTTACGTTTGTTAAAAAAACTTTTTTGCATGGATTTTTTTTAAAAAAAGCAAAAAAAATTATATTTTTAGTAGAAATCTGAAATGAAATGTGTTATACTGAAAGTATAGTGGGATTAATTGGGGATTATTTGGGATAAATTGGAAGGAATGTAGAACGTAGTATGTATGAAATTATAGACAAAAAGCGGTTGAGCGATGCAATTGTGATGATGGAAGTAAAAGCGGAACGTGTCGCAAAATCGTGTATGCCGGGCCAATTTGTAATCGTTAAAATCGACGAAAGAGGGGAACGTATCCCGTTGACGATTTGCGACTACAAAAGAGAACGCGGAACGGTAACGATTGTTTTTCAGACGGTCGGTGCTTCCACAGAACGTATGGCACGTTTGGAAAAGGGAGATTTTTTCAGGGATTTTGTGGGCCCGTTGGGAAAGAGTTGTGAATGGACGGAAGAACCGCTTGCAAAGCTAAGCCAAAAGAAAATTTTGTTTGTTGCGGGGGGCGTGGGAACCGCACCGGTTTATCCGCAGGTGAAGTGGTTGCATGAAAACGGTATTTCCGCAGATTGTATTATCGGTGCCAGAACTAAAGAACTTGTTATTTTAGAAGAAGAAATGAGTCGGGTTGCAGAGGCGTTGTATGTTACGACAGATGACGGTTCCTACGGAATGAAAGGGAATGTAAACGACTGCATTAAGAAATTAGTGAATGAGGAAAAGAAGTCCTATGATTTGATTGTTGCCATCGGACCGCTTATTATGATGAAGTTTGTTTGTCTGCTTACGAAAGAATTAGGGATTCCGACCATTGTTAGTTTAAATCCCATTATGGTAGACGGTACCGGAATGTGCGGTGCATGTCGGGTAACCGTAGGAGGCGAAGTTAAGTTTGCCTGTGTGGACGGTCCGGAGTTTGATGGTCATTTGGTTGATTTCGATCAGGCAATGAAGCGTCAGCAGATGTACAAAACCGAAGAAGGACGAAGATATCTGAAGGAGCGGGAAGGCTCGTCCCACCACGGAGGGTGCGGTCATTGCGAGTAATGCAAGGCAATATATAGGAGAGATAGAATGGATGGATTAAAACGAGTTCCGGTGCGGGAGCAGGATGCAACGGAACGTGCTCATAATTTTGCCGAAGTTTGCCTCGGTTATGATTTAAATGAGGCGAAAGCAGAGGCGGATCGTTGTTTGAAATGTAAAAACCCGAAATGTCAGACCGGATGTCCGGTTAACATTGATATTCCGCGTTTTATCGGAAAAGTCAGTGAAGGAGACGTGGAAGGTGCATATCGGGTGATTTCCGAATATTCGGCGTTGCCGGCAGTATGCGGAAGAGTTTGTCCGCAAGAGTCCCAATGTGAAGCAAAATGTATCCGGGGAATCAAAGGAGAAGCTGTTTCCATCGGAAAGCTGGAGCGTTTTGTTGCGGATTATGCACGGGAGCATGCACTTCGGCCGGAGGTAAATGCAGAAAAGAAAAATCAGAAAGTAGCCGTTATCGGTTCCGGTCCGGCAGGGCTTACCTGTGCCGGAGATTTGGCAAAAAACGGATATGATGTTACGATTTTTGAAGCTTTGCATGAGCCGGGAGGAGTTTTGGTATACGGAATTCCTGAATTCCGTTTGCCGAAGGATACGGTTGTAAAAAGTGAAATTGAGAATGTAAAGGCCTTAGGTGTAAAAATAGAGACAAATGTGGTGGTCGGGAAGTCGGTGACGATTGACGAGCTTTTGGAAGAAGAAGGCTTTTCCGCCGTGTTTGTGGGATCCGGTGCAGGTTTGCCGAAGTTTATGGGAATACCGGGAGAAAGTGCCAACGGTGTTTTTTCGGCAAATGAATATTTGACACGGAACAATTTAATGAAGGCTTTTTCAGAAGGATATGATACGCCGATTGCCGCAGGAAAAAAAGTGGCGGTTGTGGGTGGCGGAAACGTGGCAATGGATGCCGCAAGAACCGCGTTACGTCTGGGTGCGGAAGTTTGCATCGTGTATCGTAGAGGAGAAGAGGAACTTCCGGCCCGAGTGGAGGAAGTACATCATGCAAAAGAAGAGGGGGTTGAGTTCAAACTTCTTACAAATCCGAAAGCGATTCTGGTGGATGAAAACGGTTGGGTCAAAGGAATGCGCTGCAGCAGAATGGAATTGGGTGAGGCGGATGCATCCGGAAGAAGACAGCCGATGGAAGTGCCGGGTTCCGAGTTTGAGTTTGAATTGGATACGGTGATTATGTCCCTGGGAACGAGCCCGAATCCGTTGATTGTTTCTACAACAAGCGGTTTGGAAGCAAATAAGCGGGGCGGTATTGTTGCAACGGATGAATACGGTGGGACCACAAAGGAAGCCGTCTTTGCCGGAGGAGATGCGGTGACGGGGGCTGCAACGGTGATACTGGCAATGGGTGCGGGAAAGGCAGCTGCGAAAGGAATCGATGCTTACCTTTCTCATAGAAAAAAATAAAAGGAAAAGGATTTTATATGGAATTATACGTTCAGATTGGTTTGGCTGTGGTTTTAGCGGTGATAGGATTTTTACTTGTGATGAATATCGTGCAGAATTTTAAAATTCGACGCGATATGCAAAAAAGTGAAAACGAATTGTTAGATAATTATCAATCCCTTAAAACTGCATATGATGAGATGTCACAAGCAAAAGAGGAATTGCTGGAGCATTGTGAGGAATTAACAAAAAGTAAAGAACGTATGCAGAAAACGGCGTATACGGATTATCTGACCTGTTTACCGAATCGTTTGGGATATTCCGAGTTCATCGAATCTGAGGTGCATGCAATGCACCAAGGAGAATCCATGGCGATTTTGGACATTGATATTGATAATTTTAAATTAATTAACGAATCTTACGGTCATTCTTACGGCGATGATACATTACGGGAAGTCGGAAGACGTTTGACCAGATTGGTATTGGAGCGCGGAGCGTATTTGGCGCGAATCGGCGGAGATGAGTTTGCGGTTGTGTTAAAGGATTTTTCCGGAAGAGAGGAATTGCAGGCTCAAATCCAACAGATTATAAATTATATAAAAGAACCTTATCGAATCGGCGAAAAGGAATTTTTGTTAACCGTCAGTGTGGGCGTAGTGCTTGCGCCGATTGACGGAATGAATTGTCAGGTGTTGACCAGAAATATGGATGCGGCTAAGTTTTTCGCAAAAACACACGGACGGGACATGTTTATGTTTTATGACGATTCCCTGAGTCAGACCATAGCAGCAAAGTTGGAGTTACAAAGTGAAATTCGCAGGGCGATTGAAGACAGAGCCTTTGAAGTTTATTTTCAGCCGCAGATTGACTTGACGTCGGAACAGATTATCGGATTTGAAGCTTTGTTACGTTGGAATCATCCGGAACGGGGCGTGATTCTTCCTTCCGAGTTTATTCCGGCAGCAGAAGAGAGCGGTCTTATCGTTCCACTGGGTGAGTTTGTTTTAAGAGAGTCCTGTCAGAAGTTAAAGAAATGGCAGGATGAAGGGTATGTGAAACAGGTTTTGGCAGTGAATCTGTCTGCTCGTCAGTTTAAAGACCGGGATTTCATGGAAAAGGTAATAAAAATAATTGAAGAAACAAAGATTGATCCGAGGCAGTTGGAGCTTGAAATTACGGAGTCGATGGCACTGGATGATTTGGAGTATGCAATTAAGACATTACAGAAGTTGAAAACGTTGGGTGTTTCCTTTGCATTGGATGATTTCGGCACCGGCTATTCTTCGTTGAATTATTTGAAGCGCCTTCCGGTAAATCAGTTAAAGATTGACAAGAGTTTCATGGACAAGGTTCTGGAAGATCATTCCGACCAGAAGATTGTAGAAACGATTATTGCATTGGCACAGGCTTTGGATTTGATTGTAATCGCTGAAGGTGTTGAAAGTGAGGAACAAGCGGATTTCCTTAAGTCCGTCAGCTGTAACAAAGCACAAGGATATCTGTACAGTAAACCGTTACGTGAAACGGATATCAAAGAATTTTTGCGTGCGTAAATACATATGTGAAAGAAAAGTGGCGAAATCCTTGAAAATACAGGGCTTTCGTCATTTTTTTATGCTTTTTTCGGTTGGCATATTGCATAAAGTTCAGCCGGAAAATTTGTGAATTATTCCGACTTGCAGAAAAAGTTTAAATCGGTTAATATATAAATAAAGATATCTTTATTAAATTCGAATTTCTTAGATTTAAATCTTTTGCTTTGTTTCAAAGTATGGTTCCATGGAAATCAATTGTAACGTATGTGTGTGCCGGATGCAGAGAAGCTGTATCTATAACGGAGAGGAGTATGTAATTGCAGGAAAAAAAAAATCAAGAAAAGACGGAGAAATCCCGTTTTGAGGAACTGTTATGTCATCATGTCTTAGATATTTTGGGAGATGGGTTTGAAACAGAGGTTTCCGTGACAAGAAAAAACAATGATGTGATGAAAAAAGTAATGTATGTTCGGAAGGAGAACAGTGAATGTATTCCGTGTTTTTATTTGGATGAATTATATCATTCTTATTGCATGGGAGAAAGTGAGTGGAGTTTGGCCGAGTCTTTGGCAAATATTGTAAGGGGAGAATGTGAGAAAGTCCGACAGAAAGCAAAAAAGTATGTAAGGAAGGAATGGATTGCGGATCATCTTTTCGTACGGTTGATCAATCGGGAAAGAAACAAAGTGTTTTTGGAAGATGCGGTCTATCGGAACGTATTGGATCTGGCGGCGGTGTTCTATGTTCTTACGGAAGACGGTGAGGAAGGAATTAAGAGCTATTGTTTGCCGGTAAATGTCTGGGAACAGCTGAATTTAGGAACAGTAGAGGAGTATTTTCCTAAGGTGTTGGAAAATACACAGAGACTGTTTCCGGAGCAGATGTACTGTTTGACAGAAGGGATGCAGGAGCTTCTGGAACGGGGGGAACCGGGGGATGTTATAAGGTTGCGCACTCTGGAAGAAAAGGAGTTGTTGCGTGATAAAACGTTATATGTGTTGTCGAACCGGAGGAAAATATGCGGTGCGGCAACGGTATTATATCCGGACATTCTGAAGCGAATCGGAGAGCAATTTTTAGGTGATTATTACATTATTCCCAGCAGCATTCATGAGGTGCTGTTGCTGAAAGCAACAGAAGAGGAGGAAGAAGTCCGGTTAAATGAGATTGTCCATGAAGTAAACGAAAGCCATGTCGAACCGGAGGAAGTGTTGTCAAATCATGTATATTACTATGCAAGGGAGGGAGCATGTTTAAAGGAACGCAGAGCATAGTATAATAGAAAGAAAAACGGCACCTGCCGGTAAATGCGGTAGGTGCCGGTGTTTCAAAAAACACGGAAAGAACTTACTGTGTGTCGGAACTGGAGCGCATAAGATTATAGAAATCCTCTAAATCGTCATCGGATAAGAGCGCATCCTGCATTTTTTTATTTGTTTGTTGTGCCAGTTCCTGAATTACTTCGTTTTTGATCAGTGCCGCATAATAGGCATCGGTATCTAAAGAGGTAATACCCAAATAGATTGCAGGGAGTCCTGTGTCGGAATCCAGTGAGATGAAATAGGATTCCATACAAGGTGCAGGTGTTTCGGAAAAAATTATTTTTTCCGCATGGGTAACAAATACAATGTAATCGACTTCATTTATTCCAGGATAGAGTAGGAAGTCGTAGTTTTCAAAGGCTTCCGTAACCGAGTAACGGGAAGTGATATATTCCATTGGTAAATACTCTGTATTTGAAACGCAATGCTTGAAGCGGGTTTCATCCGCATAAAGGCATGCACAATGATATTGCTGAATCAATGCCGGAACGGCCAGTGCTTGTACTGCTTCGGAACGACGAGCCTGTAAAAAGGCTTCGCTTGCTTTTTCCGTAAGAGGTTCCGTCCGAATCAACTTTGTGCCATCCGGTAAACGGGTAATATAATATTCTTTAAATTGCGGAATATATAATTGTAAATCGTTGTTGTATAAGGAATAGGTAGCATATATTACGGAAAAGACACCGTCGGTTCCCATCTTTGAGTATAACTGAATATCCTTTACTTTGGAACCCTTTTCGCAGTCTTGTTTTATGGTATCCTGATTTAACAACGCAGGGTCCGTAACAAGCGTGGAAAGCGTGTCAAAATCATTGGAATAGTAGGCATTGATATATGCTGTAACCGTATCGCTTTCATCATATCCCGGCTTTAATAATCGATTCTCTACTAAGGACGGCGGAAGCGTCGGTTCCGGTTTCGAAGTAGGTGCTGATGTGGGAATCGGAGAAGGTGTCGGTTCTTTTGTAGCGACATTAGTTACCGGTGTCTGTGTCGGAACCGTAGGTTTCGGTGTATTTGTAGGTTCCGGTGTGACCGTCGATGTTAGCTCCGGAGTCGGAGTGTATGAGGTTGTAGTTTTTTTTACGATTCCCGGATAGAATAAAAAGGAGAGTCCAAGCACGAGCGCCGAACTGCATATCGCTGTGATATATCGTCTGAATTTCATGAGAATCTCTCCTTTCTTCGTTTTACAACCACAATTTATCATACCAAAAAAAATAAAGAAAATCAACTGTTTCTACTTGACCAATTGTAGTAATTTGGATATAATGTCTATATTGCATCTGTAGCTCAGTGGATAGAGCAATGGTTTCCGGAACCATGTTAGCGGGGGTTCGAGTCCCTTCAGATGCATTTTCTTTTTATTTATAATGCGTTTTGCCGGGAGGGCAGTGCGATAAGGAGCTTTTCCGTAACCAGAACGCGGGAAAGCTCCTTTTGCGTGCAGGCAAAGTGAGCATGCGAGCAAACATAAGCAGGCAAGCAAAGTGAGCGTTGGATAGAAATTATTAGAAAGGATACAGGGATGAAGGCTAAAAAATTTGCTGCGGATGAAGTGGCAGAAGGTGTAAGAATCAATAAGTATTTGGCAGATGCGGGAGTGTGTTCCCGTCGTGCCGCGGACGGTTTTATTGAAGAAGGTAAAGTGTTTATTGACGGCGAACGTGCTGTGATGGGGAGTCGTGTACTGGCAGGACAAACCGTAGTTTTTAACGGGAAGGAGTTAAAAAAAGAAGAAGATTTGGTGCTTTTAGCGTTAAATAAGCCGAGAGGAATTGTCTGCACCAGTGATAAGAGAGAGCCGGATAATGTGGTGGATTTTGTAAACTACGGGAAGCGGATTTATCCGATCGGTCGTCTGGATAAAGATTCGGAAGGATTACTTCTTTTAACCAATGACGGCGATATTGTAAACAAGATTCTCCGTGCGGGAAATTATCATGAGAAGGAATATATCGTAAAAGTAAATAAGATGATTACGAAGGAGTTTTTACAGGGTATGGCAGGTGGAGTGCCGATTTTGGATACCGTCACCAGACCGTGTAAGATTGAAGCTTTGGACAAGTATCGTTTCAAGGTAATCCTGACTCAGGGATTGAATCGTCAGATTCGTCGTATGTGTGAGTATTTCGGATATCGCGTGGTACATTTACAGAGAGTACGTATCATGAATATTCGTCTGGGACATTTGAAACTGGGAGATTACCGGAAATTGACCCCACAGGAGCTTTCGGAGTTGCAGAGCCTGATTCGAAAGTCTTCCAATACGCCGGTGCTGCATGATGCGTCTAAAAGCGAAGGTAGTGTAACCTATGCGGCTCCGAAGGATGCAAAATCAGGAGACGCGGAAGGTCGTACGGGGAGAGAAAAGTCGGTCAGACCGGGAATCGAAAGAAAGGAAACGAACCGTTATCGAAAGGCATAAACGGACCTTGGAGTTAAGTCTGAAAGGTGGATGTTATGGAAAATGCAAAAATGATGGAACGTATGCGGGAATTGCACCGAATTTTAAAAGAGGCGGCAAAGGCATATTATCAGGATAGTTCCGAAATTATGAGCAATTATGAATATGACGCTTTCTACGATGAACTGGTGGCTTTAGAGAAAGAAACCGGTATTGTATTGGCAGACAGTCCCACCGTAAAGGTAGGCTATGAGATTGTCAGCGAATTACCGAAGGAGGCCCATGCCACGCCGATGCTGTCTTTGGATAAGACAAAGGATCGGGAGGCTCTTGTGGCCTGGTTGCAGGGAAGAGCGGGCGTGCTCTCTTGGAAGTTAGACGGTCTTACCAATGTACTTACCTATAATAATGGGGAACTGGTGAAGGGGGTAACCCGGGGAAATGGCGAAATCGGAGAAATTATTACAAATAATGTAAAAGTATATAAAAATGTACCGCTTACGATTCCGTATAAGGGAAGTCTAACGGTGCGGGGAGAGGCGATTATCACCTATTCCGAGTTTGAACGGATTAACGGAGAGATTGCGGAAGCGGAAGCAAAGTACAAGAATCCGCGAAATCTTTGCAGCGGTACGGTACGTCAGTTAAATAACGAGATTACGGCACAAAGAAAAGTTTTGTTCTATGCTTATACCTTGGTAACGGCAGAGGAGGATTTGCAGTTTACAACAAGAAGTGAGCAGATGGAGTTTCTTACAAAGCAGGGATTTACCTGTGTGGAGCATGTGCTTGTGACACCGGAGACAGTTGTAGAACAAATCGGTAAGATGGAAGCAAAGCTTCCGGAAAACGATTTTCCGTCGGACGGTCTGGTGTTGACCTTTGACGAGATTGCGTTTGCGAACAGTCTCGGCAGAACCGCAAAGTTTCCGCGGGATTCCATTGCCTTTAAGTGGGCAGATGAGATTGCGGAGACGGAACTTTTGGAAATCGAGTGGAGCGCATCCAGAACAGGGCTTATTAATCCGGTGGCTGTTTTTGCTCCGGTAGAGTTGGAGGGGACTACGGTATCCCGCGCCAGCATTCATAATGTAAGTATCATGGAAAGTCTGGCTCTCGGTATCGGTGATACGGTACAGATGTATAAAGCGAATATGATAATCCCGCAGATTGCGGTGAATCTGACGAAGAGCGGTACCGCAAAACCGCCGCATAGTTGTCCTGTGTGCGGAGAGCAGACGAGCCTTAAGATAGAAAATGATGTGAAGTCTCTGTATTGTGTAAATGCGGAGTGTCCGGCGAAGAAGGTGAAGTCCATTGCCCACTTTGTGACCAGAGATGCCATGAACATCGAAGGGTTGTCGGAGGCTACCATCGAAAAGTTTTTGAACGAAAAGATTATAACGAAAGCAGCGGATTTGTTCCGGCTTGCCGACCATAAAGAGACCATTACCACGATGGAAGGCTTCGGTGAAAAGTCTTATGCAAATCTCATTGCTTCCGTGGAGGCGGCAAAGACCGTTACACCGGCAAGATTTTTGTATGCGCTCGGTGTGCCGAACATCGGAGTTTCTACCGCGAAGGTCATTTGCCGGTCCTTTGAAGAGGATATGGAGCGTGTCATGAATGCCACGGTAGAAGAATTGGTGACGGTAGAGGGCATCGGAGCGGTGATTGCGGAAGCTTTTGCAGAGTATTTTGCTATGGAGAAGAACCGGGCGGAAGCGGTAGAATTGCTTTCCTTTGTGACCCTGGAGAGACCGGCGGCGACACTGGAATCTTCCATTGCCGGAAAGACCTTTGTCATTACCGGAAAAGTCTTTCGGTTTGACGGACGTTCCGCACTGAAAGCGTTTATCGAGGAGCGCGGCGGCAAGGTGGCCGGCAGTGTATCCGCAAAGACCGATTATTTGATTAATAATGATGCGACTTCCCAGTCGTCCAAAAATAAAACAGCAAGAGAATTAAATGTGCCTGTCATTACGGAAGAGGAATTTTTACAGTTGGCGGGAGGAAAGGAAGAATAATATGCCTGTTAAAGTAAGTAATTTTTTACCTGCAAAGAAAATACTGGAAGCAGAGAACATTTTTGTTATGGACGAGAGCCGGGCTATGACCCAGGACATCCGTCCGCTTCGAATTGCGGTTTTAAATCTGATGCCGCTTAAGGAAGACACAGAGTTACAGCTTCTTCGCAGCTTTTCCAATACACCGCTTCAGATTGAAGTAACCTTTTTGACCACGGCAAGTTATGTGGGAACCAATACGCCGCTCAGTCATCTGGAGCAGTTTTATATGACGTTTGATGATGTGAAGGAAAAGAAGTTTGACGGTCTTATTATTACCGGTGCACCGGTAGAGCAGATGGAGTTTACGGATGTGGCTTATTGGGAGGAACTGAAACAAATTATGGAGTGGTCCGAAACCAATGTGACCTCTACCCTTCATATTTGCTGGGGAGCACAGGCCGGTTTGTTCTATCATTACGGTGTGCACAAGGAGATGCTTCCTGCGAAGCTTTCCGGTGTATATCGTCATCGGGTGTTAAATCGCAAAGAGCCTTTGGTACGAGGTTTTGACGATGAGTTTTATGCACCGCATTCCCGTTATACCGGGATTTCCAAGGCGGATGTGGAAAAGAGCGGTAAGTTTACCGTTTTAGCAGAAAGTGACGAGGCAGGTTACTTTATCTTACTTGCGGAGGGCGGAAAGAACATTTTCGTGTTGGGACACCCGGAGTACGACCGTCTGACTTTGGACAAGGAGTATAAGCGTGATTTGGCAAAGGGCATCAATCCGGACATTCCGGTAAATTATTATCCGGACAACGATCCGGAGAAGAAGCCGCTGCTTATGTGGCGATCCCATGCCAATGCACTCTATAGTAACTGGCTGAATTATTATGTATATCAGAATACGCCGTACGAGTGGTAGGTGAGATTGTGTTTCGGATTGCGATTTGTGAAGATGAAAAAGCGCAAATTGAATATTTAAAAAAGCTTGTGGAGCAGTGGCAGCTGATGTCGGGAGAAAAGGTTTCGATGGATGCCTATAGTTCTGCGGAGCAGTTCCTTTTTGAAACGGAGGGAAAGGCACCTTATGACCTGCTTCTTCTGGATATCCAAATGGGGCAGATGAACGGTGTGGAACTGGCCCGGAAAGTAAGAGAGCAGGATGCAAAGGTAAAGATTGTATTTCTGACCGGAATTAAGGACTATGCCATTGAAGGATACGAGGTAGGTGCGATACGGTATCTTCTTAAGCCGGTAAAGGAAACGGAACTTTTTACATTGTTGGATCAGCTTTGTGCAGATGCAAAAGAACAAAAGGAAGACTACGTTTTGTTTCAAACCGGCGGAATGACCAATCGTGTATTGTTCTCTGAAATCCTGTATGCGGAGGCAGACGGACATTATGTGGTGCTGAAAACGGTTTGTAAAGAGGACGCAAACAGGGAGAAAACATGGAAATGGAAGGAAAACATATCTGCTCGTTCCGAAGAGTTGGAAGCAAAAGGCTTCTTTTTGCTTAGACGTGGTCTTTATGTAAATCTTGCTAAGGTGGAACAAATCGGGAAGACAGAATGTGTATTGGAAAACGGAGAAGTCTTGCCGGTGAGTAAGGCGAGATATCAAGCGTTAAATGAGGCATTTATAACATATTACAAAGGGGAATGAGGATGGACGGTAAATTCTGGCTAATTCTACTTGGGGCCGTGTTAGTCACAGCAATGTTAGCAGTGCTGATAACCATGAAGCTTGTGAGTCGTACCGAAGAGAAACGCATCGGGGAATATCAGGACAAGGTATTAAAGACCCAGCGGGACGAGGTACAGAGCATTTACCGAACTATGCGGGGGTGGCGTCATGATTACCACAATCATATGCAAACCATAAAGGCCTATCTTTCCATGGGACAGGTGGAGGAGACTTTGACGTATCTGGATCATTTGGAGGAGGACTTAGATGCGATTGATATCGCAATTCATACCGGAAATGTCAGTGTGGACGCTATTGTCAGCAGTAAACTATCCGTGGCGGCAAAGAAGCTGATTGCGGTAGACTGTACCGCGAAAATGCCGGAACAGGTACAGGTGACGGATGTAGACCTTTGTACGGTGCTTGGAAACCTTTTGGACAATGCCATTGAGTCCTGCGAGAAGGTGCCGGCGGAAAAACGGTTTATCCGCCTTTATATCGGTGTATTTAAAAAACAGTTGTATCTGTCTGTAACCAATGCGACGGCGGAAAGTCGGAGAAAAAAACTTACGGAGCTTGTCAGTGAAAAGAAGGGAAGCCACGGTTTCGGGCTTCGTCGTATCGATTTAGTTGCGGAGAAGTATCACGGCTTTGTGAACCGGAAGAACGAGCCGGGGGTATTCGCGACAGAGGTGTTATTGCCATTGTAACTGAGGCAGGAACCGCTGTATGACAGTGCCGGTAACAAATTCAGAGTGAAATTTCGTGCACGGAATCGACCATTTCGTGCACTTTTTATGTAATAGTGAGAGAAGTATGATAGGATGTACCCGATAAGAAGAACCGAAGGAAGAAAAAAGGTTCAAAATTGTAAGGAGGCAGTATGGACGGGGAAGAGACAAAGGAACAAAAGAAAAAAAGGAAAGCAAGAGAATCGCTTTTAAACAATATTGTTCTTGTGAATAAGGTGTTATTTAAAAACTACCCTGAGACGATGTTTCTGACACCGGTGTATATGATATGCCGAGTCGCATTGCCGCTTTTGACGGCATTTATTCCATCGGTTGCAATTGCGGCGATTACAAAGGGGGACATGAAACAGTTTTTGCTTCATATGTCGGGAATTTTACTGGTGGAGTTTGTGGCATATGTGTTGGAAAATTACTCCAATCTGACTTTAAAGAATCGACGTGTGTATACGAGACTAAAAGTTTTTTTTCTGGATTATGTACGGAAAAGTCTCGTGACGGATTACGGAAATCTGGAACCGGCAAAAGGGCAGGCGAGATTCAGTAAAGGTGCAAAGGCGGTTGTGGGGAATGCATGGGGACCGGAGCAGCTGATGAATGAGTCGGTGGAGTTTGTACTCCATTTGGTTGGATTGTTTACCTTCGGAACCGTTGTGTTTACACTGGATTACAGAATTCTACTGATTCTGTTGTTTATGTTTGCACTGGACATGGTATTGCGTGGACAGGTGATAAAATATGACAACAACCATCGTATTATTATGTCAGAGGTACACAGAAAGCAGGAATATTTGGAACGGGGAAGTCTTACTTTAGCTGCGGGTAAGGATGTCCGGGTATACGGGATGGAGCATTGGTTTCATCAGATATCCGAAAAGCTTCTTTCAGAGGCGGCGGACTACCTTAAAAAATCCGGATTACGCTGGTACATACCAACCTTTGGGAATCATATTTGTGTGGCGGCACAGGAAATTGTAACCTATTTTGTGTTAATCGGCATGGCGGTTTCCGGAGAGATTACGGTAGCGGAATTGACGTTACAACTTGGGATAGTACGTGGCTTTACCCAATGGATTTACGGTGTATCCGTATCCTATGGAGCATTAAAAAAAGCAAACGGAGAAATGAAGGATTACAGAGAGGTAATGGAATTACCTGAACGAAGCAGAGGGGAGGGAGCGATACTCCCGGGCTTCACAAGAGGACCGGAAATAGAGTTTCGGGATGTCTGTTTCCGGTATCCGGGAGAAGATACGGATACCTTGTCCCATATCAGCTTTACGGTAAAGCCGGAGGAAAAGATTGCATTGGTGGGAAACAACGGAGCAGGAAAGACAACGTTGGTAAAGCTTTTGTGTGGTTTGTATGAGCCTACTTCGGGAGGAATCTATATAAACGGGGAAGATATAAGTAAATATCATACGACAGAATATCAGAAACTGCTCAGTGTAGTATTTCAGGATGCGTCCTTGCTGTCCTTCACCATCGAGATGAATGTATCGGGACAGTTGCCGGATAAGGTAGATAAGGAGAAGGTAAAAAAGGCGTTACAGGAAGTCGGGCTTTGGGAAAAGATAGAAAAACTTCCTCAGGGAACGGAAACCTATATTACTCAGGATTTAGACGAGGGCGGTGTACAGTTTTCCGGAGGAGAGACCCAAAAGCTTTTGGTGGCAAGAGCAATGTACCGGAATGCTCCGATTCTGATTCTGGATGAACCCACTTCTGCGTTGGACCCGATTGCTGAAAGCAAGCTATATGAAGAATACAATTATATGACGGCGGGAAAAACGTCGGTATTTATTTCTCATCGTCTTGCCAGTACAAAGTTTTGCGACCGGATTTTGCTGCTGAATGACGGAAGGATTGCAGAAGAGGGCAGTCATAAGGAGTTAATGGAAGAAAACGGCCTTTACAGACAATTGTTTGAGATTCAGAGTCATTATTACAAGGAAGGGACGGTGGAAACATATGAAAAATAAAACAACAAGAAAATCCACTGTTTCCAAGGTGATTCACCTGGTAAAACGGTTAGATTCCGGATATATGCCGCTTATGATTGTGAGTCAGTGTATGGGAGCCCTGCAACCGTATATTTTGTTGTGGGCCGGTAGCCGGATTTTGGACTATGTATTGGAAGCACGTTCCATGGATGAAACGATGCACTTGGTGCTCTGGACTGTATTGGGGACGATGTTACTTGGAATGATTCGCTGGATACTGGAAGGTGTTTTATCTGTAAAACGGAATATGTTACGGGAAAGGGTAACAGTGGCCATATCCGAAAAATCTTTGCAGCTTGACTATGAAGTGTTGGAAAAACAAGAGACGTTGGAACTGATTCACAGGGCAAAAGAGGGAATGAACAGTAACGGAAATATTTCCGCTTTTTGTGACCAGTTAGGTTCTGTGGTGGCACAAGTGGCGGGGATTGTATATTCCGTAATATTGTTTGCCGGAGTGTGTGTTCCGATAAGAACCAAAAACTCCGATCCTTTGACCGGTGTGCTGAATGCCTGGTGGAGTCCGTTTCTATTGCTGGTGGTATGTATTCTTATGTTTTTTTGGGCGATGGTCATTCAAAAAAGCTACGGTGTCCGGTCGCAGAAGAATTTTGACCGGAATGTAAAATACAATCGGAGATTCGGTTACTTTTTTGGGTTTCTTACCAGATATAAGGAAGGAAAGGATATCCGGTTGTATCAGATGCAAGATATGATTACGGAGGGACTCAGAGAGTGTAACGAGAACAACGAAAAAAACTCCCGGATTATGATGCGGGAGGTAAATCGGAGTAATGTAGGAAGAGGGGCAATTAATTTTGTGTTACAGGCAGCCAGTTATTTGTATGTAGGACTAAAGGCAATGCTGGGGTTGGTTAGCATAGGCAGTGTGTTACAGTATGTGGGAGCATTCGGTAAGTTTTATGACGGAATTGCGGGACTTATGGGCGTGTATGTCAGGGTGGATGTGCAAAGTAAGTACCTTTCCTTGTTTGAAGATTTTATGGAATTGGAAAACAAGAAGTATGAAGGCACTCTTCCGGTGGAAAAGCGGGATGATAACAAGTACGAAATCGAGTTTAAGGATGTTTCTTTTAAGTATCCCAACAGTCCGGAGTATGTGTTATCCCATGTGAATGCAAAGCTTCGTATCGGGGAGAAGACCGCCATGGTAGGACCGAACGGTGCAGGAAAGACCACTTTTATTAAGCTTCTTTGCCGGTTGTATGACCCGACGGAGGGGGAGATACTGTTAAACGGAATCAACATTAAGCTATATGACTATAAGGAATACATGAGCTTGTTTTCCGTGGTATTTCAGGATTTCCAGATGTTTGCTTTTTCTGTGGCAGAGAATGTGGCCACCTCCATGGAGTATGATGAGAAGAAGATGATAGACTGCATCGGGGCAGCGGGGTTAGCAGGGCGGATCGCGGAATTACCGGAAGGCATTCGCACGAATCTTTACCAGTTACAGGAAGGCGGTGTTGAAGTGTCCGGCGGAGAAGCGCAGAAGCTTGCCATAGCGAGAGCATTATACAAGGATGCACCGTTTGTGGTATTGGATGAACCGACCTCTGCGCTGGACCCGGTGGCGGAGTACGATATTTACAAGCGGTTTGATGACCTGGTGCAGGACAAAACGGCGGTGTATATATCCCATCGTATGTCCAGTTGCCGGTTCTGCAGCAATATTTTTGTGTTTGAGGACGGCAGGATTGTGCAGAAAGGAAGTCATGACAGTCTGATGAGTGAAGAGGAGGGACTGTACAGCAGACTTTGGAATGCACAGGCGCAGTATTATCAGTAGGAAAGAAGTGTCATTTACGTGGAAAGACCGTAGATGGCACTTTTTTACTGTATAGGAAATTTCGCATTTCCGATACAGTTAAAAAAGCGCTCCGCGGGATCGCACTGCGGCGGATTGGAAGGTGTCGCCTGAAGCGACCCGTCGCAGGCGGAGAATCTCGCGAGCGAGATTCGTTGTTCTATAAAAAAATTTAGAAACTTATTGACAAACTGTTTATAGCAGTATATACTGTTCATATCGGATATGAACAGTTGAGAACAGGAGGTATCTTATGAAGATTCTGCAAAACTCAGAGATTCCGATCTATAAACAGATAGCGATGCAGTTAAAGGAAGAGATTCTTAGCGGAAAGCTTACCGCGGGGGAGTATCTTCCCAGTATCAGAGGGTTGGCGAAGGATTTAAAAATTAGTGTGATTACTACCATGAAGGCTTATGAAGAGCTTTGTGCGGAAGGTCTTGTAACCTCGGTACAGGGAAAAGGCTTTGTGGTGAATCCGCAGGACACCGCTATGATACGGGAACAGAGGCTTCGTGAGGTGGAGGACCATCTTTTGGAAGCATTAGAGGCTGCAAAAACAATCGGAATGACCGTAGAGGAAGTAAGAGATTTGATTACCGTGCTTAATCACACGGAGTAAGGAGAGAAAGATGGATAGTGTAATAGTTGCAAAGGGATTGGTAAAAAAGTATAAGAAGTTTACGCTCGGACCGGTGGATTTAGAGATTCCGAAGGGGTTTTCCACCGCATTAATCGGTGCCAACGGTGCCGGTAAGACAACGTTACTTGATACGATTTGCGGAATTGTGTCACCGAGTAAGGGAGAAGTAACCTATTTCGGTGAGATTACGGATATCGAAGCGGGTGAGACGAAGGAACGTATCGGGTATCAGGCGGCACAGGGAATGTATCCGATGAGCTGGACACCATATGATGTGGCGATGGCAAATCAGCTCGGCTTTAAAGGGTTTCATGAGGACCGCTACTGGGAGCTTTGTAAGAAATACGGTGTGGCGGATTACGGAGAGAAAAAGCAGTCCTTAATGAAAATGTCCGACGGTAATCGCATCCGTCTTTGCCTGGCGGCGGTATTTGCAAGAGATACGGAACTTCTGGTACTTGACGAGCCTGGCTCTAACCTTGACCCGCTGATGCGTGACCGTCTTTGCGGACAATTCAGAGAGTATTTGGAAGAAGGCGACGGAGAGAAGACGATTTTGTTTTCTACCCACAATATTGCAGACATGGAGAATGTGACGGACTATGCGATTCTGATGTATGACGGTGCGGTGATTGAATCGGGTTTTGTCAGTGACTTATGTGAGAAATACATTCTGGTATCAGGGGAAAGTGCTACCTTTGATAAAATCAAGAGAAGTCTTATGATAGAGGACCGGAATATGAGTACCTGCTTCGGTTTTGCAAGAGCAGAAGAAAAGGATAAGTTGGAAGCGGCAGGAGCGGTGGTTGAATCGCCGAACTTGCAGCAGCTTAGTATTTTCCTGCTTCGGTATGCGGAGCAGCAGAATTCCTAGGAGGGATACAGATGAGGGAGCTTTGTTGGAGTTTGTGGAAACAACGTTGGGCGTTTCTGATATTTGCGATAACGGTTATCTCCGGTGCGTGGATGATTTTTCAGGTGACCGACGGGTATAGCGTGTTTGAAATGGGATATCGTACGACGTTTATCCTGTTACAGCTTATGTTTCTGATTTTGCAAAGGGAACGTTTTCGCATTGTGCTGCGAAAAGAAAGTGCACATAGATTTTATCGCAGTATGCCTCATGCTTGGGAAAAGGAACAGAAACGTTTTTTGTGGATTGATTTGTTCTGTGTAGTAATGCTTGGGGTGTTGTTGGTAATCGGTATTGTTTTTCGAAACGAATTTTCGGACCGATTGCTACCGTTTGCTCTGGTAGTGTTTTTTCTCATCTACATGCCGGGTACCAGAATTATGGCCTGTGTACCATATGTCTGGTGGGTGTTAGAGATTGTGTTTGCAGCAATGTTTCTTTTTGTACCGGCATTTGATGTTTCCCCGCTTCTTTGCGGAGGAACGGCAGTTGTGGTCGGTGTGATACAGTGGTTACTGTATCGCTTTGTCCGGAAACTATGGGATACGGAGGATTAGGAGGAGTATATGATGAACGAATGGAAACGTGCCATAAAGCTTATGAAATCAAATAAAGTATACAAAGCGATGTTCGGCTGGCATCCGGTGTGTTTCTGGGTGTATGTGATATCTGCTATGATAACCGGCGGCGGTTTTATCATTGACAGATTGGTGGGAGAAGCATCAACAACCGGTGAACAGTTCTTTTTCAGTATTTTTCCGGCGTTCTTTTTCTGGATCTTCGGTGTATATTTCGGAAATCAGGGGACGGCGATGTTAACATGCGGGAAAAGTCTGTTGAGCTTTCCAATCGCAAAAAGGGTATTGACGAAGGGGCTGGTGTTAAGCCGTCTGGTATCTTTTCTGGTATGTGTAATACCGGCGGTGGCGATGCGTCTTGTGTGTGTGGCACTGGAGCTTTGTGAGGTGTCTCTCTTGGATGATATGCTGATAAGCTTTGCTGTTACGTATGTGCTGGGGATGATTACCACCGGATATGCCTGGATTTCTTCCGTGGTTATGATTGTGTTCGGAATCAATGCCATTAGCATGGCACTGGGGAAAAGCATTCTTAGCGGAGCTTTGATTTCCGTGGCAAATAAAGCGGTAAATTATGTGATGCCGTGGTGGCTGGTAGCAATTGTGTTTGTAGGTCTGGTTGTCATCGGAACATGGTTAGGTTTGGTAGTATTGGAGCACACCTATAAAAAGCGCAGGGTTGCATGTACTTCGTTGAATTTACAGGCAGCACAGCAGTAGGGAGAAGGACGATGGAGAAAGAATGGAAACGAGCCATGAATTATATGTGGAGTAGCAAAGCGATGCGAAGGTCCTTCGGTTGCGGTTTTGAACTCATTGGGAACGGCGGAATGCTACTGGTGATGGCTGTCGCAATGCTTGTACCTTTGTTCGCAAAGCTGGTAGGAATTAATGTGAGTGTGTCTGTTTGTAAGTGGGCATATATCGTAGCTTTTTTCTGTCATATGCTGATGCAGGTAATTGTGATAGAAGTTCCGCTGACTATATATTGGGTGTCGGGAAAAGGAATGGGAGGAGTTCCTTTTGCAAAGTGGCTTATGACGAAGGGATTTGTGATTAATCAGCTTATCTGTTACGTGTGTGGTTTGGTTCTGATACTTGGAATGCATACAATCAATATGGCAGTAGGAGTGTTGGATGTATCATGGATAGATGAAATTCTTTTTCTGCCGGGCTTGTTTTTCCTTTGGGAGGCGATGTTTCAGATCGTAGGAAGTTTGCTTGACAGAGACGGAACATCAAGAGCGTATTTCGGAGGAACATTGTCCGGGGCAGTGGTAGCACTTCCGACGTTAGTGGGAAGAATCCGGATGTCTGTCGGTGTTGCATTTTTATTCCAAGTGCTGTTTGTGGTAGTCGGTGTAATACTGATGTATCTCAGTCTGTTACAAAGATATAAAAAGAGAAGCGGGGAACATTAGTAAATGTCAAATGAACGATGAAAGCGAGGGTGCGTGGTGATAAACGAATATAAACGAGCCATGAAGCTTATGTGGGCAAATAAACGAATGAGAAAGGCTTTCGGCTGTGATTTCGGCTTGCGGGGCAACGGAGGCTGGTTTCTGGCATTGGTCGTGTTTGCGGCACTTTCGTTGTTTGAAATGGCAAGCGGAATTGAGTTGACTTTTTTTGCGGAGAAATACAGGATAGCCGCAACATTCGGTGTGGTTGCGATTATTGAGGCAATGATGACACAAAGTGTATACGGTTGGTACGGGAATGTGGGACGAGGCTTCGGCGGATTTCCTATAGCAAAGTGTATTATGACAAAGGGCTTTTTAACAAACTTGTTAATTTATACTGAGTTAGGATATTTGTTGTTACTGAGTATGCGTGGTTTGAGTGTGGCGTTAGGTGCGGTGGAAGACGGTGGCTTTGATGACATTATTTTCTTGAGTGGCCTGGTTGTTTTTTTACAAGCGCTGATACATATCTGGTATGCGAAAGCAAATCCGCTGTATGCTTCCGGTACGGAAGGAACGACGACGACCGTTATCGGTGTTATTCTTGCGACGCAGTGCTTCGGGAAAATCAATCTATCGGTCGATTTGGCGATTTTCTGGCATTTTGTTCTTGTCATTGCAGGAAGTTTCGTGTATTATAGATTCATGTCGGCTCGTTATCGTGCAAGAAGTACGGTGGCATCTACGGAATGGGATGCCACGAAACAGTGACGAGGCGGCAGATATAATAGACAAAGGAGAGTAGAAACCTATGATACCTGCAATTGTGTTATTTGCGTTGACCTATGTACTGATGTTAGTTTTTTCAAAGTTTCGCCCGTACATTGCCCTGGCTTCGGCCTTAATTTTTGTGGTAAGTGGTATGCTTCCGGTGAAGGAAATTATTCCGTCTCTGGACTTTAACGTACTTTTGATGATTGCCGGTACCATGGGGTTGGTGGCATTGTTTATCGAGAGTAAGATGCCTGCTCTTTTGGCAGATATTATTATGGAGAAGGTGCCGAATGTTTGCGTGGCCGTAGTAGCATTGTCATTGTTTGCAGGTTTGATTTCTGCGTTCGTGGATAATGTGGCAACGGTGTTAATGGTGGCACCGGTGGCACTGGAAATTTGTAAGAAGTTAAAGTTAAACCCGGTCCCTTTTATTATCAGTATTGCGGTATCCTCCAATTTGCAGGGTGCAGCGACCTTGGTGGGTGATACGACGGCGATTCTGCTGGGGTCTGCGTTAGATATGAGCTTCCTTGATTTTTTCTGGTACAAGGGAAAACCGTGTATGTTTTTCTTTGTAGAGTTGGGAGCGATACTTTCCGCAATTATTATTGCGGTGTTGTTCCGTAAAGAAAAGCAGTTGAAGTTAGATCAAAAGGCAAGCGGGGCAACCAGGACCGTAGTGACGGACTTTGCGCCGACGGTGCTTTTGGTAGGAGCGATTTTATTGCTTATTATTGCTTCCT
The DNA here is from genome assembly GCA_017503735.1 of Lachnospiraceae bacterium. Classification (GTDB taxonomy): domain Bacteria; phylum Bacillota; class Clostridia; order Lachnospirales; family Lachnospiraceae; genus SIG307. The sequence goes on from JAFVSN010000052.1 coordinate 60,820, forward strand.
TTATTCCAAACAAACCGGATATTACAAACGGGTTGATTTGTACCGATTTAATGATTATCGGTATCATCATAAACTGTGTGAAGAAAGGGGATATCAAGGCGATTCTTCCGCCGTTAAAGGCCATTGATTTTAATACCATCGGATTGTTGATCGGTTTGTTTCTTATGATCGGCGGTATTTCTCATATGGGAGTCATTGATGCACTGGCGAACCTTCTGGCAAATGCCGGCGGCAACAACATTTTCCTGCTGTACACCATTATTGTATGGGCATCGGTAGTGATTTCCGCATTTATCGATAATATTCCGTATGTAGCGACCATGATTCCTGTGATTGCGGGCATTGCGGCAGCCTTGCAGATTGATCCGACCCCGTTGTACTTTGGTCTTTTATCCGGAGCAACCTTAGGCGGCAATATTACTCCAATCGGTGCATCTGCGAATATTACCGGTATCGGTATCCTTCGTAAGGCGGGCTATGAGGTAGAGAATAAGGACTTTTTCCGCATCGGTATTCCGTTTACTTTGGTGGCTGTGATTCCTGCCTACATCGGTATCTGGCTACTGTTCGGAATGTAGTATTATAAGTGAAAATAATTTGCAGGAACTCTTGTCTGTTACAGGTGAGAGTTCTTGCTTTTTTTTTGTAAAAATGGTATACTAAATTGATATTGTATGTACACAGGGCAGAAGTTGACGGAAACGGTTGCGAAATGCGAAGAAAGGAAGTTGGCGAAATGGATTGTAAGAAGGCGATGGAGCTGATGACACAATTTATTAACGAACAACTGAATACCGAAGATACCGAGGCTTTTTTAAATCATATAGACAGTTGCCCGGAGTGTCGGGAAGAACTTGAGGTGACATATTCTTTGATGACTGCAATGAAGCAATTGGATGCGGATGAAGATTTATCAGAGAATTATATTGAGGAATTAAATCAAAAAATAGAGACATGTTATTTGGATGAGTTGAAGAGGAAACGTTCCTGCGCACGCAGAAGAGTGGTTCTGGCGGTAGTGGTTTCGTTGCTTGTGCTTTTAAACGGGATTACCGCAAACGAAAAACGGGAAGAAGAGGACCGCAGATTTCTTCGAAGGATTACCGGAATTGAAGAAAGTGAGATCACGAAAGAAAACGAAGTTATAGCAACGGAAGAAAAGGGTGAAAACGGGCAGAATTCCGAGTGTGAGAATGAGGAGTAGTGCAATGAAAGAAAAATTAGTGGTAATTGACGGAAACAGTATCGTAAACCGTGCCTTTTACGGGTTGCCGGATTTGACAACGACGGATGGCAGACATACAAACGGTGTGTTGGGCTTTTTGAATATTTTGATTAAGATAGCGGAAGAAGAGAAACCGGATTATCTTGCAGTGGCATTTGATGTGAAACATCCCACGTTTCGTCACGAGATGTATGCGGAGTATAAGGGAACACGTAAGGGAATGCCGGAGGAACTTCGGGAACAGATGCCGCTTTTAAAGCAGATGCTTTCCGCTATGGGGATTTTGATTATTGAGTGTCCCGGGTTTGAGGCTGACGATATTTTAGGAGCTCTTTCCGTAAAGGGTGCAAAAGACGGAAAAAAGGTTTCTTTGGTATCCGGCGACAGGGATTTATTGCAATTAGCTACGGAAGATGTATTGGTGCGGATTCCGAAGACGAAGCGTACCGGGACAGAGATAGAAGATTATACTCCGGCGCAGGTGGTGGAAAAGTATGGCGTGACTCCGGCGCAGATTGTAGATTTAAAGGGGCTTATGGGAGATACTTCCGATAATATTCCGGGGGTACCCGGGGTTGGTGAAAAGACGGCGGTAAAGATTTTAACCATGTTTCCGACTGTTGAGGAGGCCATTGCCCATGTAGATGAGATTGAGCCGAAGAAAGCCAGAGAGTCCCTTCGCGAACATGAGGATTTGGCACGACTCAGCAAGACTTTGGCCACCATTAAGACGGATTGGGAGCCGGAGTTTTCTTACGAGACGGCACGGTTCGGGAATATTTTTACGGATGAAGCCTATAAGCTCTGCAAGGAACTGGAGTTTAAGTCACTGTTATCACGACATTTTTCACCGGAACAGGGCTTAGTCAGTGATGACAAGTCTTTTGATGAAAAACCGCAGGTAATCGGAAATGCAAAAGAAGCAGATGCACTGATTGCGGGGATTAAAAAGGATGAGGTAATCGGCTTCTCCTATTGTGGAGAAGAACTTATTTTGGCAGTAAAAGGGAAGACATATGTAGTTCCGGTGGCTGTGACGAAGGAGTCCGGTATTGCGGTGATGCTTCATAAGGTATGTGAGAAACAGGCAGTGCTTGTTGCCATAGATTTAAAGGAACGTCTTTCCGTTGTGGAAGAGGCGGACCGGCCGTTTTTGGGGGATGCTGCCCTTTGTGCGTATTTACTGAATCCGTTAAAGAACAGCTATACTTATGAGGATATTGCAAGAGATTATCTGAAGTTGGCTCTGCCGGCTGCGGAAACATTGTTGTCTGCATCGGAACCGAAGCAGATGAGTTTGTTTGACGAACCGGAAGATACGGGAGCTGATACAGAAGCCCGCAGACAGGTAGCTGCTTATGAAGCAATGACCGCACAGGCGGCTTACCCGGTGCTGTTAGAAGAACTTCGCAAGGCGGGCATGGAAGAATTGTACCGTACCATAGAGCTTCCGCTTGTTTCTACGTTGTATGACATGGAGCAGGTAGGTATGGCAGTGAATCGTTCTTTCTTTGGTGAATATTCCAAGCAGTTAACCGAGGGAATTGTCCGTTTGGAGCAGGAGATATACCGGTTGGCGGGAGAAGAGTTTAACATTAACTCTCCGAAACAGCTGGGTGTGATTTTATTCGAGAAGTTAAAGCTTCCGGGGGGCAAGAAGACAAAAACAGGGTATTCCACTTCGGCAGATATTTTAGAGAAGCTCCGCAGTGAAGACCCGATTGTAGAAAATATATTGGAGTACCGGCAACTTACAAAATTGAAGTCAACCTATGCGGACGGATTGCCGGCTTATGTGGCGGAAGACGGACGGATTCATTCCAAGTTCCAGCAAATGATTACGGCAACGGGACGCCTTAGCAGTGCGGAACCGAATTTGCAGAACATTCCGGTGCGGGTGGAATTGGGACGGAAAATCCGTAAGGCATTTGTACCGGCAGAAGGTTGTGTGTTTGTGGATGCGGATTATTCGCAGATCGAACTTCGTATTCTGGCCCACTTATCCGGAGATGAACAGTTAATCAGAGCGTATCGGGAAGCAGAGGATATTCACCGTCTGACCGCATCCCAGGTATTTCATACGCCGTATGACGAGGTAACACCGCAACAGAGAAGCAATGCCAAGGCAGTGAACTTCGGTATTGTATACGGCATCAGTTCCTTCGGCCTGGGACAGGATTTAAATATTTCCCGAAAGGAAGCGGAGGAGTATATCAACCGCTACTTTGAGACCTATCCGAAGATTAAGCAGTATCTGGATTCGTTGGTGGATGAGGCAAAGACGAAAGGTTATGTGACGACGCTGTTCGGCAGACGGCGTCCGGTACCGGAGATTGCGTCTTCCAACTTTATGCAGCGTTCCTTCGGAGAGCGAATTGCTATGAATTCTCCGGTGCAAGGAACGGCGGCGGATATTATGAAGATTGCCATGATTCGTGTGGACGCACGGTTAAAGAAGGATAACAGTCAGGCAAAGATTGTGTTACAGGTGCATGACGAATTGTTAATCGAGACTCCGCTTGCGGAAATTGAGTATGTAAAAACAATTCTGCGGGAGGAAATGGAAGCTGCGGCAGACATTTCCGTACCCCTTGAGGTCAGTGTGAGTACCGGAAGCGACTGGTACGAGACAAAGTAAGTGATATTTAGAGGGCAGCAGAAAAGAATGTTGGAATCAGGTGAGGAAACAGTATGAAAGTCATCGGAATCACTGGAGGTGTGGGTGCCGGAAAATCAACGGTTGTCGGCATTCTGCAAAAGCATTATACAACCGAATATTTGCACTGTGATGCCATTGCACATGAATTAATGGAGCGGGGAGGCAGTGCACATGAAGAACTGATTTCTTTATTCGGTGAGGATTTGGTAAACGGGGACGGCACATTAAACCGTAGTAAGCTGTATGAACGGGCTTTCCTGGGAGACCGGGTGGAGGAATTAAATGCCTGTGTTCACCCTAAGGTACGGATTTATGTGGAGGAACGTATTAAAAGTCTCAGAATGTCGGGATTTGCCGGGTTGGTGCTTATCGAAGCGGCACTGTTAATCGAAGCGGGATATAAGGAAATCTGTGATGAACTTTGGTATATACACGCACCGGTAAATCTGCGCAGAGCAAGGTTAAAGGCAAACAGAGGATATTCCGATGAGAGGGTGGATTCTATTATGGCGGAGCAGGCGACGGAGGAAGTGTTTGTTTCCGCAAGTGATTTTGTATTGTATAATGATGCTTCGGAAGAAGAATGCGAAGCACATGTTTTGAAACAAATAGAGAAACACCTGAAGGAGGTGGCATATAATGAGTAATGCATATCCGGATAAAATGGTTTTTGGTTTGGACATCGGAACAAGAAGTGTTGTGGGTACCGTTGGGTATAAAACATCGGAACGGGGCTTTACCGTTGTTGCCCAGTGTACGAAAATGCACGAAACCCGGGCAATGATGGATGGACAGATTCATGACATCGGAAGTGTGGCAGCCACAATTTCCCAAGTGAGAAAAGAACTTGAGAACCAGACCGGTCGAAAATTAAATGATGTTTGTATTGCAGCGGCAGGTCGCGTGTTAAACACCGCAACCGCTTATGCCGAGGTAATCTTTGATGAGGAAACCGTGATTACCGAAGAAATGATCCATTCTCTTGAAATGCTTGGAGTGGAACATGCCCATAAGAAGATGAAGGAAGAGACAAAAGATAATGAGCATAATTTCTTCTGTGTGGCATATACGGTAGTTCACTATTACTTAAATGACTTTATGATTACCAATCTGGAAGAACATAAAGCGACGAAAATCGGTGCGGAGGTACTGGCAACGTTCCTTCCAGATGAAGTAATCGACGGATTATATTCCGCGGTACAGAAGGCCGGTCTCCAAGTAGAAAACCTTACGTTGGAGCCGATTGCAGCAATGCAGGTTGCGATTCCGGAGAATTTTCGCTTGTTAAATATAGCCTTGGTAGATGTGGGGGCAGGTACATCCGATATTTGTATCACAAAGGACGGAAGCGTTGTTGCTTACGGAATGATACCGATGGCCGGTGATATGTTGACGGAAGAAATTGCAAAAAAACGCTTGGTTGATTTTAAGTTGGCGGAAAAAATTAAATTAGAGACGTCCACCAAGAAAAAAACAATTACATATAAAGATATCATGGGACTGAAGCAAAAGGTAGAGCGGGAAGAAGTGTTGGCGGATGTAAAAGACCGTATTTCCCAGATTACCAAAGCGGTTGCTGAACAGATTATACAGTTAAACGGCGGAAAACCGGTCAGTGCGGTGTTTGTGGTAGGCGGTGGCGGAAAGGTCACCGGATTTACCGAGAAGCTTTCGGAGTATTTGAAGCTTCCGAAGGAGCGCGTGGCACTTCGCGGAGAGGAAGTTCTATCCGCAGTCAGCTTCTTACAGGAAGGAATTAAGAAAGATCCGTTACTGGTTACACCGATCGGTATCTGCCTGAATTATTATGAACAGCGGAATAATTTCATTTTTGTCCGTGTAAATGACGAACGGATAAAGCTGTACGATAACGGTAAGCTGACCATTGTGGATGCGGCATTGCAGTACGGATATCCGAATGAAAAACTGTTCCCGGCAAGAGGTCAGGAACTGACCTTTACCGTAAACGGAGAAAAACGTATGATTCGCGGTGAATTGGGAGAGGCTGCCGTAATCCGCTTAAACGGAAAGCCTGCGGGAATTAATTCGCCGATTATACAGAATGATGAGATTGTAATCGAAGAGTCCACAAAGGGAACTGCAGCATCTTGTACCATCGGGAAGTTGCCGGAATTTAAGCAGACGATTTCCTTTACGGTAAACGGAAATAAAGTAACTTGTCCGCGGTATATGCAGGCAAACGGCGAGATGGTTTCCGAATACTATGAAATCAAAGAAGGAGATGTGATTGTCTCTATGGATTACTATACACTGGAACAGGCAATGACATTTCTTGATATCGTGCCGCAGGGCCGGATTTATGTAAATCATGTACCTGCCGGACCGGAGGAAAAGGTATATGAGAACTTTTCCATCAATATGGAGATTGAAGAACAGACTTATAGTGTAGAGACAGTTGCGGAAGAACCGTATGTAACGGAAACCTATGCACAAGAGGTCAATACGGCAGAAACGAGCGCACCGAAACCGGAAGTACCGGGGAAGGAAGAAGCCGCAATAACCAAAGAGCCGGAAAAGACGGAAGTGTCTTCGACTGCGGAGGTTTCCGCAAAAGATATTGTTGTATTGGTAAACAATCAGCCGATTGTATTAAAGGGGAAAGCTTCCTATATGCTGGTGGATGTCTTGGATGTATATTCCTTTAATTTGTCGGATGCAAGAGGCCGGCGTGCGGTAGTAAAGGTGAATGATGTTTCAACAAATTTCATGCAGGTACTTGCGGACAGCGACCGGATTGAGTTATATTGGGAGGAGTAATACGGAACAGATAAGGTGAAGGAAAGAAGGTTTTTTTTGTGAGAGTTTGTGCAATTGCCAGCGGAAGCAGCGGAAATTGCGTTTATGTAGGACATGAAGGGACACATCTTCTGGTGGATGCCGGAATCAGTGGAAAACGGATTGAGACGGCGCTTGATTCCATCGGGATTCCCACAAAATCCGTAAAAGGTATTTTGATTACCCATGAACACTCGGATCATATTCAGGGAATCGGTGTTTTGGCAAGGAGATACGGGATTCCTCTTTACGGTACGGCAGAGACTCTTTGCGGAATGTTAAAGGGGAAAACCAATATCGGACGGATTCCGGAGGAACTGCTTCATGAGGTAAAGCCGGGAGAGACACTTTTGTTTGATGGGCTGACCGCAAAGGCACACTCCGTATCCCATGATGCGGCCAATCCGGTTTGTTATACTTTTGAAGCAGACGGGAAAAAGGCTGCTATGGTAACAGACCTCGGAACATACGACGAGAAGATTCTGGAGGCTGTTGCGGATTCGGAAATTTTGTATTTGGAGTCCAATCATGACGTCAATATGTTAATGGTAGGGTCTTACCCTTATTATTTAAAACAACGTATTTTGGGAGAGCGCGGACATTTGAGCAATGACACAGCCGCGAAATTATTGTGTGAAGTATTGCATCCGGGGCTTCGACATGTTATACTTGCACATCTGAGCAAAGAAAACAATTTACCGGAGCTGGCCTATGAGACCGTCCGGATTGAATTGCAGGCCGCAGCCGAAAAACAGGGAATTCCAATGCCGGATTTATTTGTAGCGGAACGTGATATTCCGTCTCGTCCGGTAGGAACGGAGATTATGGCGGTACAATTAGAATTATTCGCATAGGCGAAGAAATAGCAGGAGGAAAGTAAAATGAAGAAGACAATTATTACGGTAGTAGGAAAGGATTGTGTGGGTATTATTGCAAAGGTTTGTACCTATCTTGCGGAGAACAAGGTAAATATTCTTGACATTTCCCAGACCATTGTACAGGATTATTTCAATATGATGATGGTAGTGGATGCGAACAATTCCCCGAAGGAGAATCATGAAATTGCAGAGGATTTGGATGCCATCGGTAAGGAAATCGGTGTAATTATTAAGGCACAGCATGAAGATATCTTTGATATGATGCATAGAATCTAAGCACACGATAAGAAACGGTAAAAGTGAGGAATAAGATATGATTAATATACATGAAGTCATAGAGACCAACCAGATGATTGAAAAGGAGAATCTGGATGTACGTACCATTACGATGGGAATCAGTCTTTTGGATTGTGCCGATCATAATCTGGATGAATTAAACCGTAAGGTTTATGAGAAAATAACTACCATGGCAAAGGATTTGGTAGAAACGGGAGAACGTCTGGGTAAGAAATTCGGGATTCCGATTGTAAACAAGAGAATTTCGGTAACACCGATTGCGATGGTAGGTTCTTCTGCGTGCAAAAAGCCGGAGGATTTTGTAACCATAGCGAAGACGTTAGATCGTGCGGCAAAGACGGTAGGTGTTAACTTTATCGGCGGGTATTCTGCGCTTGTAAGTAAGGGTATGACTACGGCAGACCGTCTTTTGATTGAGTCCATTCCACAGGCACTGGCAGAGACGGAACGGGTTTGTTCTTCCGTAAATGTGGGTTCTACCAGGACCGGTATCAATATGGATGCGGTGCGTTTGATGGGTGAAATTGTACTTAAGACTGCGGAGGCAACGAAGGAAAAGGATTCCCTTGGCTGTGCGAAACTCGTTATTTTTTGTAATGCACCGGATGATAATCCGTTTATGGCAGGTGCGTTCCATGGTGTGACCGAAGCAGATGCCATCATTAACGTTGGTGTCAGTGGTCCGGGTGTGGTAAAGACCGCATTGGAGTCCGTGCGAGGTGCGGATTTCGGAACTCTTTGTGAAACCATTAAAAAGACTGCATTTAAGATTACCCGTGTGGGTCAGCTTGTTGCTACCGAAGCTTCCAAAGCATTAGGGGTACCGTTCGGTATTGTAGATTTGTCCCTGGCTCCGACTCCGGCAGTGGGAGATTCCGTAGCGGAGATTTTGCAGGAAATCGGTTTGGAATTTCCGGGTGCGCCGGGTACCACGGCAGCCCTTGCCCTGTTAAATGATCAGGTGAAGAAGGGTGGCGTTATGGCTTCTTCTTATGTGGGCGGTTTGAGCGGTGCATTTATTCCGGTCAGTGAAGATCAGGGAATGATTGATGCGGTACAGGCCGGTGCCCTTACCTTAGAAAAACTCGAGGCAATGACCTGTGTATGCTCCGTGGGGCTTGATATGATTGCGATACCGGGCAGTACGAAGGCAACTACCATTTCCGGTATTATTGCCGATGAAATGGCAATCGGTATGATTAATGCAAAGACCACGGCAGTGCGTCTGATTCCGGTGATCGGAAAAGATGTGGGAGATATCGTAGAGTTTGGTGGACTTCTCGGGTATGCACCGATTATGCCGGTCAATAATTTCTCTTGTGACGCGTTTGTGGCAAGAGGCGGAAGAATTCCGGCACCGATTCATAGTTTTAAGAATTAAGGAGGTTTCCTATGTTAACGGAGCTTGAAGCACTGGATTATAAAAAAATATTTTATTATTTTTCGGAGATTGCGGCAATTCCGCACGGTTCCGGAAATGTAGGAAAACTGGCGGATTATCTGGAGCGTTTTGCGATAGAGAGGAATATCCGGTATGTGAGAGATACTGCGGATAATTTGATTTTTTATAAGAATGCAACCCCGGGATATGAAAATGAACCGACACTGATTTTGCAAGGACACATGGATATGGTTTGTGAAAAGGAAGCCGGTTCGGATATTGATTTTATAAAGGATGGATTGACCCTTAAGGTAGACGGAGAATGGCTGAAAGCGGACCGTACCACCCTTGGCGGGGATGACGGAATTGCAGTGGCCTATTGTCTTGCGTTACTGGATGATGCGAATGCAAAACATCCGGCACTGGAACTTGTAATAACAACGGAAGAAGAGACCGGTATGGATGGTGCAAAGGCACTTGATGGAGCTCTTCTTTCCGGAAGAAATTTGATTAATATCGATTCCGAAGAAGAAAATGTAGTGCTTTGCGGCTGTGCAGGCGGTGCCAGAGTAACCGGATTGCTTCCGGTGGAGCGGGTGATTGCAGGCGGCCGTATCGTAAAAGTAACGGTTTCCGGACTTTTCGGCGGTCATTCCGGGGCGGAAATCGATAAGAATCGCACCAATGCTGTGCGTTTTCTGGCAAGATATTTGTTTATGCTGCGGGAGAAAGTACCGTTTCTGGTAGAAGAACTTTCCGGTGGACAAAAAGACAATGCGATTCCACGGGATGCAAAAGCAACCCTTTTGTTCCCTGAGGATATTTCTGCGGAAGATATTTTATCGGCACAAGCACTTGCCGAGGCGATGACAGAAGAAATACGTGCGGCGGAGCCGGATGCCACACTGATGTTTTTACCGGAAGATTATGTGGAGGAATTGCCGGTGATGCATCCTCGTTCTTTTGAGAAATTTTTGTTCTTACTGTTACAGGCGCCGAATGGTATTCAGGTAAACAGTGCGGAAATTCCGGGCTTGGTAGAAAGCTCCTTAAATCTCGGCATTTGTACTATGACCTCCGAAGGGATGGAACTTCATTGGTCTTTGCGGAGCAGTAAGGCAAGTTATTTGCAGTTTTTGAAAGAAAAACTGATTTATCTGATTGGGTTTCTCGGAGGAGATTATGAGGTGTCCGGAGAGTATCCGGCATGGGAATATAAAGAAGAATCAAAGCTTAGGGAAGTTTATGTGACGGCTTACGGTGAGATGTTCGGGAAGAAACCGGAGGTGGCTACGATTCATGCCGGATTGGAATGCGGATTGTTGGGTGAAAAGATTCCGGGACTGGATATGATTTCCATCGGGCCGGAAATGAAGGATATTCATACTCCGGCAGAACGTCTTCATATTGCCTCCGCAATACGGATTTATCAGCTTTTGGAGAAAATTCTGGCAGACAAAGGGAAGCTGTAAACGGCAGAAGAATTCATGATATTATGCGGTTTGGAGGGCGTTTATGAAACAGAAAAGAAGAGGACGGCTGGAATCCTTTGTGCTATTTCTTGCTACGATAGTGGCGGTAGGAGCGGCTTTGATTCTGTTTTTTGTTTACACGGGGACCGGGAAAAGGTTAACATCAAAAGTTGTTGCCGGATATTTACACGGAGCGGTAAAGTATGTAGGAGGAGAGAAAAAAACTCCGCCGGATGTGTACATGGGCACAGAGAATCCCAATTTGATTCCGGTAGAGGGGGAAGATGAGGATGAGGATGAAAAGGATACCGGGAAGGAAAAGGAATGTTATCATCTTTTATTGTTGGGAGAAGAAGCGTTAAAGGGAGTTCCGGGGAAAGGCAGAACGGATGCAATTCTATTGGCATCCATTCATGTAAGTCAGAAAAAAGTGGTGTTGACTTCGATTTTAAGAGATACTTATGTGGAACCGGAAGGCGTAGCACCTTGTAAAATTAATGCAGTATATGCAAAACAGGGAGTGCAGGGACTGTATCGTATTTTGTATGAGAAATTGGGGGTATGGCCGGACGGGTATTTGAAAGTAGGATTTGACAGTTTCGAAACGATTATTGATATGTTAGGCGGAGCAGAAGTGACGTTGACACAGGAAGAAGCAACGTATTTGAATACGCACGACTATATATCGAAAAAGGAATTCAGGAATGTGACGGCAGGGACACATGTGTTAAACGGGAATCAGGTATTGGGATATTGCCGGGTACGCTATGTTCCGAATTATAAGGGGACGAAACATGATTTCGGCCGGACAGAGCGTCAGCGCATGGTTATCAAAAATTTATTTGAACGGTATAAAGAAGCGGGACTTACAAAGTGGATAAAAATTGCAAAGGATGCATTGGGATATATTGAAACCGATATCAGTGAAGCAACATTGGAGGAATTGATTTATGTTGCGTATGATGGTAAGATAATAACAGTAGAACAACGGCAACTTCCGGCAAAAGGCACCTATGAGTCGGCCGACAAAGGGAAAGTAACAAGTACGCTGGTAGTTGATTGGGAACAAAATAAAGCGCATTTTTGGGAAAATCTGAAATAAAAAGAGAAGGTGGAACGGAACATGGATGAAGAAAAGAAGTCTTTATTTGACGGATTTGAAACGGACGAGGAAACAGGAGAAGTCATTATTCCGAGAGCTTCTGTGGGCGTTGTACGGGATGAAGTCCATAAGGAAAACGATGCAGAAGGTGAAGCGTCTCAGGATGTGGCATACATACCGGTGGAATTAGACGCAGAGGAACTTCCGGAACTTCAATTCGATTTTGAGTTCGGAGAAGAAGAATTTGCGGATCCGGCACAGGATGAAGCGGAAGAAGAAACGATTTTGCAAAGTATTGACGAGGCACTTGCGGCACAAATGACCGTCAGTCTCGGCCCGGTGGAAGAAACGGTTACAGAAAAAAAGCCAAGACGGAAATCTGTTTGGAACCGGATTCCGTTGTGGCTTCGAATTGCCATGATTACCTTGGGAACGCTTTGTTTGTCTTTGGTACTATTGGTTGGAACAAAGCCGGGACGAAAAATTATCTACAGTATTGTGGCGGAGTACATTGCGGGAGAAGTAACCAGACCGGATGATGACACACCGGCACCGACAACGGAACCGAATACGCAGAATCCGAATCAGCCGACGAAAGCACCGGTAAATCAGGGAGAGGATAAGGAGAATCCGGACAAAACAGATTTGCCGGTAAGAGAACCGCGCAAGGAAGATTATGTGTATAATATTTTACTGGTTGGTGAAGAATCGTTACCGCAATTTGCCGGTAGCCGTTCCGATACTATGATATTGATTTCGGTGAATTCCAGAGATAAAAAGATCGGAATGACCTCTTTGATGCGTGATATGTATGTGGAGATTCCGGGGTACTCCGATCACAAGCTGAATGCTGCATATTCCTACGGGGGAATGCCTCTGTTGATTGATACCATTGAGTTAAATCTCCGGATAAAGATTGACGGATATGTCAAAGTAGGCTTTGACAGCTTTGAATGGATTGTGGATCGCCTCGGAGGGGTGGAGATTACCTTGACGGCGGAAGAGGCGGCATATTTACGGAAAACAGACTATATCAGTAACCCGGCATATCGGAATGTAGTTGCCGGAAACCAGTTAATGAACGGAAATCAGGTATTGGGATATTGCCGTGTGCGTTATGTTCCGACGGCAAACGGTACGTATAGCGATTTCGGACGTACCGAGCGTCAGAGAACTGTCCTTACGAAGATTTTTAATTCTTACAAAAATGAGGGTGTTCTTAAATTGTTGTCTCTGATTAATGATTGTCTTCCGAGGGTAACGACGGATATTTCGAAAGAAGATATGCAGAAGTTATTGGAGAATGTTGTGGAAGATCGCATCTTGACCCTGGAGACATTCCGTGTTCCGGTTAAGGGAATGTTTGAAAGTGCACGTCTGGGAGAAGGAATCGGAGAAGTTATTATAGTACATTGGGAGTCGAATATAAAAGAACTTTACTCTTTTGTGTTTGGCGATGAGGAATAAGGAACAGGGTTTTGTAATCGGGTTTACGAGGAGGTAGCGGATGGAAATTCAGCTTTGGAGAGAATTGTTGGAGCCTTATGCATTGGCGGTAGATGAAATTGTAGTGAAGTTTGAACATCTGATTGATGCATATCGGAAAAGCGGAAATTACTCTCCGGTAGAACAGGTAAAAGGCAGATTAAAATCTATTTCCAGCATTTTGGAAAAATGCCAGAAAAAAGGAATTGCATTTGAAGAGTTTGAAACACATATTGAGGATATTGCGGGAATTCGTATTATTTGTCAGTTTACCGAGGATATCTATAAAGTGGTAGATATCATTAAAAACCGTGCGGATATGCAGGTAAAAGAAGAGAAGGATTACATCGAACATGCAAAGAAGAGCGGTTATCGCAGTTACCATATGATTGTACAATATACGGTAGAGACTTTGCGGGGACCGAAAGTATTACATGTAGAGATTCAGATTCGTACTTTGGCGATGAATTTCTGGGCAACCATTGAGCATTCTTTGCAGTATAAGTATAAGAAGAATATGCCGGAAAACTTAAGACAGCGTCTTCTTAATGCAGCGGAGGCAATCGGTGTATTGGATGAGGAAATGGCATCCGTCCGGGAAGAAATTATGGATGCACAGAATTCGTTTAATCACAATGCAAGATTAGTGGCGGATATTTTAACTAATATTCAGAATCTGTATAAAGTGGCAAACAAAAAAGAAGTAGTAAAAATTCAGGATGAATTTTTCCGTGTCTATCAAGAGGGAGACCTTGCGCAACTGGAACGTTTCAGTAAGGAACTGGATGTGATTGCGGAAGGATATCGGGCCCAGAGTTTGCGCTAGAGAGAATGAAAGATTCGAGGAGGACGGTATGGCGATTCAATTACCGGAGCGGTTTGAGAAAAGGATGAGGGAACTTCTCGGAGCCGAGTACGAGGCGTTTGAAAAAGGGTATGACGCCGAACATGCGGCAGGACTGCGCGTGAATACAATGAAATTATCCCCGGAAAAATTTGAAACAATTGCACCGGTGGCGGTGCGAAAAATTCCGTGGGTGAAAAACGGATTTTACTATAATGCGGATGTGGAGCAACCGGCAAAACATCCGTATTATTTTGCCGGGTTGTATTATATTCAGGAACCGAGTGCAATGACACCGGCTGCTGTGTTACCGGTGGCACCGGGAGAACGGGTACTGGATTTGTGTGCGGCACCGGGAGGAAAGAGTACGGAACTTGCGGCAAAACTATGCGGAGAAGGTGTATTGGTATCCAATGATATCAGTAATTCCAGAGCGAAAGCGCTCCTTAAAAACCTGGAGTTGTTCGGAACGAAAAATGCGGTGATTGTCAGCGAACCTCCGGCAAAATTGGCGGAACGGTTTACCGGATACTTTGATAAAATACTGGTAGACGCGCCGTGTTCCGGAGAGGGGATGTTTCGCAAGAGTCCTGCAATTATGAAAAATTGGGAACAGTACGGCGTGGAGTATTATCAAAAACTGCAGAGGGAGATTTTACCTTCGGCGGTGAAAATGCTTCGTCCGGGAGGGATGCTTTTGTATTCTACCTGTACTTTTTCGCCGGAGGAAGATGAGGATACGCTGGCTTTTTTACTTCGGGAGTACCCGGAGCTTTCCGTGGTGGATTCACCGCTTTCTTACGAAGGTTTTGCACCGGGACGACCGGAATGGGTGAACGGACCGGAAGAGATAAAAAAAGCAATTCGTATCTGGCCGCACCGGTTGGAAGGGGAAGGACATTTTGTGGCGTTGCTTCAGAAGTCGGAGACGGCGCAATGTATCCCGTATACGACAGAACGGGTGCGCCCGGCAAAAATATCCGAGGAAGCGCAAGCCTTTTTGGAACGATTGAAACTAACGTTAGCTCCGGAGCGGATTGTTGCCAGGGAAGAACGTTTGTATTATTTGCCGGAAAATTTACCGGATTTATCCGGACTTCGGATTTTACGTTCCGGTCTTTTGTTGGGAGAGATGAAAAAGAACCGGTTTGAACCGAGTCAGGCACTGGCCTGTGCCCTAAAGGCAGAAGAATACGATAATTGCTATAATCTGATCGCAGAGGACGAAGATGTAATTCGTTATTTAAAGTGTGAAACGATTGATGCAAAAGCATCCGTGAAGAACGGGTTTGTACTGGTATGTGTGGATGGCTATCCTCTCGGTTGGGGAAAGGCCGCAAACGGTGTCATTAAGAATAAATACCTTGCCGGATGGCGGATGATGTAGGAGGATAAGATGCGGTTAGATAAACTGGTGGCGGAACTGACCGGAATGACCCGGTCCCAGGCAAGGGATGTAATCGTAAAGGGCAGAGTCTGCGTAAACGGAGAAGTGAATAAGACGACCGCAGAACAGGTAAAGGAAGACAGTGATGTTTTGACCTTAGACGGGAAGAGATTGACCTTTCAAAAGTTTGTGTATTATATGTTACATAAGCCGGCAGGAACGGTTTCGGCAACACAGGATAAGGATGCCAAGACCGTATTGTCTCTTTTAACGGAAGAGGATCGGAAGCGACGGAATTTGTTTCCGGTAGGACGTTTGGATAAGGATACGGAGGGACTTTTGTTTTTGACCGATGACGGAATGTTGTCTCATAAATTGATTTCTCCGAAGAAGCA
The DNA here is from genome assembly GCA_017503735.1 of Lachnospiraceae bacterium. Classification (GTDB taxonomy): domain Bacteria; phylum Bacillota; class Clostridia; order Lachnospirales; family Lachnospiraceae; genus SIG307. The sequence goes on from JAFVSN010000052.1 coordinate 76,741, forward strand.
CGCGGACAAGTTGTATTTTGCAAAGCTTGCGCGGGAGATTACCGAAGAGGATATTAAGTTGTTTGCTTCCGGTATGAAGGTTGATGAGGAATTAACGGCAATGCCGGCGGAATTACGAAGACTTAGTGAGACGGAATTTTCCGGATTTTTACCGTCGGGAGGGTTTGCTGCGGCGGTAACTTTGCAGGAAGGAAAGTTTCATCAGGTAAAGCGGATGTTTGCGGCCACCGGAAATGAGGTGTTATACTTAAAGCGTATGGCAATGGGCGGTGTACGTCTGGATGAGTCGTTGGCACCGGGAGCATACCGGTCGCTTACAGAAGAAGAATTGCGTACATTACAGGATAGCGTAAGGAGTGAGGGATAACGTGTTAGAAGGAATTAATGCGGTTATTTTTGATTTGGACGGTACGGTGGTGGATTCTATGTGGATGTGGGAAGCCATTGATATTGAATATCTGGCCAGATTCGGGATTCCGCTTCCGCCGGATTTGCAGAAAAAGATTTCCGGCATGAGTTTTCGGGAAACTGCGGTATATTTTAAAGAAACCTTTGGTATTCCGGATAGTTTGGAAAAAATAAAATCCGACTGGAACGAGATGGCAATGGATAAATATTGTAATGAAGTCGGATTAAAACCGGGGGTACTGGAGTTTTTAAAACAACTAAAAGAACGGGGAATTAAGACCGGGATTGCCACCAGCAACTCAAAAGAATTGGCGATGGCTGTGCTTGCGGCGTTGGGGCTTTTGCCTTATTTTGATGAGGTGCATATGTCCTGTGAAGTAAAGACAGGAAAACCGGCACCGGATATTTATCTTTTGGTTGCGGAGTATCTGGGAGTTGCAGCAGAGCAGTGTCTGGTGTTTGAGGATATTCCGGAAGGGATTCAGGCCGGCAAGGCGGCCGGTATGAGGGTATGCGGTGTGGAGGATGATTTTTCCGCGGCATACAGGGATGAGAAGAAACAATTGGCGGATTATTATATAAGCCATTATAACGAAGTGGTTTGGTAAGGAGTGACAGAATGAAGCAGGTAGAACGTTGTGAATACGGACGCATCAACGCACAGAAGAGAAAGTATTTATTCAGTGTGCTTTTCATGATTGCAATCGGTGTGGCCATATTTGTTTTGGGGCTTTTCCTAAATAAATTTGATAAGAGAAATATTTTTACTGTGGTGGCCGTTTTATTTGTTTTGCCGATGGCACGGTATTTGTCTACTTTGATTGTGATTATGGCTTATAAAACACCGGACAAAGCATTGTATGAAAAGGTAAAGGGTGCGGTTCCGGAGGGAAGCATTCTGCTTTCCGATTATTTGTTTTCTTCTCCGGAGCGTGCCATGGGAATGTCTTTTTTTGTGCTTACGGGAAACGAGTTAATCGGTCTTGCTGCCGGTGAGAAAGAAAAGACAGAAAAAATAACAGGGTATCTGAGCGCGGAACTGAAACGAAGGGGGATTCCGGGAAAGGTTACGGTTCATAAAGAACAGGAAAAATTCTTTTCGGCATTGAAAAAGATTGAAACAGCAACAAGAACAGAAGAAGAAATGCAGGAGTTGGTAGACTTTTTACGTTCTTTGGCAGTATAACGGGACGAGCATATAAGGCAGGAAAAATATGAAAAAGATAGTAGTTTCAAAAAACGAGGCCGGACAAAAACTGATAAAACTTCTTACGAAATATTTGAATGCGGCACCACAGAGTTTTTTACATAAGATGTTGCGGAAGAAAAATATTACATTAAACGGGAAGAAAGCAGACGGTTCGGAACTTTTATGTGAAACAGATGAGGTTTGCTTGTTTTTGTCAGAGGATACGATTTTATCGTTTCAAGGGAAAAAGACAGAAAATACAACCGCTACAGAACAAAGGGGTATTGTAAAAAAACCGAGGGAAGCATCCGAAATCCGTGTCGTATACGAAGACGAGGATGTTTTGATTTTGAATAAACCGGCCGGGGTCCTTTCTCAAAAGGCATCATCGGAGGATTATTCTTTAAACGAGTGGGTGCTTGAATATTTACTGGAACAGGGAAGTTTGCGAGAGGAAGATTTGCAAACCTTTCGCCCGGGGGTATGCAATCGTCTGGACCGGAATACCAGTGGACTGATAACAGCAGGAAAAAGTCTGGCCGGCTTACAGACGCTATCCGCTTTATTTAAAGAACGGACGGTGCATAAGGATTACCTTTGTATTGTATGCGGTCAGGTAAAGGGCAGCAGCCGGTTGCGCGGGTATTTGGAGAAAGATGTTCGTACCAATAAAGTTACGGTAAAAATGGAACGGTGTTCCGAGGACGGCACTTATATTGAAACGGAATATACACCGGTAAAAACGAACGGAACGTATACCTTGTTGAAGGTTCGTTTGATTACCGGAAAAACCCATCAAATTCGTGCACATCTTGCATCGGTAGGGCATCCGCTTGTGGGAGATGTCAAGTACGGAAATCCGACAACGAATACAGAATTCCGGGAAAGATTCGGTTTGAAAAATCAGTTACTGCATGCGGCTTATTTGGAGTTTCCGCATGAAATGTCCGGATGTAAGCAACTTTCCGGAAAAAAGATTCAGGCACCGGTACCGAAGGCGTTTGAACGGATTGCCAAGGAATTGGGCGTATACAGAGGTTGATGTCGACGGAAAGGAGCGTTTATGGGAGAATGGAATTCCAGAGGCCTGCGGGGGTCTGCATTTGAAGAATTGATTAATTTGACCAATGAGCGATACCGGGAGCTGGGCCTTGCTCTCATACAGAAGGTACCGACACCGATTACGCCGATTGAAATCGACCAGAAAACCAGACATATTACGTTAGCTTATTTCGAAAAGAAAAGTACAGTGGATTACATCGGTGCAATTCAAGGGATTCCGGTATGTTTTGATGCAAAGGAATGTGCGGAAGATACGTTTGCATTGCAGAATGTGCACGAGCATCAGTTTGAGTTTATGGAAGCCTTTGAAAAACAAGAAGGAATCGCATTTCTTTTAATTTATTATACAGCAAAGGAGCAGTGCTATTATTTGCGGTTTGAAAAATTAAAGGAATTTTATGAAAGAATGCGTCAGGGAGGAAGAAAAAGTTTCCGCTTGGAAGAAACAGAACATTCCTTTTTTCTTCCGAAAGGGAAAAGTGTTCCGGTTCCGTATTTGGAGGGAGTGCAGTTAGATTTGGCAATCAGAGATGAGAAAGACATTTGATAATTTCTTGACATGAATGGTAAATTAGAGTAAAATAAATAAGTGGTGTGAACCAAAGAACGTGTACACTTGTTATTTACAGATAACAAAGAAGGAGGAAGCTATGATTTGCAGCAAGTGTGGTCAGGAATGTGCGGACGGATTAAAGTTTTGTACCAATTGCGGTGCGGAGCTTGTAGAAATTGAGGTTGTGGAAACGACAGAGATGGTAACCGGAACCGTAATCGAAGGAAAGGCGGAGGTTGTAGCGGAAGAAAAAATAACAACGGAAGTTGCAATTATAGAAGAAGCAAAAGAAACGAAAGAAAACGAGAAGAAGAAAGCAAAGAAAGAAAAGGCGGTAAAGACAGATGCGGATGAGAAGAAGCCTTTCGGAAAAGGGAAGTTGGTACTTGCATGTGTTGCAATATTACTTCTTATCTTTATTCCGGCAGTACTTTTGTCCGGTGATGATTCTTATATGAAGCGCTCCAAAGACGCAATCCAGAACATTACGGAAGACGACGGGACCTATTATGTGCGGTTTGCCGACGGTGAAAGCATGAAGTTAGATGATTCCGACGTGACGTCCGAAGTATATAGTATGGACCGTTCTGCTGTTTGTTATTTCAATGAAGACGATGAACTGGTTATTATTAAAGACAGAGAAGTGATTCGTACCGGTATTGATGAAGCCTACGGTGTCCGTGTTTCCAATGAAGGAAAAACGGTGGCATACTTTTCCGATTATGAATTGGCATCCTATGATAATACGCTGTATGGCGGATTGGGATCTATTGCTGTAGGAACCTTGAATCTTTATTATATAAAGAACGGTGAAACTCTTGAAATTGCCGAAGAGGCTGTAATAAACAGTGCGGTATTATCTCCGAACGGTGAGACCGTTGCTTATGTTGCGGAATATGATGCATCGGATGATTTTAAGGGATTCTATTCCGTAAAAGGAAAAGAGCCGGTAGAGGTCGGTAAGGAGAAGCGTGTATTTGCGATTGCCGATAAGGGAGCGTATGTATATTATTCTGACGACGACCGTATTTACGCACAGAAAAAGAGAAAAGAAGAGGAAAAGCTCGCAAGCGACTTATATAATGTAAATGTTTTTATGAATGCGGATCATACAGAGATGTTGTTCTGGAGCGATGAAAAGACCTATGCAACGGTAAAGGCAGGGGAAAAGAAAAAGGTTGCGGGAGAACAACTTAACTATGCGATTTTGGAAAATGATGCTGTAACCGATGCGATTTATTTATCTACGGAGCAACGGGGAACGATTACCGTAAATTATACCGGTTTAGATACGTTTAAGGAGAAGCTTTACTACAGCAACTACAATTCCGAAATCTTCTATATGTTGAAAAAGTTTGAAGCCGAGAAGATTGCATCGAATGTAAGTGATTATGCGGTAGCTGATAATGGTGAAAGCATTGTATATATTTACGGTTCTGACATTATTAAAGCAACGAGATTTGCAAAAGGCGGAGAGAAAACAAAGCTTTTGAATAATGCAGATGCTTACAGAATTTATGCAGACGGAAAGTTGAAGCACATTTACTTCCTTAATTGGGAAGACGAACTTTGCTATGTGAAAGGCAAGAAAGGAAAGAGAATCGCAGATGATGTAACAACGGCAACGGTATCTGCGGACGGAAGTTATTGCTACTATGTAGTAGAGGGAGAAGAGTTTTGCTTTTCTAAAAACGGCGGAAAAGAAAAGGAATTATTAACGGTTGACGAAGGATATGTAAAGTGTGAATTTGATTTGGATGACCTGGGAGAAGAGGCAATTTCCCCTGAGAAGGTTCTGGTAAAGGTAAAAGAAGATGATACGATTACCTATTATCTTATGGATGGAAAGAAAATGAAGGAGTTTTATTCCTATGAAGTAAGCGTGATTGATGAGTTCTTCGACTATGATGATTACTCCGATTTTTATGATTCCATGTTTGATTATTAAAAAGTAAGACGAAAGCCGTTGTCAAAAGGCAACGGCTTTTTTGTTCCGGTGAAAACAGTACATATTCGATAGAACAAAAATGCATTATTTTTATGTTGACAACGGGAAAGAGATGTCGTACAATATATACATTATTTTAGTAGCGAATTATCACTTTACCATAAGAAAGTGATGCAAAGGTTCAGAAAGGAGGACGTATGGAGAAATTATTACATACGCCGGAAGGTGTCCGGGATTTGCACGACGCAGAGTGCGTGAAAAAACAGCAATTGGAGGGGAAATTACGACATTGCCTGCACCGGTTCGGTTTTCGGGATGTAGTAACTCCGACGTTTGAGTATTTTGATATTTTTCGTAAGGAGCGGGGAACCGTTCCGTCCAAGGATATGTACAAGTTCATTGACAGAGAGGGAAATACTTTGGTGCTTCGTCCGGATATGACACCGCCGATTGCACGATGTGTGGCAAAGTATTATAAGGATGAAGTGAATCCCCTTCGTTTGTCCTATCGAGGAAATACATTTGTGGATAACAGCGGCTATCGCGGAAAGTTAAAGGAGACCACCCAAATCGGTGCGGAACTGATTAATGACGGCTCTGTTGTAGCTGATGCAGAAATGGTTGCCCTGATGGCGGAGTGCCTAAAGGCAAGCGGTCTTAAGGAGTTCCAGATTGAAATCGGTCATGTGGGCTTTTTTACGGCACTTGCAAAGGAAGCGGGTTTTTCTGCGGAAGAAGCGGCAGAGGTAAGAGAACTCATAGAAAGTAAGAATCTTTTTTCGGTAGAACAGGTACTTTCCGGGAAACAATTAAAACCGGAACTTAAGGAATTGTTATTAAAGCTTCCGGAATTTTTCGGTAGTGTAGAAAAACTTTCCGAGATTCGTACTATGACAGAGAATGCAGAAGCATGTGCGGCATTGGATCATTTGATGATGTTACATAAATATCTGGAAAGTTACGGCGTGGCAGAGTATATCTCTTATGATTTAGGAATGTTAGGTAAGTACGGTTACTATACCGGTATCAATTTCCGTGCACTTACCTATAAGACCGGGGAATCCGTGGCGGCAGGCGGTCGTTACGACCATTTGATGGGACAGTTCGGAAAGAATGCTCCGGCTATCGGTATTGCATTATATGTAGATACATTGCTCCTCGGTCTTTCCAGACAGGGACTGATTACGGCAGAAGAGAAGGAACGTACTCTTGTAGTATATGAAAAGACAGCGGAGTGTGCTGCAATTAAGTGTGTATGCGACCTTCGAGCAGGAGATGTGTACGCAATGTTAGAGGAAAAGAGTATGGATTGGTCCGAGTATAAGAAGCGTATCGGTACAAACGGCATTGTGCAAATGTATCAGGTAACCGTAGACGGCGTACAGACATTGAACTAACCGTTCGGATTGGAGAACAGTATGGAATATATTACAATCGCCCTGGCAAAGGGCAGACTTGCCAAGAAAGCACTGGAATTGTTGGAGCAGGTAGGGGTTACCTGTGAGGAAATCAAGGATAAGGATTCCAGAAAGCTGATTTTTACCAACGAAGAACTAAAGATGAAGTTTTTCCTTGCAAAGGCTAACGACGTGCCGACTTATGTAGAATACGGTGCGGCGGATATCGGTGTGGTAGGAAAGGATACGATTTTAGAGGAAGGCAGAGAGCTTTATGAGGTACTGGACCTCGGTATGGGAAAGTGCCGCATGTGTGTTGCCGGCCCGGAGTCCGCAAGAGAACTTCTCGGGAATGGTGAAATTATCCGTGTAGCCACCAAGTATCCGCATATTGCAAAGGATTACTTTGTAAACCAGAAGCATCAAACGGTAGAGCTTATTAAATTAAACGGTTCCATCGAACTTGCACCGATTGTAGGGCTTTCCGATGTCATTGTGGATATTGTAGAGACCGGATCTACTTTAAAGGAAAACGGTCTGGTGGTGCTTGAAGATGTCTGTCCTTTGTCTGCAAGAGTGGTGGTAAACCGTGTCAGCATGAAGATGGAGCAGGAGCGTATCACGGATTTGATTACGAAGCTTCGTGCAATTGTTTAGGAGGTTAGAAATGAGAACAGTTCGTTTAACGGAAGAAACCAAGAAAAATATTTTAGAGGATTTGTTAAAGCGTAGCCCGAACCAGTACAAGGAGTACACAGAAAAGGTAGAGGCGATTTTAAAGGATGTACAGGAAGACGGAGATAAAGCAGTATTTGCTTACACCGAGAAGTTTGATAAGGCAGTTCTGACTGCAGAGACTGTACGTGTGACCGAGGAGGAGATTGCAGAGGCGTATGAAAAGCTTCCGGCAAGAACCGTAGAGGTTATCCGTAAGGCCATTGTAAACATTCGCGCTTATCACGAGAAGCAGAGAAGAAACAGTTGGTTTGATGCACAGCCGGACGGCACCATTTTAGGTCAGAAGATTACTCCGATTGCATCCGTCGGTGTGTATGTACCGGGTGGAAAGGCAGCTTATCCGTCTTCCGTTTTGATGAATGTGCTTCCGGCAAAGGTGGCAGGGGTAGAACGTATTGCTATGGTAACTCCGCCGGGGGCAGACGGTAAAGTATATGAAGGTACTTTAGTTGCCGCAAAGGAAGCCGGCGTTACCGAGATTTATAAGGTAGGCGGAGCTCAGGCCATCGGAGCCCTGGCATACGGTACCGAGAGCATCCCGAAGGTAGATAAAATCGTAGGACCGGGTAACATCTACGTTGCCCTTGCAAAGAAGTCCGTATACGGACATGTAAGCATCGACTCCATTGCCGGACCGAGTGAAATCCTTGTTCTCGCGGACGAAACCGCAAATCCGACCTATGTGGCGGCGGATTTATTGTCCCAGGCAGAGCATGACGAGCTTGCTTCCGCAATCCTGATTACCACCAGTGAAGAGGTGGCTGGTAAGGTGAGTGCAGAGGTAGACCGTTTTGTGGCACAGCTTTCCAGAAAGGCTATTTTAGAGAAGTCATTAGATAATTACGGCTACATTTTACTTGCCGACAATATGGATGATGCTATTGATGCGGTAAACGAAATCGCTTCCGAGCACTTAGAGCTTGTAACGAAGGATGCATTTACCGTTATGACAAAGATTAAGAATGCCGGAGCCATCTTTATCGGAGAATACTCCAGTGAGCCGCTTGGTGACTACTTCGCAGGACCGAACCACGTGCTTCCGACCAACGGAACCGCAAAGTTCTTCTCTCCGCTTGAAGTAGACGATTTCATCAAGAAGTCCAGCATTATTTCCTACTCCAGAGAAGCACTGGCACCGATTCACGAGGATATTATCGACTTTGCAAAGGCCGAGGGCCTGACCGCACACGCAAATTCTATTGCGGTGAGATTCGGCAAGGAAGTGAAATAGGGGAGATATATGAAGAATGGTAAAGTGAAAAGAATTCTCTATTATTTATCCGCAGTATTATATTGGCTTTTGGCGATTTTTACATTTACGGGAGATAAAAATGTACCATTAGGAGTCGGTTTTCTTTGCCTCGGTGTTATGATGCTGTTATTTGGAATAACGGAGTCAAATGATAGTAAGAAAGAGAAGGCTGAGAATAAGGACGAGTAAAATTTTAAAGAGCTAGGTTTCCGCGCACGGTTTGGGCGTGCGTGTACAATGAAAGGAGAAGGTTATGAGAACTGCAAAGGTAGAGCGTAACACAAAGGAAACGCAGATTGTCTGTGAGTTAAACTTGGACGGTTCCGGTACCGCGAAAGTGGACACCGGGGTCGGTTTTTTGGACCATATGCTAAACAGCTTTGCGCGACACGGGTTCTTTGATTTGACCTTGTCCGTAAAGGGTGATTTGTATGTGGACTGTCACCACACCATTGAGGATACCGGTATTGTGCTTGGTCAGGCAATAAAAGAAGCGGTCGGAAATAAGGAAGGCATCAAGCGTTACGGTTCCTCTTTGCTTCCTATGGATGAGACACTGGTGCTTTGCGCCATTGATTTGTCCGGTCGCCCGTATTTGAATTTTGATATGACTTTTACCGCAGAGAGGGTAGGATATTACGATACCGAGATGGTAAAAGAGTTTTTCTATGCGGTGTCCTATGCCGCAGGCATGAATCTGCACTTAAAGCAGATGGACGGCAGCAATAATCATCACTTGATTGAGGCGGCGTACAAGGCATTTGCAAAGGCCCTTGACGAGGCGACCATGGCGGAGCCGAGATTAACGGGGACGCTGTCTACCAAAGGTACGCTGTAAGAAAAAATGAGACAGAAATAACCGGTTGTTTATGTAATGCAGACAATCGTTAAAAGGAGAACAGCAATGAAATTATATCCGGCAATTGATATTAAAAATGGACAGTGTGTACGTCTTTGTCAGGGCGTATTTTCCGACGTAAATGTGTATGCGGAGAAACCGTATACCGTGGCAAAGGAGTTTGAGGCAGCAGGAGCATCCTTTATTCATATCGTGGATTTAGACGGAGCATTAGCGGGTCATACCGCAAATGCGGAAGCTATCGCAGAGATTGTAAAGAATGTATCCATTGGTACAGAAATCGGTGGAGGCATCCGTACCATGGAAGATATCAAGACGAAGTTGAATTTAGGACTGAATCGTGTTATTATAGGTACGAAGGCAGTAAAAGAACCGCAGTTTATTAAGGAAGCCATCGAAGCGTTCGGTGCGGACCGTGTTGTCATCGGAATCGATGCCAAGGACGGTATGGTAGCCATCGAAGGTTGGGAAACGGTCAGTGACCGTTCTGCGGTAGCGTTTGCGTTAGAAATGAAAAAGCTTGGTGCTACTACGGTGATTTATACCGATATCGCACGAGACGGTATGTTGACCGGACCGAATTTTGAGCGTACGGAAGAGATGATACGGGAGACCGGTATGGAGATTATTGCTTCCGGCGGTGTTTCTTGTATGGAGGATTTGGTGCGTCTTAACGAAATCGGATGTGCCGGAGCCATTATCGGCAAGGCGATTTACGAAAAGAGAATCAATCTTGCAGAAGCGGTAAAGCGTTTCGAACGTTAAGCTGTCAGAAAATGAAAACGGAAAAGTGCCTGCCCGACGTGTGAAAGTTCATGGGGAGGAGAACCGAAAGGAGAAAGCATGCGAAAGAGATTATTTGCTTATATCAATACGGAGAGTGAATTTGAAGAGAATGTGGCAGAAGCCGTGAATCGTTATTTCTTAAACGGCGCTGACGGCCTGTTTCTTTACAGCTATATTGCGGAGGATGCTTACAAGGAAGAATTTTTCCATATGATTAAACGGGTGACGGAGGATTTGGCGTTGGATTATTACGTTGGATGTCATGTGGCTCGTTTTGAGGATGTTAAAAAGGCGTTTTATACCGGTGCGTCCGCCGTGGTAATTCCGGCAGACGGTCTCGGTGATTGGGATGTTATTAAGGAGTCTGTGGACCGTTTCGGTAGTGAGAAGATTTGGGTTGAGCTAAATGCATCGAAAGCAGACAGCGAAGAAGGTGTTGCGGCACTTTCTGCAAAGGTAGCAAAGGCATGCGGTCTGGGAGCAGGCGGTATTATGTTTAAGCATGTGACTTTGGGACCGTGTCTGACGGCATACTTAAAAACAGTTTCTGTTCCGGTAATGATTCGTGACAGTCTGGTACGTAATTCTGTAGAGGATATGCTCGGTACAGAGGGTGTATCCATTCTTGCTACCAATTATTATAAAAACAAGGATATCCGTAGAGTAAAAGAGAATCTTACGGTGAGCGGTATCGATATGTATCATTTAGAAAGCTCCATGCCGTTTTCCGAGTTTAAGAAGGATGCAAACGGCCTTGTGCCGGTGGTAGTACAGGATTATCGTACCAACGAGGTTTTGATGCTTGCATATATGAATGAAGAGTCTTATAATAAAACCATTGAGGACGGTCGTATGACCTATTATTCCCGTAGTCGTCAGGAACTTTGGTTAAAGGGAGATACCTCCGGTAACTATCAGTATGTGAAGTCTCTTTCCATTGATTGTGATAAAGACACGATTTTGGCAAAGGTATATCCGATCGGACCGGCATGTCATACCGGTCATACCAGTTGTTTCTATACCGATTTGGTAGAGGGTAGTAAGGAGGCACTGGCTCCGCAGGAAGTGTTGGAAGATTTGTATTCTACGATTGTAGACAGAAAGAATCATCCGAAGGAAGGTTCCTATACAAACTACCTGTTTGAAAAGGGAATCGATAAAATATTAAAGAAGTGCGGCGAGGAAGCAACGGAGATTGTAATTGCGGCAAAGAATCCGGAAGCAGAGGAGTTAAAGTATGAAATTGCGGATTTTCTGTATCATTTGTCCGTACTTATGGTAGAATGCGATTTGAACTGGGATGATGTGATGACGGAGCTTGCTCATCGCAGATAGGTTGAGAAACGCACATCAGACAAGTAGGAATTAAGAGAAGAATTGTTACAGGGATAAAATGGCGAAAGGCGGTATGTAGTATGGAATTTTTAGGTGCATTGGTAACTTACGGTTTAAAATTCATTTTGTTGGGTGCGGTAGCCTTTGGTGCGATTTTACTCGGAATCTGGTTGCGGAAGAGAAAAAATACTGCAACTGTGGAAGAGAACGAGTAAAAAGAAAAGTTAAGATTACAGGCTGTCATACATGAGTATGGCAGCTTTTGTACTGTAAGTGATACTTTTGGAAGGGAAAGAAATAGCAGATTAGAGCAATAAAGGAGTAAATATGTTACAGAGATTAAAGAAACGATATGTGGGAGATCGGGCGTTTTATCGAATGACATTGGGAATTGCAGTGCCGATTATGATTCAAAACGGTATTTCCAATTTTGTCAGTATGTTAGATAATATTATGGTGGGGAATGTCAGTGCGGAGCAGATGAGTGGCGTTTCCATCGTAAATCAGTTGATTTTTGTGTTTAATTTGATGATTTTCGGTGCGGTATCCGGAGCAGGCATTTTCGGTGCACAGTTTTACGGAAGCGGAGATCACAAGGGAGTTCGTGATACATTCCGTTTTAAAATTTTAAGTTGCGGAATATTAACGGCACTGGGAATTGCAATTTTTCTCGGCTTTGGAGACGAGCTGATTCGTCAGTATTTGCAGGGAGAGGGTCAGGTAGAACAGATTGAAGCATGTTTCGGTTATGCAAAACAGTATCTCCTGATTATGATGGTGGGCTTTATTCCCTTTTATATTTCTCAATGTTATGCATCTACGCTTCGTGAAACAGGAGAAACGATTCTGCCGATGGTTGCAGGTATTGTAGCGGTCGCTGTCAATTTTTGTTTTAACTTAGTATTAATTTTCGGCCTATTGGGATTCCCGGCAATGGGTGCGGCAGGAGCAGCCGTTGCGACGGTGATTTCCCGTTTTGCGGAGGCGGCGATTGTTATTATAGCTACCCATCGAAATAAGAAAAAGTATTTGTTTATTGAAGGTGCCTATAAGAGTTTTAAGGTTCCTGGAAGCTTAGTAAAGGGGATTTTACAGAAGGGAGTTCCACTTCTGTTAAATGAGACATTATGGGCAGGAGGAATGGCAGTGCTGAACCAGTGTTACTCCGTGCGTGGGTTTGATGTGGTATCGGCGGTGAATATTTCCTCTACCATTTCCAATGTATTTAATGTATCTTTTATTGCCATGGGCAGTGCCATCGGGATTATTATCGGGCAAATGTTAGGCGCGGGAAAAACGGAAGAAGCGGTAGAAGCGGACCGGAAACTGATTGCCTTTTCGATTGTGAGTTGTCTGTTATTTGCAGTGGTGTTGTTTGCGCTGGCTCCGTTCTTTCCTTTGATTTATAAAGAGGTAGGAGCAAACAGCCATGCCATGGCAAGCAGTTTTATGCGAATTGCGGCATGTTGTATGCCAATCGGAGCCTATGCCAATGCGGCATATTTTACCCTTCGCTCCGGCGGAAAGACATTTATTACTATTTTATTTGACAGTTGTTATGTGTGGCTTTTGGTGGTGCCGCTTGCCTTTGTGTTAAGCAGGTTTACCTCGCTTTCGATTGTGCCGTTGTTCTTCTGTTGTCAGTTTATTGAAATTGGGAAATGCATAATCGGTGCGATTATGATTAAGAGCGGAATCTGGATCAATAAGATTGTAACTTAACGGAGTGAACGAAGTGCGATAGAGAACAGAAAGGATACAAAGGATGTCGGAACAATATATTAAATTTCAAAATGTTACGAAAAGCTATGGAAGCGGAAATGCGCAGATTAATGCATTGTCGAATGCATCTTTCGAGATTGAAAAAGGTGAGTTTTGTATTTTGCTTGGTTCTTCCGGTGCCGGAAAGACCACACTTCTTAACATGCTCGGAGGAATGGATACGATTACAAGCGGAACCATTTTATTTGACGGAAAAGACATTTCAAAGTTTAATAAGAGGGAGTTGACCGCTTACCGTCGTCATGACGTGGGGTTTGTATTCCAGTTTTATAATTTGATTCCGAATCTGACAGCATTGGAAAACGTAGAGATTGCGGCACAGTTGTGTAAGAATCCGATTCCTGCACAGGAAGCACTTACTATGGTGGGACTTGCGGAACGTGCCGGAAATTTTCCTGCTCAGTTATCCGGTGGAGAACAGCAACGTGTAGCAATTGCCAGAGCACTGGCGAAGAACCCGAGTCTGCTTCTGTGTGACGAACCGACGGGAGCTTTGGACTATGTAACCGGTAAGGCGGTCTTAAAGCTTCTTTATGATTTGTGCCATGAACGGAAAACAACGGTAATTATTATTACCCATAATCAGGCAATTGCGCCAATGGCAGATCGGATTATCCGGATTAAGAGCGGTAAGATTATTTCCAATGAGTTAAATCAGAACGTCACTCCGATTGACGAGATTGAGTGGTGAGCCTATGAAGAAACGTTCCACTCTAAAAATGACATATCGCAGTATTTGTGCCTTTTTCGGACGGTACTTGGCATTGCTTTTTATTGTAGCGTTAAGTGCCGGTTTCTTTGCGGGACTTAAGGTGACGCGGGATGCCATGAATCATACCGGGGATTTGTTTTTGACAGAGCAGAATTTCTATGATTTCAGGTTGTTTTCCACGCTGGGATTTACCGAAGATGACATGGAAACATTTGCTAAGATCTCCTGTGTGGAAACGGCGGAAGCAACAAAAACAGTAGATGCTATGTTGTATTACGATGGAAATACGCATCCGTTTACCTTGTATGCAATGCCGGAGCACATTAATCTTCCGGCATTAACGGAGGGGAGAATGCCGGAAGCGGAAAACGAATGTCTTGCGGATGACGAGCGTTTTTCTGCGAAGGATATCGGAAAGAAGATCTCTCTTTCGGAGGAAAATACAGAGTCGGTGAGAGAAGGGCTTACGAACAAGGAATATACCATTGTAGGTCTTGTGGATTCTCCCATGTATATCGGTATCGACAGAGGGAGTACCGGTATCGGAAACGGCGTAGTATACAGTTATCTTTATCTTCCGGAGGAAAATTTTACGGGAGAGATTTATACGGAAATTGATGTAGTGCTGAAAGAGAAAGCGCCTTTATACAGTGACGCCTATGATGTTTTGATTGAAGAAAACAAACAGCAGATGATGGATGCGTGTGAGGACGTTGCAACAAACCGGTATGAAGCACTTCTTTCCGAATACGGTCTGACACCGGAGATGGGAGCCGGTCTCGGAATAAATGAACCGGATACCTATGTGTTGACCCGTTCGGAAAATGTGGGATATGTGAATTTTGAAAACGATACCGCCATTGTCAGCGGAATTGCAAATATATTTCCGATTTTCTTCATTATGATTGCTATGGTAGTATGTATGACGACCATGACCCGAATGGTAGATGAAGAGCGTACGCAAATCGGGGTATTAAAGTCTCTCGGTTACAGTAACCGGGCGATTATGGCAAAGTATCTCCTGTATGCGGGCAGTGCCACCGTTCTTGGCTGGGGAATCGGATTCTTCATTTGTACTTGGGGAATTCCGAAGGTTTTCTGGTTTGCGTATAATGCTTTATATGATTTTTCACCGCTTAAGTATTTGTTTCGTCCGCAACTTGCGGTAATTACACTTTTGGTTTCTCTTGTCGGGATTTTGGGAAGTACATGGCTCTCCTGTAAGCGAGAGCTTTACAGCGTACCGGCAAAGCTGATTCGACCTCGTGCGGCAAAGAACGGAAAGAGAGTTTTGCTGGAGCGGATTACGCCTTTATGGAAGCATTTGACCTTTTTACAAAAAATAACGATACGAAACATGTTCCGCTATAAAAAGCGTCTGATCATGATGATTTTCGGTGTCAGCTGTTGTGCCGGGCTTGTGGTAACTGCCTTTGGTGCGGGAAATTCTATGACGGGAATCGGCGCCTTGCAGTATGAGGAAGTACAGAGCTATCAGATGGAAGCGGCATTTACTCCGGGTGCGGAAGCGTCCGTAGCGAAAGTACTGGCAGAGACGGAGGAAGTAAAGAGCAGCATTCCGGCTTCTTATCAGCGGGTAGAAGTTTTCGGGAAGGAAATGGTAAGCGGTGTTACCATGATGAGTTATGAAGATACCACAAATCTTTCCGCATTCTGGAATCTGCGTAGCAAAGAAGCACCGGTGGCTTACCCGAAAAAGGGAGAAGCGGTACTGAACACGAAGCTTGCAAAGTTACTGGATGTAACGGTTGGAGATACCGTGGAAATCCGGACGGCGGATATGGAAAACGGCACGGTTACTGTCAGCGGAATTTTTGATAATTATATTTATAACTTTGTTATGCTAACGCCGGAAACTTATGAGATGTATTTTGGTGAATGGAATTCCAATACATTTTTACTGAATGTTGACGGTGAACTTGATGAGGTTGCGGAGAAACTGACCGGAGCCGACGAGATTACCAGCGTAGCGCAGCTTCGTACCACTCGAAATATGGTGGATAGTGCTTTGGCTTGTTTGGATTATATTATTCTGATGGTAGTGCTTTTTTCGGGAGCCTTGGCTTTTGTAGTAATTTATAATTTAACCAATATTAATCTGGCGGAGCGTAGTCGCGAAATTGCGACCGTAGAAGTACTGGGATTTTATCCGAAAGAGACAGAGAGTTATGTGTTACGGGAAAATTTGGTGCTCTCTGTCATTGCAAGCTTTATCGGACTGCCGTTGGGTGTGTTGTTTCACCGGGCGGTAATGAACCTGATATTAATTGATTTGCTGGATTTCCCGTATGTAATCAAACCGGAAAGCTATGTTTATTCCGTACTTTGTACCATATTGTTTGCCTGTGTGGTAAATCTGTTCATGAAACGACAGATTGCTAAGATTCCGATGGCGGAATCTTTAAAAGCAGTGGAGTAAAGGAGAGGGGAAATGGATTGGAGAACGGAACTGGAACCGCGTCTGCGGACGTTGGCAAACGATAAGCTGGCAGATTTCAGCAGCGGACTTAACCCGGGGTGTAAGCCGATGTTGGGGGTACGACTTCCGGAACTTCGGAAAATCGCAAAAGAAATCGCAAAGTCGGATTATAAGGATTTTCTTATGCATGGTCCGGATACGTATTTTGAATATGAGACGCTAAAGGCATATGTATTAGGTTATGCAAAGGATGACATCGAGACAATTCTTTCTTATGCAGACTGTTTTGTACCGACGATAAAGGATTGGTCCGTAAATGACAGCTTTTGCCAGAACTTTACCATAGCAAGAAAGTATCCGGAACGTGTTTATGAGTGGCTCATGGACTATGCTAAGAAGGAAGAGGAGTTTTCCCAACGTGTAGCGGCAGTGCTTTTGATGAGTCATTTTCTTGTGCCGGAGTATATCGGAAAAGTACTTTCCGTCATGGATATGCTGCAGTACGACGGATATTATACGAAAATGGGTGTGGCATGGTGTGTAGCCACTGCCTATGCCAAGTTCCCGAAGGAGACGGCGACTTATCTGGAAGATAATAAACTACAGGATTGGACCTACAATAAGGCGATACAAAAGATGTGTGAGTCTTACCGGGTGGCGGAAGAGGATAAGACATATTGGAAAGCAAGAAAAAGAAAGTAATGTTCCGGGGTTTGAAGAAGGAGCGCACAGTATAAAAATTATATTAGGGGGATGATGTTATGAAATTGTACATTAAGCAGAAGATTTTTTCCTGGAATGATAAGTTCAGTGTCTACGATGTAAACGGAGAAGAACGATACTTTGTGGAGGGAGAGTTCTTTTCCTGGGGGAAGAAACTCCATGTGTATGATACGTTGCAAAGAGAAGCGGCATTTATTCGTCAGGAATTACTTACTTTTTTGCCGAAGTTTATTGTGTCTATCGATGGACAGGACATTGCGGAAATCGTAAAGGAGTTTACCTTCTTCAAGCCGAGATACCGGATTGACGGTTTGGGATGGGAGATTGACGGAGACTTTTGGGACCATGACTATGAGATAACAAAGAACGGGATTCCTATCGTAAGAATCAGCAAAGAATGGTTTACCTGGGGAGATTGCTATGAACTGGACATTGAATCTTCGGAGGATGAAATCGTAGCGTTAGCGGTGGTGTTGGCAATTGACTGTGTGTTAGAGGCACAAAGAAACTAGAAAAGGACAAAGTTAAGTTACCTGTATCGTTATATCAACGGATCGTCTTGGCTTGCCGGAGTAGGTATCTGTTGGTTCAAACGGTTTCCGTGTCATAAACTCCAACGGAGCGTTTAAATGTTCTGCATTCCGTGGATTTAAGGAGGTCATAAGTGCATAAGCATCCAGACGATCCTGCGTCAGCTTCGCGGGAGTGCGTGCCACACGCTCGGTATCCTCGTTGGAAAAGACCTCAGGATTTAGCATAAAATTTTAAAATAATCAATTCGTGCAAGGATAAAACAGAGGAAAGAAGAATGGTCTTATTTGACATAGTGTGTTATAGTTAGGATAGCGGAATTCGGATGATGCTGGGGGATGTTTTATGGAAAAATGGTTTTTACCGGGGTATTTGGTTGTAAATATAATCGTTTTTATACTATACGGCGTTGATAAGTACAAGGCAAGGCATAAAAGATGGAGAATACCGGAGTCTACTTTGCTTGTAGGAGCGGTACTAGGTGTCTTCGGTGCTTTGGCGGGAATGCATTTTTTTCGACATAAGACGAAGAAAATGAAGTTTTCCGTTACGGTCTTGGCGATTTTGGGGCTTGAGCTCATGTTGGCGGTGGGGGTCTGCCTGTATCTTCTGTAGGCGGGGATACTCCGGCTCACGCCTACATTCGCTCTTGCTTCGGCGTGAGGCCTTTCCATTTTTTGTAGGTGCGGATAAAATGGCTACAGTCAAAAAAGCCGGTCTCCAGTGCGATATAGTTGATATCATAATCTGTGTGTAACAAAAGGTCTTGGGCCTTTACCAGACGGATATAGGTAATATACTCTTTGCAGGAACGGCCGTAGTGTTCCCGAAAGAGTTTGGCAAAATGGGAATAACTCATATGACACATGGCGGCCAAAGCCTGAATCTCAAGCGGTTCGCCGGAATGGGTATCGATATATTCCAAAATATGATGAAATGTAAAGTCGGTATCGTTACGGTGTCTCGTGACGGAACCGATTTCTTTTTTAGATTTTTTTGCGATTTCAATAAGGATGCTGTATAAATCCGCCTGCATCTGAAGCGAGTAAAATTCGTCTCTGTTCTGATAGGTATGCAGAATATGTTTCATATAGGTGGTCATCGGTTCCTGAGATAATTCATCTTTCGGAATGATAATACAAAAGTCATCGGTAGAAAGCCGGTGGATGAAATAATCATACAATTTTGCCTGATGGGCAGGCGGAAGTGTCAACGTATGAAAATCGAATTTAACAATCGTGTATTCTACGACTTTATCTTCGGTAGGAGAGATTTCATGAAGCTGAAGCGGGTAAAAGTAACATAAATCTCCTTCTTGCAGGATATGGCTTTTTTCGTTACACGTAATACGGATAGAACCTTTTTTTATGTATAATATTTCACTGTAATAGTGCCAGTGCAGAGGAAATTCTTTCGTTTCGGAAAGATAAATCTCGTACGGCTGGTTCAGAATATCGGAAACTTCAAATAATTGCATGTGGTCATCCCCCTTTCGGAACGGTTTCGGAGCTACTTTAAGTGTACCACCGAATCTTTGGGGATGTCAATGTGAAAATATTATCACAATAATAGATTTGTACAATTTTTTGCTTTCTTTATCATAGAAAAAAAGTTAGACAATCTGTTGGGTTTGTGGTAAAATTTAGATAAGGTCTAGAAAACGAAAGAAAAATGTTTTATACAAGATTTATAAAGAGCCTGAAAGGAGCAGTTTTATGCAGTACGGTTATTTTGATTTAGAGAACAAAGAATACGTAATTACCAGACCGGATACCCCGGCACCGTGGGCAAACTATTTGGGAGACCCGGAGTACGGTGCAATTATTTCCAATAATGCGGCAGGGTACAGCTTCATTAAATCCGGCGCAAACGGACGTATTACCCGTTATCGTTTTAACTCCGAGATGGCACTTCCGGGAAGATATATTTACATCAGAGATAATGATGCGAAGGATTACTGGTCTGCTTCCTGGCAGCCGGTAGGTAAGCCGCTTGATACATACAAGAGTGAGTGTCGTCACGGTACCGCTTATACGGTAATGACCGCGGAGTACTTAGATATTAAGTCCGAAACGACTTACTATGTGCCGCAGGGGAAGACCTATGAAGTATGGAGAACAAAGATTACCAACAACTCCGGGAAGGATAGAAATCTTTCTACTTTCGGTTTTGTTGAATTTACGAATGACAACAATTACGAGCAGGATCAGGTCAATTTACAGTATACGTTGTTTATTACCCGTACCAGCTTCTCCGAGAATAAGATTTTGCAGCACATCAACGAGCATTTGGGTGCGGATGAGACCGGTTCCAATCACAGAGAGCGTTTCTTCGGTATGGTTGGTGCGGAGGTATCCGCATACAACGGAAGTCTCAATAACTTCGTGGGACCGTATAGAAGCTATTCCAATCCGATTGCGGTAGAGCGCGGTCAGTGTGATAATGTGATGAACTATTGTGGAAATTGCTGTGGTGCATTACAGTCCGATTTCGTGTTAAAGGCAGGAGAGACGAAAGAACTGGTTTACATCCTCGGGCAGAGAGATGATGCAGCAGCAACCGCAATTTTGAACGAGTATAAGGCAACCGGCAAGGTAGATGCGGAAATCGCGGAGTTAAAGAGCTACTGGCACGGTCAGCTGGATAATTTCAAGGTAACGACTCCGTCTGACGAGTTCAACAATATGCTTAATGTATGGAATGCTTACCAGTGTTTTATCACCTTTATCTGGTCCAGAGCAGCATCCTTGATTTACTGCGGACTCAGAAACGGTTACGGTTATCGTGATACCGTACAGGATATTCAGGGTATTACCCATTTGAATCCGGAGATGGCGGGAGACAAGATTCGCTTCATGCTTTCCGCGCAGGTAGATAACGGTGGCGGACTTCCGCTTGTTAAGTTTAATCATAAGGCAGGGTTTGAGAATACACCGGACGATCCGGAATATGTTAGAGAGACCGGTCATCCGTCCTATCGTGCGGATGATGCCCTCTGGTTGTTCCCGACGGTGGTAAAGTACATCGGTGAAAGCGGCAATAAAGCATTTTTGGATGAGGTTATTGTCTATGCAAACGGTGGAGAGGATACGGTTTACGAGCATTTGAAGAGAGCGATTCAGTTCTCCATGGAGCGACTCGGGGATCATGATATGCCGGCCGGTCTGCATGCAGACTGGAACGATTGCTTGCGCCTCGGTGCAAAGGGGGAATCCACGTTTGTTGCATTCCAGCTTTATTACGCCATGTCTGAGCTTCGTAAGATGGCAGAGTACAAGAACGACACCGCTTATATCGCATATTTGGATGAAGTACAGGCAAAGCTTGGTGCGTCCTTAGAGAAGTGTTGGGATGAAGACAGATTTATCCGCGGAATTCGTGAGGACGGCGTAGTGGTTGGTGCAAAGAAGGACCCGGAGGCCAATATGTGGCTGAATCCGCAGAGCTGGAGTGTTATTTCCAAGTTTGCGGAAGGGGAACGTGCGGAGACCGCAATGAACAGCGTTTACGAGTTGTTAAATACACCGTACGGTGCAAAGTTGTTTGACCCGCCGTACAAAAAGCATTACTTTGAGGATGCACTCATGAAGGTTTATAACCTTGACGTTAAGGAGAACGGTGGTATTTTCTCCCAGACACAGGGTTGGTTAATTCTTGCGGAGTCCTTACTTGGTCATGGTAATCGTGCATTTGAGTACTTTATGGAGTGTGCACCGATTGCTATGAACGACAAGGCAGAGGTACGCGTTTGTGAACCGTATGTACATAGTCAGTTCACCGAGAGCAGATTGTCTCCGTACGAAGGCCGTGCACACGTACATTGGCTTACCGGTACCGCATCTACCGTTATGGTTGGTTGTGTAGAGGGTATCTGTGGTATGCGTCCGGACCTTGGCGGTCTTGTGATTGCTCCGTCCATTCCGTCTGCTTGGGATGGTTTCAAGATTGAGAAAATGTTCCGTGGCAAGAAGTTAAACATCACCATTGATAACTCCGCACATGTAGAAAGCGGTGTAGTGAAGCTTATCGTAAACGGCGAAGAACTTGCCGGCGATTATCTTCCGGAAGAAAAGCTTGCCGATGTAAATAACATTGTGGCAGTGATGGGCTAAGTGTGGTATAGAAGAAATAAGAGTCATTTTTACTGAAAGGGATCTCTGAAAAGAGGTCCCTTTTGGATTGTCTTAAATTCATGCTTGACAGTCAACTGTATTACTGCTATAATACGGTTAGAAACTGTATTATATGAGTAATACGGTTTGGAACACAGGAAATAGAAAGCAGAAATATAAGGAAAGGCAGGTGAGTCCCGTGGTTGTTGATTTTTCAGAATTAAAGCTGAATGAAGAAAGTCCTATTTATATGCAGATTGTCCGGTTTGTAAAGATTAAAATGATAAATCGACAGGTGCGGAACGGAGACGAGCTACCTTCCAGACGTGTATTGTCTGCTGTTCTGGAGGTAAATCCCAACACCATTCAAAAGGCATACCGTATGATGGAAGAGGAAGGGATTCTGGTGTCCTTTGCGGGGGCTAAAAGTTTATTACAGTTTGATGAATGCTTGAGTGATAAATATCGGAAGGAGCTATTAGCGGTGGAAGCGGAAAAGTATATTGAAGAAGTCAAAAAAATGGGACTTACGGAGGAAGAGGCCGTGGAGTTAATAAAGGAAAACTGGTAGGAGGGAGTGAAAGAAGTTATGAAAAAACATACGGAGGCGGAATTGAATAGCCGGAGGGCTTTCCTCGGAGTGCAGTTACGATATACTTTTTTGCCGGTTTTATGGCTGGTGGGAAGTATGGTTGTGATACTTACGGGACTGTTTTTATTTAACCTGTTTACAAAGGTTGTGAATCTACCCTATGAAGTGTCCTTTTTAGAACAGTTATATGCGTTGCCTTTGGCAGTAACTTTTTTTGTGTTGATTGTCGGAGTACAGATTATTCTGACCGTCGGTTTTTCGAAAATGGAGAGGAATGTACTTGCTATGAAGCTTATTCCGCTTTCTAGGGAATTAAAAGACTTATTACAGTGGCAATATTCCTTTTGGGTGACTGCCGGTACCTTTTTGGTATATTTTCTTATGTTGTTTCTATGGCTTTTTTTGGAAAACATACTAATGCCCGGAACGGCGTACGGGGTATCCGAATTGTATCCTGTGTTTTATCGGTTTACTCATTTGAACCGTGTATACCCAATCGGGTCGATATGGGGAATTCCGGTATTGCTTGGATGTGTGGGGGCAGTGTCCGTGATAGCACCTATATTTACGGGACGTTTATCGGAAGCGATAAGGACGGAAGTAGTATGGGGGATTTTGATTATTTCATCAAGTCTTTTCTATTTTTTTGATCAGAGTAAACGCCCTGTTGGAGATTATGTTTTAATGGTGTTTGTGGGAAGTATTCATATCGGAAGAATTGTGATAGCGTATCGAAGGAGACAAAAAAATGATAGAGCGGAAGTTGTGGAACGGATGGAATAAGCCGAAGGCGGTAAAATGGTTTTTTATAGGGTATCTTGTGCTACATATTGTTTTATGGTTAAAAGAAGCAGAGGCTTTTGAATATTATTCTGATTTCAGATATGTAAAATCGGAATCCGGACTTTGGGAAGACGAAGAAGGTTTTGTTGCTGTGCGGTGGGAAAATTTGACGGAGCTTTTACAGGAAACAAATTCCGTGATAGGGATTGTGTTTGCACTTATCTTTACGACCGGTGTCGCGATGGCAGTGGTACACAGGGAAAGCTTTTGGGATAATTGGGACTTTACTCTTCGAAGAATTCCACGTTATCGGGGAAAATATTTACTCAGTAAGGTGATAGCGGTATTGATTCCGGCAATCGGTTTTTCGGTGTACTACGGAACCCAGTGGTTCTATCGGTTCCGGATGTATCAAGCAGACCTACAGAAGCAGTTTGATTATTTTGAGGAGAATCCTAAGCCCTACAAAATAAAGTATATCCCGATGGAAGCACAGGAGTTTTTTCGTACTGTTCCTATAAAACCTGTTTTAGAAATGACCATGTATTCGGTATTGACGGCAATGGTACTGCTATTACTGAATCTTGCGGTCAGGAGAATGAAAAAAGATATTGTCGGATTTTGTGTGGCAATTGCCGGTTTGGTGGCGGTTGTACTTTTGTTTTCCGAAGTGTTTCCGATAGGAAGAATGGCAGAAATCGGGATTCTTTTCGGATGCATCGGTATTATAACGTTTTTTACCGTAAGGCATGTATATGTGAAGTTGTAATAGGGAAAAGAAGAAGGAGGACATAAAATGTTAGAGATAAAAAGTGATAAACGGAGTTTTCCGGTACAGAATGATTTGTTTTTGGAACGGGTAACGTTACAGCCGGGAGAAATTGTGGCGCTTTTAGGGAGAAACGGATCGGGAAAAACGACACTGATCAGTGAAATTCTGGATATGAAGGGAAAACCGTTACATACGATTACGCTGGACGGAAAGCCGATATCTTATAAAAATCTTCACAGACTGGCACTGGGAAGCTGTGAACATACCTTTTTCAGGGAGTTTACGGTAGGAGAACAGAGAGAATTTTATGAGATGAATTTTCCGAATTTCCGAAAAGACCGATTCGAACTTTTAACGGAGTATTTTGAGATTTCCATGCACTGGAAGATAAAGGAACTTTCCGTGGGAGAAAAGAGTCAGGTAGAAACGGTGTTTGCATTATGTCAAGGAGCTGACTATATTTTCCTGGATGAGCCTTTTGCCAATAACGATTTGTTTCACCGGAAGGATTTTTATAAGCTGCTGTTGGGTATTTTGGAAGAGACGGAATGCCTGATTATTGCGACTCATCTGGTGGAGGAAGTGGAATCAGTCATCGGAAGAGTGCTGTTGGTGGATCGGTTTGATGTAATCGCGGATGTCAGCATGGATGAAATGGAAGAGGACAACACGGATATGGTTGCATGGCTGAAAAAGAAGTTACATTATAACGAGGGAAAAGCTGCGGAGTTTATTCGGAGAATGGAGGAAGGAAATGTTTAAAAAACGGATAAAGGCAGCGAGGTGTGTTTTTTTCACGATTGCTGCATTGACGGTTCTCGTTGCTGTTTTTTGGAAGATTTCCGAAAGGTACAGCAAAGGGACAGGGGAACTGAAGGTGTTTTTCGGAACCCCGGATACGGTAGACGGAGTGACGGTAAGCAGGAGGGTGTCGGAGCGTATCCGGCAGAGTGAAGGGGGAGATTATGAAACCGCAATCCGGCAAGCGGACCATTTTTATAAAACACGGACGGCACGGATTGCGGGAAATCAAACGGTTACTGATTTGGGGGTTCGGAAACAAAGGGAGTATGAACCGGAATATAGGCTTTTGTATGTATCTCTTCAGTCGGAAGCGGTGGAAAATCTGCTGACAACGTATTATGAACCGGATTTGTTGACAGTCCTGATAAAAGACAATCATCCGTTAAAGAGCCTTTCCTACGATTTGGTATGGTTATTGAATGAAGGGTATACCCCTCACATTGATAAGGAATATCGGATTGAGGATTATGTGACGTTTGATGAGGAGGATTGCTTTTGGTATTGTTCTGACCATGAGGGTGGCGGACGATTGGAATACCGTGACGGGACGGAAGGGGAAGGTCATGAAAGCGGCTGGATTGAAGCAGAGTTCATGCGTTTAAGTTATACCGGTATTGAGTTACAGGAACAAGAGGGAGCGTTCTATGCTTTTTTAGATATGGAACCGAAGTGTGAAGGAACACCGGAATTTCATATGACGGTGAACAAAGGACTTTACCGGTTTGATACGGAAGGAACGGCAACCTGTGTACTTCCTATGGGAGAAAGAGCAGAAGGCTTTGCGTTTCTTTGGCTGATAAAAGAAGAAGAGGAGAACACCTTAGCAATTGTCGGGAAAAAAGAGAATTGTCTGGTGGCCTATTGTTACAACTTGGAGAGCGGTACAGTGGAGGAACGGGTGCTCTGGGATGGGAAAGAGAATCCGGAGGAGCTTGAAAAATGGTGGGAGACGGCAGAGTTTCACAGAACGGCGGATATGGAAATAGAGGGAGAACGGAGTTATATTTGTTATACCGATGGCACATCCGAGTCCGGTGAAGTAAATGTAATTGTATTTGATTCCGGTGAAAGAATATTTTTTGGAGAGGTATTACCGGAGGAGCGGGAGTGTGAAACCCTTTCGGACTTTTCCATGAATACAAACGAGTTTTCGTGGATTTATACAGCAGTAGATAAGGTGGAGATAAGATTACCGGAATAAAACGGTTTGGAAATATGAAATAGAAAAAAGTCGGTGTTCCAACGAAAAGGTATCGTGGAATACCGACTTTTGATTAGTACAAGGTGTCCCGTATCATCTGTGTCACTTCTTCAATCTTATCTTCGTTAAGTTTTGTATCCAGAAAATACTGCACCGCATAAAAGGCTTGGGAAACCAGCATCTCCAGACCGTTCACGGCAATAAGACCGCGGTCTTTTGCTTCCGCTAGAAGCCGGGTAACTTCCGGGTTGTAGATCAGGTCTACCACGGCGGTCAGATTCGGAAACGGGGTAAGCGGGGTCGGTGTTTCGCCCGTATGCGGATACATGCCCACCGGGCTGGTATTGATTAATACGGTGGCATCGGAGTGAAGGACATAGGCTTCTTCGTAGGAGCAGATGCCTTCACCGGAGGTACGTTTTACGATGACAATTTCCTTTGCGGAAAGGTCGGAAAGGACTGCAAGAACCGCCTTCGCCGCACCGCCGTTGCCGAGAACCAGTACCTTTTCGCCGGTGATTTTAATGTTGTTTTTCTGTAGGGTATATAAAAATCCATAGTAGTCGGTGTTGTAGCCGTAAAGTGTTCCTTGTTTGTTCACGATGGTATTCACGGCACCGATTTTTTTTGCGCGGTCGTCCATTTCGTCTAAGAACGGAATGACGTCTTTTTTATACGGAATGGTAACATTTACGGCAGCAAAGTCCTTTGCCGTCATAAACTCTTTTAATTCTTTTTTGGAAAGCTCGATTAAATCGTAGGTATAATCTGCCAATGCTTCATGAATTTGCTTGGAATAGCTGTGGGATAAGTGTTCTCCCAAAAGACCGTAAATTTCTGCCATATTTTTGTCTCCTTTAGTGAGCATCCCTGCGGAGCATGTACCGGACATGAGACATCTCGTGTTCGGTACATAGTATAACATAGCAAAAAATAGTTTGCAAGACAGGCTGTCATATTTTACAGCCTGTCTCATATATTGAGGTAAGGCGGTAAACAAGCTGTACTCAGACAAAAAGGGAGATGGTGTAGTGGGAATTCTTGAAATGTTACCGGAGCCGGTGCGGTATCGGATTGCATCGGGAAAGTTGGATGTAAAAACTTTGCGGGAAATACGGTTGCGGATCGGAAGAGGGCTTATGATAGAAACCGCGGATGGGGAATGTTGGTTGGGAAAAGAGGGCGGTTTTGTAAGAAAAGAGCGGGATGCCTACCGGGTGACCAAGGAAGATGTGAAGGTCGCATTGGAACTTTTGACGGGGTATTCGGTGTATGCGTTCGAAGAGGAATTACGGCAGGGGTATTTTACTGTGGAAGGCGGTCACCGGATCGGTGTGGCCGGACAGACGGTAACGGAAGACGGCAGGGTGCTTCGGTTACGTCATATTTCTTTTTTGAATCTTCGAATTGCCCATGAATGTATCGGATGCAGTAAAGAGTTGTTCCGTAGGTTATTCGGGGACGGTACGTTTTATCATACGTTGCTGTTTGCACCGACCGGTTGCGGAAAGACCACCTTTTTGCGGGATTTGATACGGCTGATTTCAGAAGCGGGCAAGCGAGTGGGGGTAGCGGATGAGCGTTCCGAACTTGCGGCATGCTATCAGGGAGCTCCGCAACACGATATGGGTCCGAGAACGGATGTGATGGATGGGTGTTCAAAAGCGGAAGCAATGCGGATGTTATTGCGTTCCATGACACCGGAGATCCTTGTGGCGGATGAAATCGGATTGCGGGAAGATGCGGAGGCGATTCGTGTTGCGGCAGGAAGCGGATGCAAAGTGGTAGCCAGTGCCCATGGAGGTACTTTGGAGGAATTACAAAAAAATCCGATGCTTGCGGAGTTATGGGAGGAACGACGATTCGAACGATATGTGCGATTGGAAAAAAGAGGAACCGAATTTTTGATCGGAGCAATTTATGACGGGAACGGAAAGGAAATGAAGGAATGGAGTACATAAAGTTAATCGGAGCCTTATTGGTTGTGTTTGCGGGGGCGGGGTTCGGAGCCTGTCCCGTACATAAAATGAAAGAGCGGACCATGGAAATGGAACGTTTGTACTTTTGTTTGCTTCGGTTAAAAAGTGAAATCAACCATGCGGTAAAACCGCTTCCGGAGGCAATAAGGAGTGCAACAAAGAACGGAACAGGAACGTATATCAAAGTGCTTACCCAAATTGCGTCGGACATGGAACGAGGCGGAAAAAGCTATGAGTGCCTGCTTTCGGATTGTACGAAACTGTATTTTTCAGGAAGTTTGGTTACAAAGGAGGAGCAAGAGGCTTTTCGGGAAGCTTTTCTGTTGATGGGTGGGGGAGACAGGGAACGACAGATACAGGCACTGGAATATTATGCGGAGATGATTCGGAATGCAATGGCACAAGAGAAACAAAAAAAGAAAGAACGCTCGTATTTATACCGTAGTCTCGGTGTGTTGGGAGGAATTTTTCTTTCGGTAATTATGTACTGAGAATCGGAAAAGGGAGGAAAATTATGACAATACAATTGATTTTTAAAATCGCAGCGGTGGGGATTTTGGTATCGGTAATTAATCAGGTATTAAAGCATTCGGGAAGAGAAGAACAGGCTTTTTTGGTCAGTCTTGCGGGACTGTTGCTGGTACTTTTATGGATCGTTCCTTATATTGCGGAACTGTTTTCTACTATAATGAATCTATTTGAATTGTAGGAGTGCCTTATGATAAAAGTAGTGTTAATCGGTTTGGTGGCTGTTTTTGCCGTCTTGTTGTTACGGGTAGGAAAGCCGGAATTTGCCATGGCGGTAAGTCTGGCGGCGTGTGTATTGATTTTACTTTTTGCGGGAGGAACCCTGACTACGGTTATCGGAGATTTACGGAAGTTGTTTCGGTATGTGAAGCTTCCGGAAGGGTATCTGAAAATTCTGTTTAAAATTTTAGGGGTGGCGTATCTGGCGGAGTTTGGTTCCGCACTTTGTAAGGATGCGGGACAAAGCGCCATCAGCGGACAAATTGAACTGGTAGGAAAGTTGGCAATTCTGGCAATCAGCATGCCGGTGGTTACGGCATTGTTTGAGACCATCGGCAGGATGTCGTTTTAGAAAGAGGGAAACGTATGGAGACGGACATGTTCTCTTTGGATTATACGGAACTGAATAAGACGGTGGAGGAACTGTTTCCGCAAGGCAAGGTTCCCGGCTTTTCCGAGATTGTGTGCGGACTTATGGATGGGGAAATTCCTTTTCGGGATTTGTTTTCCCTAATAAAAGAATCGGGGTATCACGGTTTGTTTTACGGAATCGTTGGCGTGAAGGAACTTGTGTTTATAGCAATTGTTGCGGCTGTTTTTTACATTCTTTCCAAAACGGGAAGGCTGGGACAGGCTGCCCAGACCGGTTTTTTTGTGGCGTACCTTCTCATTGTGGCAGGGGCGTTTCGAATTTTTGATACGTCCAGAGAAATTGTGGGGGAAGCCTTGGATGCTCTTTTGGATTTTATGAAGGCATTACTTCCCGCCTATTGTGCCGGAATTTCCGTTGCATCGGGAAGTCTGAGTGCATCGGTATTTTATTCCGTGGCCATGCTCGGTATCGCTGTGGTGGGAACGGTACTTTTAAATGTAGTGTTGCCGGTCATCGGACTCTATTTTATGCTATCTGTTTTGAACCGGATTTTGGAAGAAGATTTTTTGTCAAAGCTGGCAGGGCTTTTTTATTCCATTGCGGATAGTGTAATGAAGGTATCCGTTGCGGCGGTATTGGGAATCGGAACGATTCAGGGGATGATAGCCCCGGCCGCGGATGCGGTAAAACGTTCCGCATTGATAAAGACGGCCGGAGCCCTGCCGGTGGTGGGAGATTTGTTGGACGGAACTTCCCAGACGGTGTTGGCGGCGGGAGTGTTGTTAAAAAATTCAATCGGTGCGGCCGGTGCGGTGACGGTGTTTCTGTTATGTCTGATTCCGTTGCTTCGTGTGGGAATTGCCAATGTGGCACTTCGTTTCGGTTCTGCGGTGCTTCAGCCCGTTTCGGACAAACGGATTACGGATTGTCTCGGTTACGCGGCAAAGACTCATAAATTGTTGGTGCGTCTTATTTTATATACGATGCTGTTGTTTTTGCTGACGATCGTATTTATTTTGATATTGACCGGCGGGAAAGGAGGAAGTGTATAGTTGGATGCTGTTATTTCCTATGCAAAAACGGTTCTGTTTTTTTTGTTGTTTGTGAATTTGTTGATGCAACTTTTAAAGGGAAGTACCTATGAGCGGTTTATACATCCGATTTGCGGAATGGTGCTGGTTAT
The DNA here is from genome assembly GCA_017503735.1 of Lachnospiraceae bacterium. GTDB lineage: Bacteria > Bacillota > Clostridia > Lachnospirales > Lachnospiraceae > SIG307. Next base: position 107,002 of record JAFVSN010000052.1, read on the forward strand.
TTTAATTGTACGGCCGGTGCTTGTATTGTTTGACGGGGATGAAAAGCTGTTGTATGCAGCGGAACAAAAAATTTCTCTGCTCTTTGCACAAAGTGAAGCGGAATTTGAACTTCCGGAAACGGTGGGATATGAGTTTGTTGTTTTGGAAAATTATGAAAAAAAGCTGACGGAGCAGCTTTCCGGTGTGTTGGCGGAAGACGGTTATTGTATTGTGACAGCGGATTTTTCCATATGTGCAGAGGAAAAAGAGTTCGGAAAAATACGGGGATTATCCGTGGTAATGGAGAAAACGGAAAATGAGGGAGGAAAGAAAATCGGAATCGCACCGATTGTGTTTGAACGGGAATACCAAAGCAAAACGCCCAGTGCGGAAGAAATTCGAATAAAGGACAAACTGGCGGACTTCTATAATCTGGAAGAGGGTAATATATATGTTAGTATCAAGGAGGGGCAAGATGGATAAAAAGCAAAAAAAAGAACCCGGAATGAAGGAATGGGCGATTATTCTTGCGGCGGGAGTGCTGCTTTTGCTTTTATCCGTGCCTGATTTATTTCATAAGGAAAAGGAAGATGAAAAGGCGGTAGATGCCGGCTCGGCCGCGGTACGAATCGAAACACCTACGGAAGAATATGCGGAACGCATGGAAACAAAACTGGAAGAGATGTTGCTGAAGATAAAAGGAGTTACCGGTGCAAACGTTGTGATTACCGTAAAGTCAACCGCAGAAAAAGTAGTGTTACAGGATGTGACGACAAATTCGGAACGGTTAGAAGAGCAGGACGGTAACGGTGGAGTACGGAACTCGCAGAAAAACACAGAAGAAAAAAGCACGGTACTGACAAGTGAGGTACCTTATTTAACAAAAGAACTGACACCGGAAGTTGAGGGTGTGGTAGTAGTGTTATCCGGAGCGGAAGGGAACGCAGTACTTGCTATAACGGAGGCGGTACAGGCATTATTTGATGTTCCGGCACATAAGGTGAAGATAATAAAGGATTAGTCGGAGGTAAGTATGAAAAATATTTTTAAGAAAAATCAGGTAATTATTACCGCATTGGCATTGATGCTTGCTGTTGCAGGTTATTTACAGATGTCAGGGGAAACCGCAAACGGAGTGGACTCTGCAGACGCTACACAAGCAAACAGTACAGGGGGCCATTACGAGATTACGGCAGGAGACTTTGCAGATTACTCGACGGATATTTCGGACGAAGACATGGCAGGACAGTCTCTTGCAGCGGCAGAAAACAGTCAGGCTCAGACCGTATCTGCGGAAGGTGTAGAAAGTACGGATGTTGCGAAATTAAGTGATGCAGAAAGTGATCCGGGAGAAGCTGTTTTGGTAAGTACCACGATTCGTGGGGATTATGCGGTAAATGCGAAGTTGAATCGTGAGCAGACAAGAGCAAAGAATAAAGAGATCTTAATGGATATGTTGGGAGATGACAGCTTATCCGAGGAACAGAAACAGGAAGCAATTGATGTGTTGCTTGAAATGACGGAAATTTCCGAAAAAGAGCAGGCTGCGGAATTATTGCTGGAAGCAAAGGGATTTATGGATTCTGTCGTTAATATTGTGGGGGAAGAAGTAGATGTTGTGATAAATGCTACGGAAGTAACAGATCGTCAGATTGCTCAGATTGAAGATATTGTGATGAGAAAAACCGGTGCCATGGCAGAAAATATAGTAATTACAGCGGCGGTACAGGAAGATTAGTTTTGGAATTCCTAAGAAAAAGGCTTTTCAATTTATAAAATAAATGGTATACTATATATAATTGAGATAAATTGCAGCATCTGTAGTTTGTTTGATGTAGGTAAGGAACGGAGGCAGTACTATGGCGAGAGAAAATGAAAACAAAAATTTGAACTGGTCTTCAAAGGAAGTTTCCTCCATTGGAGAAGTGATGATAGCAGACGATGTGATTGCAACGATTGCCGGACTTGCGGCAACGGAAGTAGAAGGCGTTTTTGCAATGCAGGGAAATGTAACCAATGAGTTGGTCGGAAGATTAGGTATGAAGAATCTGACAAAGGGAGTCCGCATTAAATTGGAGGAAAGCGGCGTGGCAGTAGAATTGTCTGTTCAAATGCGCTACGGATACAGCATTCCGAAGACTTGTAAAGCGATTCAGGAGAAGGTAAAGAGCGCCATTGAAAATATGGTTGGTCTCTCCGTTGGAGTTGTTAATGTTCATATTGTCGGAGTAGATACCAATACCACAAGATAAGGGAGAGTTTTATGACAAGGCGTGAATTAAGAGAACATACTTTTTTACTGTTATTCCGTAAGGATTTTCATGAGGCGGAGGAAATGGAGGAGCAGTTAACTCTTTATTTTGAAGGGATTGAACTGACGGATGATGAGCAGGGAGAACCGGCCCGTTATCGCTTCCTGACCTTGCCGGAGGGAACCGATGCGGATGAAGTAAAGGCGCGTTTTTACGATATTTGCAGTCATCGCGACGAGATTGATGCGGTACTTGCTAAAGCAGCCAGCGGTTGGAAATTAAACCGTATCGGAAAGGTGGAACTGACGCTTCTTCGTATGGCATTGTACGAAATGCGTTACGATGAACAGACACCGGAGAAAGTTGCGATAAACGAGGCGGTAGAATTGGCAAAGAAGTACGGTGCAGATGCGTCCGCCGGTTTTATTAACGGTGTATTGGCAAAGTTAGTGGAAGCGTAAGTTTACGAGGAGGCGCGGAATGAACCAACCGGTTTTTTCGGTCAGTCAGGTGAATGCGTATATTAAACAGATGTTTTTGAGGGATGACAGGTTGCGATACCTTGCGGTGAAAGGCGAGGTATCCAACTGTAAATATCATTCTTCGGGACATCTGTATTTTACGGTTAAGGATAAAATGGGACAGCTTGCCTGTGTCATGTTTGCGAGTGCCTGTAGGAATATGTCCTTTCGTTTGCAAGAAGGACAAGGTGTCATTGTATATGGCAGTATGCAGGTGTATGAACGGGACGGAAAATATCAGCTTTATGCGGAAGCAATCGAAAAGGACGGCGCCGGTCAGATGTTTGAACAGATCGAGGAGTTAAAACGTCGTCTGGCGGCAGAAGGGTTGTTTGATGCGGAGCGGAAAAAGCCGATTCCGGCGTATGCATGGCGCGTGGGTATCGTGACGGCACAGACCGGAGCTGCAATCCGGGATATTGTGCAGATTGCAAACCGGAGAAATCCCTATGTACAGCTTATGTTACAGCCTGCCCAGGTGCAGGGAGAGTCGGCACCGGAGAGTCTCAAAAGAGCCCTTCGGAAGCTGGATGCGATGCACCCGGATGTGATTATTATCGGACGGGGTGGCGGCAGTGCCGAGGACTTAATGGCATTCAATACAGAAGTTGTGGTAAGGGCCGTGGCGGAGTGTGAAACTCCGGTGATCAGTGCGGTGGGACATGAGGTAGACGTTACACTGACGGATTTTGCGGCAGATTTACGGGCACCTACTCCAAGCGCCGCAGCAGAATTGGCAGTGTTCGAATACAGAGTGTTGGAGGAAGGGCTGGCGGCCTTTCATACCGATTTGACTTATTCCATGTGTCGCAGAATCGAAGCGGCACGGACAAAGATAGAGAATTATAACGAGAAGTTGTTACGGGTAGGTCCGGCGGGAGCGTTAAAGGCGAAGAAGCTACAGCTTGTTTATGCGGGAGAACGTATGGATACCGCGATGAACCGGCATCTGGTACGGAACAAACATCGTTTGGAGTTGTTGGCCGGCAGACTGCATGCGGTATCACCGGCGGCAAGATTATCCGGCGGATATGCCTTTGTTACAGCAAAAGACAATAAGCCGCTGACTTCGGTGAATCAGGTGAAACCGCAGGATACGGTACGGGTAACATTAACAGACGGAGCTTTTACCGCACGGGTGGAACAAACGGAAAAATAGAGGGCAGAAAGGGGTGACGGTATGACAAAAGCAGAAGAGACAACGGCTGCAGAAAAGAAGACAGTAAAAAAGTCCGCAGGGAAAGCGGAACCGAAGCGTACCTTAGAGGAGCTTTTTGCGGAGTTAGAGGCTGTTACCGCAGAATTGGAAGTGCAGGAGTTGCCGTTAGAAGAGGCATTTTCAAAATACCGCAGAGGGATGGAGTTGTTAAAGGAATGTAATGCTGCGGTGGATACCGTAGAGAAAGAGTTGCAGATTTTGGAGGAAGCCTGATGGACTTTGAACAAATCAAACAGCAAAAAACAGAAGAAATCAATTTGTTTCTGAAGGAGTTTCTTCCGGAAGAATCCGGCAAGGAGAAGGTCCTTTACGAAGCAATGAATTATAGTGTGGAAGTAGGAGGAAAGCGTCTCCGCCCTATGATTTTATTGGAAGCCTACAGAATGTTCGGAGGCAAGGATAACGCAGCACGTCCTTTTGCGGCGGCACTGGAGATGATTCATACCTATTCTTTGGTGCATGATGATTTGCCTGCCATGGATAACGATATGTACCGCAGAGGAAAGTTGACCACCCATGCAAAGTACGGCGAGGCCATGGGGATACTGGCGGGAGACGGGCTTTTAAATTATGCTTTTGAGGTTATGAGTGATGCGGTATGTGAACAAGGAATAAATGCTGCGAAAGCCATGGGAATACTGGCAAAGAAAGCCGGTGTCAGAGGGATGATTGCGGGACAGACCGTAGATCTTCTTTGGACCGGAAAACCGCAGACCAAGGAGCTTCTGGATTACATTAATGAACGGAAGACCTCCGCACTATTATGCGGTGCATTGATGGCGGGAGCAGCGTTAGCGGGTGCAACGGATGCGGAACTTTCGGTTTTGGAACAGGTAGGTGTTTTCGTGGGCCTTGCCTTTCAGATTAAAGATGATATTTTAGATGTCATCGGGGATGAGAGTAAGCTGGGAAAACCTCTTCACAGTGATGAAAAGAATGAAAAGAATACGTATGTTTCTCTTATGGGAATCGAAAAAGCGGAAGAATCCGTACGGGATTTTTCAAAGCATGCGGTGGAGCTATTGGAAACCCTTCCGTATGAGAATGTGTTTTTAAAAGAATTGTTATGGTCACTTTGTGCAAGAGAATACTAAAGAAAGAGATAAGAGGACGACGGAATATCGGAGGATGTCGAAATGAGCGGATTACTGGAACGAATCAACGAACCGAATGATATTAAAAAAGTGAATAAAAAAGAGTATGCAAAGCTCGCAAAAGAAATCCGGGGGTTTTTGGTTCGCAGTGTCAGTAAGACCGGAGGACATCTGGCATCGAATCTGGGTGCGGTGGAGCTGACGATGGCACTGCACCTTGCCATGGATTTTCCGAAGGACAAGTTGATTTTTGATGTGGGACATCAGGCGTATACTCACAAAATATTAACCGGACGGAAGAATCATTTTGAGACTTTGCGTGCCTATGAAGGGTTAAGCGGGTTTCCGAAGCGGAAAGAAAGTGAATGCGATGCCTTTGATACCGGTCATAGTTCCACCTCTATTTCCGCAGCGGCGGGTCTGGCTGCGGCAAGGGATTTGGCGGGAGAAAAGTATCGTGTGGCGGCGGTCATCGGAGACGGTGCCCTGTCCGGCGGAATGGCATATGAGGCATTAAACAATATCGGCGGAAGCCGTTCCAATATGTTGATTGTCTTAAATGACAATCAGATGTCCATTTCGGAAAATATCGGAGGAATGGCGGCGTATTTGGGAAAAGTGCGTACCAATGTAAAATACGTGGAGTTTAAGGATGATTTGGAGCAGACACTGCGGAAAACCAAATTCGGCACCAAGGTGGTGTACGGATTGAAACGCTCCAAGGATTCCATTAAGCATTTTATTGTTCCAAGTATGTTTTTTGAAGATATGGGGATTACCTATGTGGGTCCCATTGACGGGCATAATATCGAATTGATGGTACGGGCGTTTAAAACAGCCTTTGCGGCAAATAAGCCGGTGCTTGTCCATGTGGTGACGGAAAAGGGAAAGGGGTATGAGTATGCAAAGGAGAATCCCAGTGCGTTTCATGGGGTAGATCCTTTTGATATAAAGACGGGAAAGGGCTTAAAAACCTTAAAAGAGAAAAGTTACACCTCTGTTTTTTCGGATGCAATCTGTGAATTGGCGGAAGAACATGAGAAGATAACGGCCATTACGGCAGCAATGCCGCAAGGAACAGGGCTGGATGCCTTTGCGAAGCGGTATCCGGAACGATTTTTTGATGTGGGAATAGCGGAAGAACATGCGGTAACCTTTGCGGCAGGTTTGGCGGCAGGCGGGTTTTCTCCGGTGGTAGCCGTATATTCTACATTTTTGCAACGGGCTTATGATCAGATTGTACATGATGTGTGTGTAGGAGAGTTACCGGTAGTGTTTGCGGTTGACCGGGCAGGCATTGTAGGAAATGACGGGGAGACCCATCAGGGGATTTTAGATCTTTCCTATCTTTCCCATGTCCCGGGATTGACGGTAATGGCACCGCGGGATGCTACGGAATTAAAAGAAATGCTTTCCTTTGCGATACGGTTAAAGAAACCGGTAGCGTTGCGTTATCCGCGGGGGGAAGCCTGTGAGATTACGGAACCGAAGCGTTTGCCGCTTGTGTACGGGCAAGCTGAGATATTATATGAGGAAAACGAAATTGCACTGTTAGCGGTAGGAAGTATGGTTGAAGTTGCATGTAAAGTCAGAACCCTGTTAAGAGAAGGTGCGTATCGTGTATCTGTAATCAATATGCGTTTTGTTTCTCCGATCGATACCGATCTTTTGGATGATGTGGCAGAAAAGCACAGAGTAATTGTAACGCTGGAGGAGAACATTCACGATGGAGGTTTCGGAGAAAAGGTGGCGGCATATTATGCGGAATGCGGAAAAAAAGTACAGCTAAAGAATATTGCGCTTCCGAATCACTATATAGAGCATGGAGACCCGGAGGTATTGCGGGAAAAGTACGGGTTGACAGCAGAAAAAGTTGCGGAGTATGTCAGAGCCTTTTATCGGGGGAATTGACGGAGGAGTAAGAATGGCAGAAAAGAAAAAGGAACGATTGGACGTGCTTTTGGTAAAGCGGAATCTGGCGGAATCCAGAGAAAAGGCAAAGGCCTATATTATGGCGGGCAACGTGTTTGTGGACGGCGTAAGAGAAGATAAGGCCGGGACGAATGTTTCCGAAAGTGCAGAGATAGAACTCCGTGGCATGGCAATGAAATATGTAAGCCGGGGCGGATTTAAGTTGGAAAAGGCAGTGGATGAGTTCGGAGTGACTCTTTCCGGTGCAGTATGTATGGACGTAGGGTCTTCCACGGGCGGCTTTACGGATTGTATGTTACAAAACGGTGCCGTAAAAGTGTTTGCGGTGGATGTGGGAACCAATCAGTTAGCGTGGAAATTGCGTACCGATGAACGGGTGGTATCCATGGAGCAGACCAATATCCGCTATGTGACTCCGGAAGATATCGGGGAACAGGTGGATTTCGTATCCATCGATGTGGCGTTTATTTCTCTTACCAAGGTGCTGGCACCGGTATATGACTTGATGAAGGTAGGAGCGCGGATTGTGTGTCTGATTAAGCCGCAGTTTGAAGCCGGTCGTGAGAAAGTGGGCAAAAAAGGAGTGGTACGTGAGCGGGAGACCCATTTAGAGGTTATCGAGCAAGTCATCCGTTATGCGGATTCTTTGGGATTTTTGATGTTGGGACTTTCCTTTTCACCGATCCGGGGACCGGAAGGGAATATCGAATATCTTTTGTATATGGAAAAGACGAAGGAACAGTGCACCGGTGTATCGGCGGAGGTGTCGGAGGCAGAGTGTGACGAGGAGACGGAAGAAATCGATGCAGCGTTTTCCGTAATGCCGTTGTCCCCGGAAGCGGACGCGCTTATACAGCAGGCGGACCGCATTACAAAGGAGGCTCACGCAGTGCTTGAGAAGTAGCGAGGTATTCTTGCAGGTGTAGAGCTGTGATGACAGGGAAATCGGGGATTATGATTGACTTTCCCCTCGTTTTGATGTAGACTATAACTACTTATTTTGTCGGACAGGAGGGGTTCTGCAGATGAAAAAGGTATGTGTGATTGCCAATGCGGTAAAAGAAACAGCTGCGGAACGGGCAGAACGGGTACGTAGTTTCTTTTGTGGCAGAGGAATAGACTGCGTTGTACTTTTGGACGATTTTTCGGAAAAAACATCTTATGAACCGGTCTTGCAGGACGACATGGAATGTGCTGTAGTGCTGGGAGGAGACGGAACACTGATCCACGTGGCACGGAAGCTGGCGGAAAAAAAGATTCCGGTATTCGGCATTAATACGGGAAACCTTGGATTTTTAACCCATGCGGATTCCGGAAAAGCAAGAACCGCATTGGATTCCCTGATTGCGGGCGAGTATTGCATTGAAGAACGTATGATGTTAGAGGCGTCTGTAGACGGAACCGTATTCGGTACGGCGTTAAATGACGTGGTACTGACCCGGAACGGTTTTTCGCGAATTATCAGTGTTGGAATATCCGTAAACGGAAAACCGGTTTGCAATTACCGGGGAGACGGTGTCATTGTTGCTACACCGACAGGGTCTACCGGTTACAATTTGTCTGCGGGGGGACCGGTGGTGGCTCCGAAGACGGAACTTTTTCTTATTACGCCGATTTGTCCGCACTCTTTAAGTGCCAGAAGTATTTTACTTTCGGCAGAGGACGAGCTTCATATTGTAATCCGGGAGGAGAAAAAGACCCAGGACGAAGAAGCTATTTTAACTTTAGACGGTCAACGTGCCAAGGATCTTTCGGCAGAAGATAAGATTGTAATTCGTAAGTCCGGAAAGAAGGCATATTTTATTCAGTTAAACGAAAACAGTTTTTTTGATGCGTTACATAGGAAGCTGGGAAATCAAGAGATTTTGTAGACGGAGAAAAAAGAATGAAAACAGCGAGACAGAATAAGATTATTGAGTTAGTAGAAAAAAATGAAATCGAAACCCAGGAGGAATTAGGGGAGCTTTTAAAAGATGCGGGCTTTGCGGTGACTCAGGCGACGATTTCCAGAGATATCAGAGAACTGAAACTTACAAAAGTTGCGATAGATTTGGACCGCCAGAAGTACATTGTACTTCGTTCCCATAATTCCGAAATGAATGAAAAGTATGCACGTATTTTACGGGATTCTTTTGTTTCCATGGCAAAGGCCCAGAATATTCTGGTGGTAAAGACGGTTCCGGGCATGGCAATGGCGGCGGCTGCGGCGTTGGATGCGCTTCAGGTAGACGGTATTGTAGGCTGTATTGCGGGAGACGATACGATTATGTGTGCCATCCGTACCGAAAAGGAAACGGATGCGGTAATGGAGAAATTACATCGCTTAACCGGCGATAAAAGAATAAGTGATTAAAAAAGGAGATAAAAGTTATGTCAGGTCATTCCAAATTTGCAAACATTAAGCACAAGAAAGAAAAGAACGATGCAGCAAAGGGTAAAATCTTTACCCGTATCGGCCGTGAAATTGCCGTAGCCGTAAAGGAAGGCGGTCCGGACCCGAATAATAACAGTAAGTTAAAGGATGTTATTGCAAAGGCAAAGGCAAACAACATGCCGAACGACACCATCGACCGCAGCATTAAGAAGGCTGCCGGCGACGGAGACGGTGTCAATTACGAAAAGGTTACCTACGAAGGCTACGGTCCGAGCGGTATCGCAATCATCGTAGATGCCCTTACGGATAACAAGAACCGTACCGCAGCAAATGTGCGTAACGCATTCACCAAGGGGAACGGTAACATGGGAACCACCGGTTGCGTATCCTTTATGTTCGACCAGAAGGGTCAGATTATCGTGGCAAAGGAAGATTACTCCGGGGATGCGGACGAGCTTATGATGACCGCTCTTGACGCAGGCGCGGATGATTTTGTGGAAGAGGAAGACAGTTACGAGATTCTTACCGATCCGGATGCTTTCAGCGAAGTTCGTGAAGCAATGGAAGCAGCAGGTATTGCAATGGTTTCCGCAGAAGTAACCATGATTCCGCAGACTTGGGGTGAACTTTCCAGTGAGGCGGATATTAAGAGCATGAACAAGCTTCTCGATTTACTTGACGAGGACGATGACGTTCAGGAAGTTTACCATAACTGGGATATGCCGGAGGAGTAATGTTATGAAAATCAGAACCAGATTTGCACCGAGCCCGACAGGCAGAATGCATGTGGGGAATTTAAGAACCGCATTGTATGAGTACCTGGTGGCAAAGCATGCGGGCGGTGACTTTATTTTAAGAATTGAGGATACGGACCAGGGCCGTTTGGTAGAGGGTGCCGTAGATATTATTTATCGTACCATGGAGAAGACCGGTCTTTTGCATGATGAAGGTCCGGATAAGGACAAGGGCTGCGGTCCGTATGTACAGAGTGAGCGTGTAAAGAGCGGTCTGTACATGGAGTATGCAAAGCAGTTGGTAGAAAAGGGCGAAGCGTATTACTGTTTCTGTACCAAGGAGCGTCTGGAGTCTTTGAAGGCTTCCGTAGAGGGTTCCGAGGATAAGGAGATTACCAAGTACGACAAGCATTGTCTACACTTGTCGAAAGAGGAAATCGAGAAGAACTTAGCGGACGGTTTGCCGTTCGTGATCCGTCAGAATACCCCGACGGAGGGCACTACGTCCTTTACCGATGCCAATTACGGCACCATTACCGTAGAGAATGCGGAGTTAGACGATATGATTCTCATTAAGTCCGACGGTTTTCCGACCTATAACTTTGCAAATGTAATTGATGACCATTTGATGGGTATTACCCATGTTGTTCGCGGTAACGAGTACCTTTCCTCTACGCCGAAGTATACGAGACTTTACCAGGCTTTCGGTTGGGAAGAGCCGACCTATGTTCACGTTCCGCTGATTACCAACGAGGAGCATCAGAAGCTTTCCAAGAGAAGCGGACATTCTTCCTTTGAGGATTTATTGGAGCAAGGCTTTGTAACGGAGGCTATCGTAAACTTTACCGCACTTCTTGGTTGGAGCCCGACGAACAACGAAGAGATTATGACCATGGAGGAGTTGATCGAGCAGTTCGATTACACTCACATCAGCAAGTCTCCGGCTGTATTCGATATGCAGAAGCTTCGTTGGATGAACGGCGAGTATTTAAAGCGCATGGACAGCGAAAAGTATTATGAGCTGGCAATGCCGTATATTGACGAGGTAGTGACGAAGCCGTACGACAAGAAGGCAATTGCAGATCTTGTTAAGACCAGAATCGAGACCTTACTGGATATCGCAGGTCACATTGATTTCTTTGAGGAGCTTCCGGAGTACGATACCGAGATGTACGTTCACAAGAAGATGAAGACCACCAAGGAGTCTTCCCTTGGCGTATTAAAGGATTTGTTGCCGCGTCTTGCGGAGCTTAATGATTACAGCGTTCCGGCAATCGAAGCACTTTTAATGGGCTATGTGCAGGAGAAGGAAATCAAGAACGGTCAGGGCTTGTGGCCGGTTCGTACCGCAGTTTCCGGTAAGCAGATGACTCCGGGCGGTGCTTACGAGATTATGGCTATCCTCGGTAAGGACGAGAGCTTAAGACGTATTGAGAAGGCAATTGAGTTGCTTTCCAAGGAAGTACAGTAAAAAAGTTTGAAGAGATACACCCTCATAGGCATGGCTTATGAGGGTGTTATTTTATGAAAAAATGTAGAAAAAGTAGTAGGAGCAAAAGGGAGAATGTGGTATAATGGGTTCTAAGATTTTAATGTTAAACGGAGGTGGCGTATGAAAACAATTATCACAATTCAACACACTCAGTCAGTTCACCATACTAACGGTATGGTGGGGTCTTGGACGAATTGGGAACTGTCTGAGCTTGGTGTGACACAGGCAGAGAAGATCGGAGAGAAGTTAAAAACGGAGCTTGCGGGGAGAAATTTTGTCATGTATTCCTCGGATTTATTGCGGGCAAAGCAGACGGCGGAATATGTGGGAAGACATCTTGGACTTGAGCCGGTGTTAAAGACGGAACTGAGAGAACGGAATTTGGGTAAGTGTTGCGGAAAGTCGGTGCAGTGGCTTCGTGAAAACTTGGAATGTCAGGAGAAAACCGTGGATGACCGTTTGTTTTCGGATGCGGAGAGTAGAAGGGACGAGTGGAACAGGTTAAAGCCTTTTTTTGATGAGATTATGGCAAACGATGAGGAGAATATTATTCTTGTGTCTCACGGAGATTTGCTCAGTGTATTTAATGCTATGTTTTTAGGAATGGACGTGGAAGCAATTAATACCTGTGAACTGTTTGGTTTGGCAGGCGGCGTATCCTATATGTTTGTGAATAATGAAGGAAAACGGTTTGTGAAGAGGATGAGTGATATGTCGTATTTGGGATAAGATGGTATTGGGGAGGAAGTGGTATGAAACATTTAGGTACACGCACTTTGGAAGCAGAGCGCATTGTTTTACGAATCTTCATAACGTGGACGAGCAAGCCGGGTCCGCGGAAACCTCGTACCTATTGGCTCCGCACCATTGGGGCAAAGGCCTTATGACAGAGACGGTAAGGAGTGTTCTTCGATATGCCTTTGAAGAACTGGAATTGAACCGGGTGTGTGCAGATGTATTCGTGGGAAATACTGCATCAGAGAAGGTATTGAAAAAGTGCGGTTTTCAATGTGAAGGAGTCATAAAGGAAAAATACGAGAAAGAAGGGATATGTATAGATGCGATTTCGTATGGAATACATAAATCGTAAAATAACAAGGGGATGTATGAAATACTGAGGAGGGAGAAGCGAATGCAGTATAATGAATTTTTATCGATTTTATCGGTGGCAGAGAAATTGAAATGTAATACAAGACATTCCGACACGTCAAGCGGCAGAAGGGAAAGTGTGGCAGAACACAGTTGGCGTTTGGCTTTGATGGCAATGTTACTTGCGGATGAGTTTCCGAATACAGACATCAATAAAGTAATACAGATGTGCTTAATTCATGATTTGGGTGAGGCGTTTACCGGAGATATTGCTACCTTTGATAAAACGGATGCGGATTCTGTAAAAGAGGATATGGTCTATGCAGACTGGGTGGAGACATTTCCTGAGGTACAGAAAAAGCAGTTTCAGAATTTATTGGCGGAAATGAGCGCGTTACAGACAAAGGAAGCAAAGCTTTACAAGGCTCTGGATAAGATGGAAGCGGTCATTCAGCATAACGAGGCAGATATTTCTTCCTGGCTTCCGTTGGAATATGAGTTACAATTGAACTATGGTGCGGATGAGGTACAGTTTTCGGAGTATATGAAGGGGCTGAAAGCCCATATTGATGCGTGGACAAAAGAAAAAATAGAGAGGGAGAAAAAATGAGTATCACATTACCAAATTACATTACCGGCACCTATGCGGTAGGTACGGAGCGTTTTACCGTAACCGACGATTCCAGAGAAGAAGTATTGGGACCGAAGAAGGGTCCGCGCAGACTGGAGGTACGTCTGTTTTATCCGGTGGATAAGGAAGCAACAGAAGGGAAAGCGCGGATGGAACTGTCCACAGAACGTGTGCAAGCTTTGAAAAAGGCATGTTTTGTGAAGGAGATACCGGAGCGTTTGGTGCGCCCGGAGTGTTATATAGAAGTACTGCAGGCGGAAGGAAAGTTTCCGCTTGTACTGTATAGTCACGGGTACGGAAGCGGCTGCGTGGAAGGGAACGCCTTGCTTTGCTGTGAATTGGCCTCGAATGGGTATATTGTGGCGGCCATCGGACATGCTTATGAGGCGGCGATTTGTGAATTTGACGACGGAACGGTTGTCTTGTATGATAAAGAAATCAAAATCCAGACCGGCGGGATAAAATCTTTTTTTGCCCAGATGAAGCTGGTGCGGATGGATGCGGAACAATCGGAGGTTTATGCCTATTTTGATGAGTTGCAAAAGAAGTATATGGGATTTATGCTGGGCCGCTTGCCGGAGTGGGGAAAGGACAGCCTTTGTGTCATTGAGATGTTGAAAAAGTCTTATGGGGAGCGAATCGATTTCTCAAAAGGAATCGGAGCCACCGGACATTCCTTCGGTGGAAATGTGGCGTATTGGCTTTGTCAGTATTCCGACGAGGTTACCTGTGGAGCGAATATCGACGGCGGTGTATTCGGGGATTATACGGGGATGGTAATGAAAAAGCCTTTCTTACAAATCGGAAGCAAAATGAACCGGAATTTTGAATTAAAGCCACTTCTGGATACTGTTGCACCGGTGCGGTTTGAAACCTTTGAAGGAATGTCACATGCGGGATTTACGGACTTAAAGTTTATGTATGAACCGGATTCCGTAAAAGCAAGGACGGTGGTGGGAAAGATGGACGGATGCGAGATGCATCGGAGACTGGCGGAGTTACATTTGGAGTTTTTCGGAGAATATTTACAGGGAGAGAACAGAGTTTAGACGGAATGTTATGCGGAACTTTTGAGGAGGAATACATATGATTCTATTGATCGCCGGCGCTTCCCATACGGGAAAGACCGCTTTGGCACAGAAACTGTTGGAAAACTATCATTACCCGTATGTTTCCATTGACCATATCAAAATGGGACTGATTCGCAGCGGACAGACCACACTGACACCGTGCAGTGATGATGGTGCGTTGACTGGTTACCTTTGGCCGATTGTGCGGGAAATGATTAAGACTGCCATTGAAAATAATCAGAATATGATTGTAGAGGGGTGTTACATTCCTTTTGATTGGGAGAAGAGCTTTGAACCGGAGTATTTAAAGGATATTCGGTATCTGTGTCTTGTGATGAGCGAGAAGTACATTCGGGCGCATTTTGCGGAGATTAAGAAGTTCGCAAGTGTGATAGAGGAACGATTGGATGATTCGGATTGTACGATGGAAACGGTGTTGCGAGACAATGCGGAAGTATTAGCGGAGTGCGAGAGGCATGGGGTGAAGTATGTGCTGATTGATGGGGAGTATCAAGAGGATATGGAACATAAATTATTGTTTGAAGAGGAATAAAGGAGAAACCATATGAAGAAAATTTTATGTTCCACGGGAGCACTTATCGGGATACCGAACGGAAGGGATTACAAATTATTAGAGTTTTTATCAAAGCAACTGACCTGTGACGGGTTTGAGTTTATGATGTATTCGAGTTGGTATGAGCAGATAGAAGAGATAAAGGTGTTTTTACAAAGACTGAAGCTGTATATTCCGGTATTTCACTGTGAAAAGAGTATCGGAGAGTACCTGAGTAAGGGAAACGAAGAGGAGCTTTCCGAGGCATTCCGTCGTTTTGAGATGAACTGTGATTTAGCGAAGAGTATAGGAGCCGAAAAGTTGGTACTACATTTGTGGAGCGGACGCATCTCGGATTCTAATTTTCAGAGTAATCTCGCGGCATATCCGCGTCTTCGTGAGATTGCGGATTCCTATGGCCTTGTACTTGGTATTGAAAATGTGGTATGTAATGTGGAGAATCCGATGAAGCATTTATGCGAGCTTCGGGAGACGTATCCGGATATTCGCTTTGTATTTGATACGAAAATGGCGGCGTTCCACGAACAGCTTGATTTGTTGTATGAGAAGGAGTATGAGTGGCTTTGGAAGGAAGGTCATATCTGCCATTACCATGTGAACGATTATAACGGCGGATATATGGACTGGGGAAATTTAAGAACCCTGCCAATCGGAGCAGGTAAGTTGGATTTTGAACGCTTCTTTGCTTTTATCCGGGAAATCGGTTATGAAGGGAATTATACTCTGGAAGCAACGGCTTTTAACAGCGAAGGTATTGTGGATGTGGAGATGGTGAACCGGCAGGTTACATATGTCAGAGAGAAGATAGGTTAAGGCGGTAAATATGAAAAATCCTTGGGAGAATATTAATCTTAACGATTACGAAAACCACATGAGTCTGGACAGTGTGTATCAGCTCCAGGTATTGAATGAAATGATGCGGGAGCAGTTTGCAACCTACGATATGGAGAGCATTATGCTTCTCGGTGTTGCAGGTGGAAACGGACTGGAACACATTGATACAAACAGGATTAAAAAGGTATACGGAGTAGATGTAAATCAAAACTTTCTTGCAGAATGTGTTAATCGATACAGTAGTTTAGGCGAAGTGTTTGAACCTATTTGCGTAGATTTGTTGACGGATGATTTGCGATTGCCACAGTCGGATTTGCTTGTGGCAAATTTATTGGTGGAATACATTGGTTATGACTGTTTTCAAAAGGTGGTAAAACTTGTTGCACCGGAGTATGTTTCCTGTATCATTCAAATCAACACCGGTAGTTCTTTTGTGTCGGATTCTCCGTATTTGCATGCTTTTGATTGCTTGGAAACGGTACATCATCAGATGGAAGAGGATGCATTGGTAAATGGTATGACTGAGATTGGGTATCGAAAGGTAGAAAGACTGGAACAAGAATTACCGAACGGAAAGAAGTTTGAGAGGCTTGATTTTCGGAGAATGTAAAGACAAAAGAAGTACCGGATATGACGGAGACGTTACGACAGAGGGTGTGGCCTTTGATGATGAGGAAAATGTAGATGTGGAACTGCTGAACCGACAGTTCACGTATATCAGGGAAAGGATGAACGTAGAATGACAAACGTTTACTTTATTCGTCACGCAGAACCGAACTATGACAATCATGATGATATGACCAGAGAACTTTCGGAAAAGGGTCTGAAGGACAGGTCTTTGGTGACGGCATTTTTACAGGACAAACAGATTGATGCGGTTTTGTCCAGTCCGTTTAAGCGGGCGGTGGATACGGTACGTGAGTTTGCGAAACGGAAGGGGTTGGAGATTGAAATTGTAGAGGATTTCAAGGAACGCCGGATTGACAATTGTTGGATTGAGGATTTTAAAGGATTTTGCAAAAAACAGTGGGAGGATTTTTCCTTTAAGCTTTCGGACGGAGAGTGTTTACTGGAAGTTCAGGAAAGAAACATCAGAGCATTGAAGGATGTATTCAAAAAATATGCCGGAAAGAATGTTGTTGTGGGGAGCCATGGAACGGCATTAAGCACGATGATAAATTATTATGATAAAACTTTCGGACATGCGCAGTTTGAGGAAATCAGAGGATTGATGCCTTGGGTGGTGCAGTTTTGTTTTGATGGTGAAGACTGTGTAGAGATTCGGAAGTATAACTTGTTTGAAGATTAGGGGATAGATTATGAAGATATTCTTTGTCAGACACGGGAAAGATGATGAAAATTATCGGGGCGGTTGGAGTAGCCTTGGATTGGTGTCGGAAGGTGTGGAAGAGGCAAAACAGCTTGGAATTTATTTAAAGGAAAAGAATGCGAAATTCGACATAAGAAAGATAGTATCCAGTGATTTACACCGTGCAAAAGAGACTGCGGATATTCTTGCGAAAGAACTGAAACTGATGGTGACAACCGATGCAAGACTTCGGGAAGCGGATAACGGAGAACTGGCAGGAATGCGGAATGAGGAGGCACTTAAGAAATATCCGGGCTTGTTTTGGAGTACGCTTAAAGAGGACGAGTGCTATCCGAAAGGTGAAAGTCCCAATCAATTTTTTGTAAGGATAAAGACGTGGTTTGAGACATTCTTAATCGAATGTAAAGACTCAGAGGAGAATGTGTTGGTGGTAACCCACGGAGGTGTTATCAACGTGGTGTATCACTTGGTAAAGAATATGGAGTGGAGTAATATGAAAAAGCCGGTTCCGGTGTCAAATTGCAGTGTGCATGTACTGGACACGGTGAGAATGGAGATTTATGAGGAAAAGGCAGAGCTTCAATAATAGCGTGAAAGGAAGTTTTGAGGGACATGGTAATTGATAAAGCATCTGAAAAAGAAATAAGTGGGTTAGTAGAACTTCGAATTGCCTATTTGAAAGAGGATTTAGGGACAATATCGGAAGCTGATTTGCAGAGACTGAAAGAAGTTTTGCCACAGTATTTTAGAAAGCATCTGAATCGGGATTTATTTGTCTATGTCGCAAAAGAGGCGGAAGAGATTCTTGCATGTGCGTTTTTGCTGGTAGTCGAGAAGCCTATGAGTCCGGCATTTATGACAGGAAAAACCGGAACGGTACTGAATGTTTATACGAAGCCGGAGTATAGGAAAAAAGGCTATGCAAAACAGTTGATGAATGTGTTATTGGAAGATGCAAAGAAAAATGAACTCAGTGTGGTGGAACTGAAAGCAACGGAGGACGGATATCATTTGTACAAAGCGGTAGGGTTTCAGGATGTTGTATCGAAGTATCATAATATGAGGGTTCTTTTGAAATAAGGAGGGTAACATGATAAGTCCATACACAAACAATATAGAGAAATACCTGGAATCAAGTGACATCCTTGACTATACCTCAAAAGAGATATCCAATCTGGCAGAGGAGTTGTTTGCCGGGGCAAAGGATTCACTGGACTACATAAAGAATGCCTACGAGTATGTTCGAGATAAAATTTCGCATTCCGCAGATGCGGGTGAAGATGTGATTACTTGCAGTGCGTCGGAAGTATTGGCAGCGGGGCACGGGATTTGTTTTGCAAAGTCTCATCTTTTGGCGGCACTGCTTCGAAGGAAAGGGATTCCGTGTGGGTTCTGCTACCAAAAGCTGATTTTGGACGATGAAACGGCACCGGTTTTGATTTATCATGGCCTGAACGGTGTTTACCTTGCAGAATACGATAAGTGGATTCGTTTGGATGCCAGAGGAAATAAAGAAGGAGTAAATGCGCAGTTTTCCATAGAAACGGAGCAACTTGCATTTCCGATACGTCCCGAGTGGGGAGAAGAGGATTCCTATGTGGTATATCCGGAGCCGGATGTAGAGATTTTAAGAACAATGCGAGAGAGCAAGACGAGAAGGGCGCTTTGGGAGAATTTGCCGACAAAATTGGCGTATTGTGTGTCTGTGGAGTTGCATTACGAAGAAATGACAGAAACTCATTTGGATGAGCTGGCGCAGCTCTATGTGGAAACCTTCAATGCAGATCCGTGGAATGATGAATGGACCTTTGAAACGGCACGAAAAAGATTATATATGATGCTTCACACCGATATTTCTTTTGGATTATGCGTATATCGGGAAGGTCAGATGTGCGGGGCTGTTTTGGGGGCAATGGAACAATTTTACGATGGACTTATGTTTGAGGTAAAAGAGTATTGGGTGAAAAATGAACTGCGGGGAAAAGGAATCGGGTCGAAATTGTTTGCTGAGATGGAAAGACGTTTGCGGGAGCGTGGTGTAAAAAACATCATTTTGCTTACAGCAAAGGGCGATGCCACGGAGCATTTTTATCACAAGCAGGGAATGGGAACCGCTCCTGATATGGTGTTTATGACAAAGCGGATAGGAGAATAACGATTTTGCTGACCTTGGCAAAATCGTAGAAAGGGGCAGTTATGTTTCGTGAATTATTGAGAAAAAACAAGCAACTTTCCACGGAGGAGTGCGTGGAGCTTTTGAAATGCGAGACCAGAGGTGTGTTGTCTGTCATCGGAGATAACGGGTATCCTTACGGTATGCCGATGAACCATTGGTATAACGAGGAAGACGGCAAAGTTTACTTTCACTGTGGAAATATAGGGCATCGTCTGGAATCGCTACGGAAGAATAACAAAGTGTCCTTTTGTGTCTATAATCAGGGAGTCAGACCGGATGGAGAGTGGGCGTATCGGGTGAAAAGCGTGATTATATTCGGCACGATTGAGATTATTGACGATATGGATATGATTGCGGATATTACGACGAAACTCAGCCACAAGTTCACACAGGATGAAGAGTATATCAAGAAAGAGATTGCGCAATCCGGGCAGAGAACGTTATTGCTTCGCTTGAATCCGGAGCATATGTGCGGAAAACTGGTGACAGAGGCATAAGAGGGTGTTGTGCCGGTGTATGGGATAATGGAGAAAAACTGTGGTAAGGAGGTGCACTATGCTTGCAAAGAATAAGTCCGGTTGGATTTTGCTGGAACATTTGGATATTACGGAAGAAGAGATTGTAAATTATGAAAAGGTAACCGGAGCTTTTGCTATCGTAACGGTGGACGGGCAGTACATCATCGGATATAATAAATGGAGACAGCAGTGGGAGTTCTGCGGAGGCGGCATTGAATCGGGGGAAACGGCAAGAGAGGCGGCAATACGGGAGCTGTTTGAGGAGACGCATCAAAGAGTTACAGAGCTTGTCTTTAAAGGGATTTCCCGTATGCAACGACCGAATGGTGAGTTTTGCTATCAGGCGGTATTTACGGGAGTTGTGGAGCGGTTGGAACCTTTTGAGGCTACGGACGAAGATGAGATGAGCGATATTATGTTATGGGATTTGAAGCAGGATATCGGTTATGTAGATGAGTGCGACTTGAAGATAGTGGAGTTGGTTTGTACTGCCGGAAAGTGAGGTCGGAGGATAATGATAAAAAAAGCAACAGTAAATGATGCGTTATGCGTGGCAAGGCTGGCAATAAAGATGTGGGAAGACAATACGATAGAGGGGTTAACCGAGGAACTGGCAGAGATTATCGCGAATCCGGAAAGTGCTGTGTTTTTATTGTATGACGGTGAGCATGCAATCGGTTTTGCCCAGTGTCAGCTACGTCATGACTATGTGGAAGGCACCGACAGCAGTCCGGTGGGGTATCTGGAAGGGATTTTTGTGGAAGAAGCTTACCGGTACAAGGGCTATGCAAAGGAATTGTTAAAACAATGCGAGGCTTGGGCAAAGGATATGGGCTGTACCGAGTTTGCCAGTGATTGCGAGCTTACAAACACCGGCAGTCTGGCATTTCATTTGAAGATGGGATTTGAAGAAGCAAACAGGGTGATTTGTTTTACCAAAAGATTGTAAAGATTTAAATAGTGAACGTAGGAGGAATTATTTATGGAGAAGTTGTCGGGAGTAACGGAGCAGATTTTATTGGAACGTTTTGGCAAGGACAGTTTGATTTCGTTGGCGACAGCGGAGAATAACATTCCGCACGTTCGTGTTGTAGATTCGTTTTACGAGGACGGGGCATTTTATGTATTGACTTACGCATTGTCCGGTAAAATGAAGCAGATTGAGAGAAATCCAGTGGTGGCCATTGCAGGTGATTGGTTTACTGCGCAAGGAAAGGGGAAGAATCTAGGTTGGTTCGGACTGGAGGAAAATGCAAAACTTGCAGAGAAAATGAGAAAAGTCTTTGCAGAATGGATTGATAACGGACATAACAATTTTGAGGATAAAAACACTTGTATTCTTAAGATTGAGCTGACGGAGGGTGTTCTGCTTTCTCATGGTACAAGGTATGAGATTGATTTTGCAAAGGAGAAATAAATGGAACCAAAGATTATAAATTTGTCGGAAGAACAGGAATGTGAAATTCGATATTATCTGGATGAATATAATGCACGACACATCAAGTATCGTCTGGATGGTATGTTGCGAATCGGATTGGAAGAAGACGGAAAGTTAATTGCCGGACTGATCGCTTACATGAGCGTGTATAAGATTTTGTATGTGGATACGGTGTTTGTGGATGAGACGTATCGTCGTAAAGGATATGGTAGAAAACTGATGCAGGAGATGGAACGACAGGCGAAGGAACAGGACGTCAACATCATTCGTTTGGATACTTTTAACTGGCAGGGAACGGAGTTTTATAAGGCATTGGGCTATGAGGCAGTGGGAAGTTACGCCAATGAAGAAGATGATTTTGAGGAGACTTTCTTTGTTAAGCGGATATAAAAGAGAGGTGTGAAATAATTATGAACAAGATTACCACATTGATTTTTGATATGTACGGTGTTATCATAGAGGAAAGCAAAGGCAATTTTATTCCCTACACCTACAATCATTTTGATGAATCCGAATATGAACGAATCACACGACAATTCAGAGTAGAGAAGCTTTTTACAAAAGCCGGGAACGGTGAGATAAATTCGGATACCTTCCTGTCTATGCTTGGCTTTGAAAATCCGCAGTTCCATATGAAAGATTACATAGAAAACCATCTGACCTTGGATGCCGGGTTTGTTCCGTTTGCGGAGCGGTTTGCGGGGCAGTATGAGTTTGTTCTTTTGTCCAATGATGTGTCCGAGTGGAGTGCATATATTACGGAACATCACGGACTGGATAAGTATTTTTCACATAAGATTGTCAGCGGGGATGTAAAGTGTCGTAAGCCGGAGCGTAAGATATACGAGCTTGCGTTGGAGCGAATCGGGAAAAAGCCGGAGGAGTGCTTGTTTATCGATAATACCGTAAAGAATCTTCTTGTGGCGCAGGAACTGGGGATTGTTCCTGTATTGTTTGATAGGGACAAGGAAGAATATGCAGGGGTTAAGGTAAATACCTTTGAGGAATTGGCACAGGTTATTGAAGAATAGGGACGATGAGATAGGGAAACAGAGTGTTTATACTGTGGTGTGGAAGAAAAGATACGAGTAAGATACAGAGGAGATGTAAGGAAATGAGACGAAAGAAACTGTTGTTGGTGATATTAATGGGAATGTTATGCGTGGGTGCGTGTGCAAAGGGAAACGTACCGGCTGGAAATATGGGAACTGTATCACAAGCACCGATTGCGACAGAGGCACCGGACGTGACGGAAACCCCGGAACCGACGGTAACTCCTGAACCTACCTCTACACCGGAACCGACGGCAACACCGGAACCGACGCCGCTTCCGGAAGATACTACTGCACCGGAGTTGGTACTTTTGGGAGAAAACTCAATAAAAGTAGTAGCCAGAAGAGAATTTACAGACCCGGGCTTTGTGGCGACGGACGACAGAGACGGCGATTTGACTGCTTCGGTACAAGTCGAGGGCGAAGTGGATGTGAATTGGTGCGGAAGCTACACTTTGACTTATACGGTAGCTGATGCGGCAGGAAATACCGTCACCGCGGAGCGGGTAGTGGAAGTTGCACAGCCGGAGACGGTTTATCCGGAAGGAAAGGTAATTTATCTAACCTTTGATGACGGTCCGGGAAAGTATACCGAAGATATTTTGGGACTGTTGGATAAATATGGGATAAAGGCGACTTTTTTCGTCTGTGGCACCAGAAATACAGCTTTATATAAAAAAATACATGAAGCGGGACATTCTATCGGGGCACATTGTCTGACCCATGACTATGATGTGGTGTATGAAAATGATGAGGCATATTTTGCGGACCTGAATGCGATTTTAGATTTGATTTATGAGAACACCGGAGTTCGTACCACCATGATTCGTTTTCCGGGCGGCTCTTCCAATAAAGTCAGTATGATTTGTCCGGGAATTATGACACGAATTACCGAGAAAGTAACGAATATGGGATTCCAATATTATGATTGGAATGTGTCTGCGGAAGATAGTGTGACCAAGGTGACCGAGGAGATTTTGAACAGTATGATTGTGGATACTCCGAAATATAAATATCCGATTGTGTTACAGCATCCGGAAAATCGTAAATTCAGTTTTGATGCAGTGGAAGATTTTATCGTATGGGGATTGGAAAACGGTTATACCTTTTTGTCGCTGACTCCGGAGAGTCCGACGGTACATCATAGGATAAAAAATTAGGAGGAAGTTTTTTGGAGTTATCACGTTTTACAGAGGAGCAACGGTTGGCAATAACCCATACGACCGGTCCTATGCTTGTGCTTGCAGGGCCGGGAAGCGGGAAAACAACGGTAATTACGGAGCGGGTGCGGTATTTGATTGAGAATTGCGGCGTGCATCCGGGAAATATTCTGGTAATTACGTTTACCAAAGCTGCGGCGGAGGAAATGAAGGAGCGATACGAAGCAACAGCGGTGGAAGGAAAGGGAACGGTAAATTTCGGAACGTTTCATGCAGTGTTTTTCAAGATTTTGCGGTTCGCTTATCGTTACGAGGCATCAAATATCTTAAAGGAGGAAGAAAGATATAAGATATTGCGGGAGATTGCCTGTGCCCGGATGCAACAGGAAATTACGGATGAAAAAGAGTTTGTGGAAGCCATCAGCGGGGAAATATCCCGTGTGAAGAACGAACGGTTTGCATTGGAGCGTTATTATTCCGCAAATTGTCCGGATGAAGTGTTTCGTGAAATTTATATCGAGTATGACCGGTGGTTACGAAAAGAGAATAAGATAGATTTTGATGATATGCAGTTGCTCTGTTATGAGCTTCTTGTGAAACGACCGGATATATTAAAACAGTGGCAGCAGAAATATACCTATGTGTTGATTGATGAGTTTCAGGATATAAACAGGGTACAGTATGACACGATACGCCTGCTGGCGGCGCCGGAACATAATATATTTATTGTGGGAGACGATGATCAATCCATTTACCGGTTCCGGGGGGCGAGACCGGAGTTAATGCTTTCTTTTACCGCGGATTACAGTAATGCAAAGCAGGTTACGTTGTTATGTAATTTTCGTTCCACCGCACCGATTGTGCAGGCAGCACTTCGCCTGGTGGGAAATAATGCAAAGCGATTTGAAAAGGCGCTGTATGCAAAGGAGGAAACGGGGGAAGCGATAGAGTTTCGCCAATATCCGGAAAGAAAAAGAGAATGTGCGGAAATCGCGGAAGAGATTGCGGTATTGCACCGGACGGGGCTTCCGTTTAGAGAAATTGCGGTATTATACCGGACCAATTTGCAATCCCGTGCGATTATGGGAAAGTTTATGGAGTATAACATCCCTTTTAAGACCAGAGATGCGATTCCGAATCTGTATGAACATTGGATTTGTCGGGATATTGTGGCATATATCAGGTTGGCGCAAGGGAGTGGTGCCCGATCCGAATTTTTACAAATCATGAATCGGCCGAAGCGTTATATCGCGAGGGATGCGCTTAATTCTACTACGGTGGATTTCGAGTGGCTGAGGGATTACTACGAAGACAAGGACTATGTGATAGACCGTATTGAAAAGTTAGAGTATGATTTACAAATGATAAAAGGGTTAAATCCCTATGCGGCCATTAACTATATTCGCCGGGCGGTAGGATATGACGGATTCTTAACAGAATATGCCAGGTATCGGAAAATGCAGTCGGAAGAATTGTTTGATTTGCTGGCGGAGTTACAGGAAGATGCGGCAGAATATCCTACGTTTGCGTTATGGTTTTCGCATATGGAGGAATATGCGGAGCAGTTACAGCGGCAAAGGATAAAGGAAAAGAAAAATGTAACGGAGGCGGTGACGCTTTCTACGTATCATTCCGCAAAAGGCTTGGAATATCATACCGTTTTTTTGCCGGAGTTAAATGAAGGACTGACTCCCCACAGACAGGCTCTTTCCACCGAGGATGTGGAAGAAGAACGGCGGATGTTCTATGTGGCGATGACACGGGCGAAACGCCGGTTGGTGCTTTCTTGCATGAAGGAACTCCGATCCAAAGAATTGGTGCCGAGTCGCTTTGTGGGTGAAGTGTTCACAGACCGTTCAAAGCTGAAGAAAGGAAGCAGAATTGTGCATACAATTTACGGGGAAGGGGTCATTACGGAAGTAACCGAAGGGCGATTGCGAATTAAGTTTGACCGGTTCTCGGAGGAAAAGATATTAAATGAAGCCTATTGTGTACAAAGTGGGCTGTTAAAAGAATGTTAAAAAGTTGTAAACAATGGGACTAAAAGCCCGAAAAGATTGACAATATTAAGGGAGAATGGTACAATATGTCTTGCAGATTGAGACGAAAGACCTATGCAGAATAGCAGGTATAGGTCTAAAGTTCGGATTTGTAATTACAAATGCAAAGGAGAAGGTATATGCAGGAAAAAACATTGACCCAGAAAGTGGAAGATATTCCCGGAAGAAAAATTTTATTGTCTGCCGGAATCGGACAAACCAATGTGGATGATTTGGAATGGTTAATGAACACGGTTTTAAAACATGCTGCACCTTGGAAGAAGGAAGGTTGGGCATATATCGCGGATTGTACGCAGATGAAGCCTATCGGACCGAGAGAAAGCAGTGTGTTGGTGAAAATGACAAAGGCCTTTGTGGATGCAGGATGTAAAGCATTCGGGTTTGCAGAGGGTGCGTCTGTGATGTTGAAGATTCAGGCAAAGAAAAATACACAAATGTCCGATACGGGGGTTGTTGAGGGGCATTTTGCGACAGTAGAAGAAGTTCTGAATTGGTTAAAAACGGATTTGCATTTATAATGTAAACTGAGTAAAGATTGTATTGGGCAAGAAATAGAAAACGGAAAGGCTGTTGCATCTGCGATTTTGAATCGTAAGTGCGACAGCCCTTTTTGATAAAAATTATTCTTCGAACATTTCTTCAAATTCCGCATTGTCCAAAAGCTCGTCAAACGCATCGGAAACCGCTTCGAATTCATCGTCATCTTCAATGTTAATCAAGTCAATGTCATCCTCGCCTTTTTCTTCAAAACGGTAAAGGAAGATTTCCGCATCCGGGTCATCCCCCTGCGGAAGGAGCGCGATGTAATCTTTGCCGTCTACCGGGAAGATGGCAAGAACATCGCAAATCAGTTCGCTTCCGTCTTCCAAGGTAAGGGTAATCTGGTCGTTGGTATCTTCGTAAAGTTTAGAATTTTCGTTCATAAAGGACTCCTTTCTTTCGCGGAAGAGCGTATGGATGTTCCGCGTCTGGATACAGTATAACAGATAATAAAATAAATGAAAAGTGAAACCTAAAAAAATATTGTAAATTATAAAGAAATATGATATGATTAACATGATTTAATTAAAATAAATGGAGGGGCTATATGGAAAAAACAGACAAAAGGTTTATTTATAATGATTTGCTTGAGAGAAACAAAAGAATGAATCGTTTATATTTGCCCACATCATTTCTTTTGCTTTCGTTGTTGCTGATGTATCTGTGGATGAAAGTAAGTGTACAAACCACAATGGATATTACATACGGATATTCGATTTTTAATACGGTATTAATACTTGTTTTTTCTGTTGTGAATTTAATCATATATAGAAGACAGAAAACAGGGACTATGTTATGCAAGCTTGTTTTGCTTGAAATGGCGGTAGAAATATTGATTATCGGATTAAAGACGGACGCGGATTTTATTTTTATTATCATGTTGGGCGTTCTGATTATGTTTCTTCCGTACTATTTGCCGAAAGTATTTCGAAATTATGCGATTCTGTATGCTGCAGTAGCGGTTATCATTGCAGTGGCACGGATGGCAATGCATCCGGAAAATGCTACGGTAGATGATTTTATGAAAACGCTTTGCATTGTTGCTGCTTTTTTTGTAGTAAATAAAATCAGCCGTATGGTAAATCTGTTTAATGACGATGCGTTGGGGGCCATGGAAGAACAGAATGCTCAGCAGAAGGTAATATTGGATCGTGTTGTTGCAATTTCCCAGACGGTTGCGGAAGAATCCGAAAATAGTGCGGAACTTATTACGCAATTGGTAAGTGTAGCCCAGATGGTTGATTCCAGTATGCAGGAAATTATGGAGGCGGCAAATGTTACGGCACAAAGCATAGAAGAACAGAATTTGATGACACAAAGTATCCGGGATGCAATTACGGATACCAGAGAGCGTTCCAAACAAATGGTAGGCGTAGCAACGGAGTCCAATGAAGGGATTCAAACCAATATTAATTTGTTGGAAAGTTTAAAGGAACAGTCGGTTGTGATTGTAAATACAAACCGGAGCGTATCCGATGCAATGAACCGTTTGATTGAAAAAACGAAAGCGATGGAATCGATAGTAGATATGATTCTCAGTATTTCGGAACAAACGAATCTTCTTTCATTGAATGCATCCATTGAAAGCGCCCGTGCGGGAGAGGCAGGACGCGGCTTTGCTGTTGTGGCTGATCAAATTCGTCAATTGGCAGAACAATCAAAGGTTTCAACGGAAGAAATTGCCAAGATTATTAATGAGTTAAATCAAAATGCCAATGAAGTAATGGCGTCTGTAAAGGATTCTGTGCATGCAACGGACGAGCAGGGAAATAATATTTTAGAGGTTGCGGATTCTTTTGAAAAGTTAAATAATAACATGACGGAATTGATTGGCGGAATTAACGAGATTGATGAAAAAATATATGAGTTAACCGAATCCAATAACAAGATTGTAGAAAATATTACACAGGTGTCTGCTACAACGCAGGAAGTAGTTGCCAGTGCTGATCAGGTAGTAGAGGTTTCCGCAAGGAATACGGAATATGCGGAACAGGTTAAAAAGACGATGGATGTGATTCGACAAACTACAGATGATTTAAAAGAGTATGTTTAAAAAATCATAGCATAAAGATGTCCGGATTTTTTCGGACATCTTTTTTGTTCGCCTCGGTTGTTTCACAGTTTTGACACAGGAATGTCAAAAAACAATGCTATATTTTGTATAAAGCTATTAATTTTGGAAGGAAATATACCGATATATGGATTAGGTTGAGTGTAACCAAGGAGGACTGCTTATGAGAAATCGAAAGAAGTTATTCTATATATATTTTTCGGCGCTTGTTTTTTGCGCCCTTTTTTTCGTTGGACTGAAACATTCGTCAATAGCGGAAGCTGCTTCATTGGAGTATGTATTCCAGTTTAACGGAGCGACGGTGGGACCGAATGCGGAAGTTCCGATGCCGGGGGCTACGAAAATACTGTCGGTAAAGTCTAAGGCAATCGATGGAGAATCTTCCGGTGGTCTTCCGACAAATGCGGTGGTAGAGTTTGTCAGTTCCGATACGAATGTAATTGTGATTGAACCGACGAGTACGCAGGGAATGGTAAATTTGAAACGTATGGGACCTGGGTATTCCGAGATTACGGCTACGATTAAAACACCGGATTACAATTATATTATTCAATGTACGATACGGGTTGAATTAAAGATTTCCGGGGAAGGTCTCAGTCATGTTATTTACGACGGCTATCCGGTATTAAAGTTTGATGCGGTAGACGATCCGGCAAAGAAGATTCAGTTAAAGTATGTGGACAACACGGTTGTTCCGAACGAATTGGTGGATTGGGAAAGTTCCAAGCAGGAGGTTGCCACCTATAAATCGGAAGATGATGATATTCTCATTTATCCGGTAGGCGCAGGTTATACCGAAATTACGGTTACCACCAAAACGGTTTCTCCGAACGGACGGCCGATGACAGATACGGTAGGTGTGATTGTTCCGCCGAAGGGTTCTTTTTCCTTCAATGAAAATTATACGGGATATCAGAATAAGATTTCGACCGAAATTCGCAGTGACAATTTTATGGTTTTTGTGAACAACAAAAATGCGGATAATCTGAACTGGGAAGTTTATCAGTTGATTACAAAAAACGGAAGACCGGAAGAAAAACCTCTTTCTCCGAACAGCGATGTGTTAAAGTATGCGATTAACGATTATAGCGGAAGCGTGAATTTTACCGGTGTAAAGGCAGGTACCTATATTATTCGTGCTTTTGTTCCGAGTGACGATGAGCACGGGAAAGCGTTCCATAAGGCCGATACGGTCCCGAGTTTTGAAGCAAGAGTGGTTGTGCTGTTTGATTTGTCGGACAAAGTGCTTCTTATGAATGTGGGAGATACCTATGATATTATTGCGAATTCCAAT
The DNA here is from genome assembly GCA_017503735.1 of Lachnospiraceae bacterium. Taxonomy (GTDB): domain Bacteria; phylum Bacillota; class Clostridia; order Lachnospirales; family Lachnospiraceae; genus SIG307. Next base: position 136,437 of record JAFVSN010000052.1, read on the forward strand.
ATTTCGTCGCCGGAGTTGTTTAATTTTCATTCCGACCAGATGAATATTGCATCGGTAGACAGTACCACCGGTGTGATTACGGCGGAAAACAGTTCCTCGGAAAAGGTTACCATTACATTGACCTACAAAAACAATGGTATGTTTGAAACCGGAGACGGGGGAGAGTATAACGATGGTGTTAAGCCGATGAAAATCGAAGTCACGGTTATTGACGGGATTCAGTTAAATTATTCTGAGGTAACCATAAATACACAGGGAACGGTTTTATTGGAACCGGTTCTTACCAACCGGGTGGAAGAGGTAACCTGGATTTCATCCGATTCCCGGATTGCATCGGTAAAAAACGGTTTGGTAACCGGTGTAAAAGAAGGTACCGTTGTAATAACCGCAAAACAGACGATTAACGGTATTACAAAGCGGGCAAAGTGTATCGTTCATGTACAGACGTCGGTGGAAAGCGTAACACTGGACCCGAAAGAGATTACTCTGGGCATCGGAAAGTATGAGACGATTCAGGCGTCGGTAAAGCCGAGTACGTTAAACGGTGTGTCCTTAAAGTGGGTATCTTCCAATGAAGAAATTGTAAAGATTACGGAATCCGGTAAATTATCTGTAACCGTACAGGGTGTTGCCGGAGGCAGTGCGGTGATTTCCGCAATTAATCAGGATAATGTCGTGGTAGGGTTCTGTGGTGTTACCGTGTTACAGCCGGTAGAAGGACTGACGTTATCGGAAGTGGATGTAACCGCCAGAATCGGTGCAACGGTACAGTTACGAGCTACGGTTTCTCCGGATAATGCTACGAACCAGAAAGTGACTTGGAAGTCTTCCAATACAAAGGTGGCAACGGTGTCGGATAACGGTCTTGTCACCATGAAGGCCGCAGGAACCGCATCCATTATTTGTACTTCGGTGGACAATCCGTCGGTACAGGCATTTTGTAATGTTACGGTATTAAAGGCAGTAACGAGCGTGTCTTTGGACCTTGCTTCCAAGGAAATGTATGTGGGAGAGAATTTCCGTTTAACGTACATTGTTTCTCCGAGGGATGCAAGTACACCGGAAGTTATATGGACTTCCACCAATACTTCCGTAGTACAGGTGGACGGAACCGGTATGTTGACGGCGAAGGGTGTCGGTCAGGCCGAAATTATTATTAAAACAGTAGACGGTTCTTATATGGATATTTGTACCATTGTAGTAAAACAGAAACCGACTAATGTAAAGTTGTCCGTAAGTAATTTGATCATGCACGTAGGCGAGTATTTCTATTTGGATCCGGTACTTACTCCGGCAAACAGTACGAAAGAAGGCCTTGTTTGGGAGTGTGTTGATACAGACATTGCGACCGTTTCTTCTTCCGGACGTATTACGGCAAAGGGAGCCGGTCAGACCATTATTATGATAAAGACGGAAAGCGGAGCAACGGCTTATTGTAAGTTGACGGTTCTGGAAGCGGTAACGGGACTTGAAATTACACCGGATAAGTTGACTATGGATGTGGGCGACCGGATTACCTTATATCCGGAGTTTACGCCGGCTACCGCAAGTAATACCGCAGTAACCTGGTCTTCCTCCGATGAATCGATTGCAACCGTGGATAAAGACGGTGAAGTAACAGCGAAAAAGGGTGGTCTTGTTGTAATCCAATGTCAGAGTGACGACGGAGGATATAATGCGGTTTGTATTATAACTGTAATCGAAGAAGTGACGGAATTAAAGATTACACCGGAGCAATATAAGCTGGGGCTCGGAAAAACATTCCAGTTAAAAGCAGAGATTGCAAATTCCACGGCATCCAACAAAGATGTAGAGTGGTACTCCAGTGATGAGAGTATTGTAGAAGTGGATCAGAACGGTAAGATTCGCGGTATTTCTTTAGGATATGCAACGATTACCGCCATAGCTTTAGACGGAAGTGATGCAGAGGCGACCTGTGAGGTGCGGGTTGTTACCGAAGTAACAGGTATGACAATGAATTATACTTCCATTACCTTAATACAAGGAAATACATTCCAGTTGGATGCGGCAATTCGTCCGGCGGATGCGACATATAATACTCCTTCCTGGGAGTCCGATAACCCGGATATTGCCATGGTGGATGATGACGGTATTGTAACCGCTATATCCCCGGGAACCGCATGGGTTACGGCAAAGGCAAGAGACAGCAGCGGAAAGTATTGTAAGTGTTTTGTAACGGTTATTGCGCCGATTCCGGCAACCGGTGTGACGACGATGGTAAATGAAATTGTAATGGCACCGGGAGAGAAAAAGACCGTGGTTGCTAAGGCAACGCCGGCAAATACAACCGACAGCATGATGTGGACATCCTCGGATGAATCCGTAGTCAGAGTAAATGCGGTATCGGGAGAAATTACAGCGATTGCGCCGGGAAATGCCAGTGTCATTGTTATGATGGATTCCGGTAAAAAGGCTGTAATCAATGTAATTGTTGTGGGATTAAACAGGACATCGGTTGTGATGGATTACTATAGTAGTGGTGTAACTCTTTATGTGGAGGGCGCTACATCTACGGTACGTTGGTATTCTACCAATCCTCGGGTAGTGGAAGTGGTAAACGGAAGGCTGACATCCCGTGGATCGGGAACAGCGACGATAGAAGCCAGAGTCAACGGAAGAACGCTTACCTGTACGGTACGGGTAATATCACCGTAAGGAGTGAAACGATAGGATTTTGTAAGCCGGAGGATTGACTCCGGCTTACTGTTGTAACAAAGAAATGCGTTTAGAGATTGTGAAGGAGAAGGGGAAGAGAAAGGAGCATTTATGTTACGAGGTTTGAGGGTGAGTAATTTCGCTTTAATCGAGGAGTTGGAAGTTTCCTTTGCGGACGGTTTGAATGTTTTGACCGGAGAAACCGGTGCGGGGAAGTCTATTTTGCTTGGCTCCATCCAAACTGCCTTGGGAGCAAAAACTTCAAAGGATGTGATTCGAAACGGTGCAGAGTCTGCATATGTGGAGCTTGTATTCGAAAATTGCGGAACTGCGGTAGAAGAGGAACTTCGCAGGCAGGAATTGTCTATAGAAGACGGAAGTGTTACCATTTCCAGGAAATTGACTGCTACGGGGAAAAGTGTCAGTCGGATTAACGGAGAGGCAGTAACGGCTGCAGCCGTGAAGGAAGTTGCTTCTCTGTTGCTGGAAATTCACGGACAACAAGAACATCATTCGTTGTTAAATAAAGAAAAGCATTTGGAATTGTTGGATCGTTATGGGGGAGAGAAACTATTGCTTCAAAAAGAAGAAGTAATGTTACTGTGGCAAACATATCGTAAGTTGAATGCGGAGTTGTTACAGGCAAAAGACGAGGCGATGAATAAAAACAGGGATTGTTCCTATTTGGAGTTTGCAGCTTCCGAAATTGCGCAGGCGGCGTACAAACCGGGGGAATTGGAAGGTTTGGAACAGGAGTTTGAACGATTATCCCATGCCAAGGCTTTGGCAGAAGGAGTGTCAACAGCTCTTATGGTAACAGCCGACGGTGCGGGAGAAACCGTTGATCATCTGCTAAATACCGCGATACGCAGTTTGTCAAAGGTTAGTGCGTATGATACGGAAGCCGATGGGTTGCTTGGACAAATGGAAGAAATCGCAACCCTTCTTTCTGAGTTTAATCGTTCGGCGGGGCAATACGTAGAATCCCTTTCTGATAGTGAAGCGGAGTATCATCGGGTTTCGGAACGCCTGGATTTGTTAAACCGATTAAAATCGAAATACGGAAAGACTATGGAAGAAGTACTGGCGTATGGCCGGGAATGTGAAGAAAAGCTGGCGCGGTATGCAGATTTTGATGCCTATTTGGCAAAACTTGAAAAAGAGTATACAGATGTAGAGAACAAGATGGAGAAGGCATGTGTGACGTTGTCCGAATTGCGAAGACAAGCAGCCGCAGAACTTTCTAAAGAGATAGAAACGGCCCTTTCGGAGCTTAATTTCCTTGCCGTGAGATTTGAAATCAGACTGGAACGCAGCGGTTATAGTTCAAACGGATTTGATACGGCAGAATTTTATATTGCCACCAATCCGGGTGAAGAGATAAAGCCGTTAATGAAGATCGCATCCGGTGGAGAATTGTCTCGTATCATGTTGGCATTGAAAACCGTATTTGCGGATCGGGATGAGATTCCTACTTTGATTTTTGATGAAATCGATACGGGAATCAGTGGTCGGACTGCGCAGATGGTTTCGGAGAAGATGGCTATGATTTCCGGAAGCAAACAGTTATTGTGTGTCACACATCTTCCGCAGATTGCAGCAATGGCAGATACGCACTTTGTGATTGAGAAATCCACAGACGGAGTAAAAACCGTAACAGAATTGCAACAGTTATCGGAAGAAAATTCCATAGAAGAACTGGCAAGAATGCTTGGCGGAACTATGATTACGGAAGCAGTACGGCAAAACGCGAGAGAAATGAAAATACTTGCGGCGCAAAGAAAACAAGAAAGAGCGTAAATTGGAAAAAGTTAATAAAAAAAAGTAGTTTGAATTGAATGTTCTTACGCATACTATTAGGGAACCTGTTTTTTGGCAGAGTTCCCTTGTTTTTTGTGACGAAAAACACAAAGGACTTAACAGGGAGCCAACCGGGTTCGAATATAAAAGAAAGGTTGGCGAAGTTATGAAGAAGAAATATCGTAGTTGGCTGGTGGCAGCATTGGTATTGAACATAATGGTCATTTTCGGGTATGGCATCTATTACTATAAGAATAGTGTTCCGGGCGAAATAAGAATCATAACAGGAAAGGAAGAACAACTATCCTTCCTGTTCCCCTTTTCGGCAAAAATTCACGGGGATAGTATCGGAGTTTTAGAGGTAAACAAAAAACCCTTAGAAAAAGGGAGCATGAAAATTGACCTATCCGATGCGGTAACGATGGAAGCTTCCGAAACAACAAATGCTACCATGGAAATTAAGTTGTTTGGTTTTATTCCGCTAAAAAAGGTAGAGATATCGGCTGTATCGCCGCAAAGTGTTACGGTGGGCGGATCCGCAATCGGGATTCATGTGGAAACGGACGGAATATTAGTTTTGGGAACTACATCGGTAACCGGAGAAGACAAAATGACTTACGAACCGGCGGATAACCGATTGAAGTCGGGGGATTATATTATGGAAGTAAATGGGATACCTATGAAAGAAAAAGAGGACTTGATGAAATTACTTGCGGAATCGGACGGTAGTGCGCTGCATTGTAGGATAAGAAGGGGAAAAGAACTTATGGAAACCGCAGTGACGCCGGTACGGACTGCTGACGGGAGTTATAAAATCGGAACCTGGATTCGGGATGACACGCAGGGGATCGGAACTTTAACCTATATTACCCATGACGGAAAATTCGGAGCCTTGGGACACGGCATAACAGATGTAGATACCGGTGTGCTTTTGGAAGCCGGGGGAGGAAATGCATATGATGCGGAAATACTTCGTATCGTAAAGGGTGAACCGGGAACACCGGGAGAATTAAGCGGTATGATACACCGTTCGGAAGAAGAAAGACTCGGAGAAGTAGAAAAAAACACAGCACAAGGAATATTCGGAACCGTAAAAGAAAACTGTCGGATACAGCCGAGGGGAAATGTATATGAAATCGGATTAAAACAACAAGTAAAAAAGGGAAAAGCTACCATACTGTGCGAAATAAACGGAACTGTAAACGAGTATGAAATCGAAATACAACAAGTAGATTACTCCAATCGAAACCATGCAAAAGGCTTGGTAATCAAAATTACGGATAAAGAACTGATCGAACTGACCGGAGGCATCGTACAGGGCATGAGCGGCAGCCCAATTATCCAAAACGGCAAGCTAATCGGTGCCGTCACCCACGTCTTTATAAAAGACAGCACCAAAGGCTACGGGACGTTTATTGAAAATATGCTTCAACAATGAGACCGGACCAAAAGAGAATGGGAGTACACGTGGGAAAGCATGCTTTCCTAAACGTGTACTCCCATTCTCTTTTGAAAGCCGGCGAATGCCGGCTCAAGAGCAAGAAGCGAAGCGAATTGCGAATGAAGACCGGTCGAAAGAGACCGCAAGAGCAAGAAGCGAAGCGAATTGCGAATGAAGACCGGACGAAAGAGACCGCAAGAGCAAGAAGCGAAGCGAATTGCGAATGAAGACCGGACGAAAGAGACCGTGAAGCAAGAAGCTTTACATATTACATTAGGTATCGTATAATATAGTTAAATAATCCGAAAGGCGGTCATTTTATGAAATTATCAAACGAACAATTAAAATCAATTTATTTCGGTGCACTTCATTTTTCCGAAACCGAAGAAGGTTATTTACAAGCATATCAGTATACAGAATCTCAAATGGACTACTTTAAAGGAGCTTTCGCGTTTTGGTATGACAGATGTTTTGCAACGACCGCTAAAACACTGGAATTTTCAACAACAGCAACGCAAGTTTCCTTTGAATACAAGTTTATTTGGAAAGGGTCGGAGGACTCGGTGGAACTATTTGTTGACGGAATCGCAACAAAAATCTGTTATGTAAAGGATATGGGAGAAAAGGGATCGGTTTCTTTTGCGTTACCGGAAGGAGAGAAAAATGTTGTGATTTATCTTCCTGCGGATGCAACGTTGCTTGTGCGTGATTTTGAGATTAACGGTGAATATGTTCCGGCAAAAAAAGGTGAAAAGGTTTTGTGGATCGGAGATTCCATTACCCAGGGCTACGGACCGCTTCGTTCTGCCCATACCTATGTCAGTGTGGCAAATCGTATACTGAATTACGATATCATCAATCAGGGAATCGGCGGATATATCTACGATAAAAATGTGATGGTGCCTATGGGGGATTACAAGCCGGATAAAATTATTATTGCGATGGGGACAAATCAGTTTTTCTCTGAGTCTATGGAGGCTGTAGAAGAGTACTACATAAGTTTAAAGGAGGTATACAAAGATACACCTGTACTTTGTGTGAGTCCGATTTGGCGTGGTGATTGTCCGGATAAATATGACATCTTTGTCAGATTCTGTGAGAACATCAAAAAGATTGCGTCGCAGTATTCCAATGTTACTGTAGTAGACGGATTTACGTTAGTACCGCATTTGCCGGAATATTATTTGGATAACTTACATCCGAATGTAATCGGAGCGGAACTTTACGGAAGAAATCTGGTAGAGACGATTCGTAATTTGGGGTTTTAAAGAATTGGTGCGCCCTCCTTGCGGAGTGTTTTCTGCCCTGGAGGGGATGCAAAAATGTCGACGGAGTAAAAAAGAGATGTGGCTTATCGCCGCATCTCTTTTGCTTCTTCTAATTTTGTTTTTCTACGATTTAATACATGTTCCGGAATTGGGTAAATCTCGCCGGCTTCCGTTAATGCCTGTCTGGTGAGTAACGGACCGAACAACTCATAAATCAATACCGCGAACAAAGTGATATTTCGAATCAGATGTCCTTGTTCCCCTAACTGCATTGCGGTAGCACACATACCGAGAGCGACACCGGCTTGCGGGAAAAGAGTAATACCTAAATATTTGCAAATAGGTGCATCGCATTTTACGGCTTTTGCGCTGAGGAAGGAGCCGATGTACTTTCCGCAACAACGGAAAATGATATAAACGGCACCGATACATACGATTGCCACATCCGTAAATACGCTGAGTTCCAATTCCGCACCGCTGATAACGAAGAACAATGCAAACAGTGGTGAAGTCCATTTGTCGGAAGCTTTCATCAGATCATGAGACAACGGACAAATATTACAAAATACGGTACCTAACATCATACACACCAACAAGGAGGAGAAACTGATATGTACCGGACCGATGTGGAAATCCAACATTGCCAGAGAAACAGTTAAAAATACGAAAGCAATGGTTAGATTTAATCGGTTCGTATTGGAGTTAAATCGTTTTTCCAAGAGAGTGAGTAACCATCCCATAATCGCACCTAACAATAGGGAGAGAATAATCTCTACCAAAGGATTTACAATAATGGAGACTAAGTCTACAGAACCGCTGATAAGTGTTTTGGCTATACCGAAACTTACCGCGAATACAATCAGGCCTACCGCATCATCCAGTGCTACAATCGGAAGTAATAAGTTGGTAAGAGGTCCTTTGGCTTTATACTGGCGGACAACCATAAGGGTTGCTGCCGGTGCGGTAGCGGTTGCAATGGCACCTAAGGTCAGAACCTGTGGCAATGTAAGCTTATCAGGCATGATAAGATGAATGCCAAACAATGCAAGATCCACAAAGAGTGTAGCAGCAAGTGCTTGGAAAATACCGATAACAAAAGCAGCCTTTCCGGTTTGCTTTAAGTCCTCTAAACGGAACTCGTTTCCGATGGAAAAGGCGATAAAACCGAGAGCAACCTCGGAAATCAAGGAAAGATTAGTAACGTTTTCCATGGAAGAAAATCCTAAACCGTCAATTCCGAGGGCCCCCAGACAATAAGGCCCGATTAAAACACCGGAAATCAGGTATGCGGTTACGGACGGCAATTTGAACGGTTTAAAAAGTCGTGTCATTAGTAATCCGGCCAAAAGAGCAACGGATACGGATAAAAGTGTATGATGCAAGAAAATCCCTTCTTTCTCTGTTTTTTGCCAAAAGCCAGTATACAACTCTTGAAATAGAAAATCAAGAGGTATTTCCGAAAAACATAGAAAGAAGGGGAATTGTTTTGCTTTTATTCGTTCGTATCTTTTGCGGCAGGTTTTTGTTTGCCGTAATAGAGAAGTCCTAAAGCGCCAGGACCTGCATGGGTACCGATGCTTGGGCTGATGTCGTTGATGATGATATTCGTAAAGCCGGTTTCTTCTTTTACAAGTGCGGCAACTGTTTCTGCATCTTCAAGGCAGTTGCCGTGTACGATACCAACCGGGATGGAAAGGTCCGTGTTTTCTTCCATGGAAGCTTTCATTCGTTCAACCAGAGTACGCAGAGATTTCTTTCTTCCTCTTGCGGTACCGTCGGAAATTAAGGTTCCGATATCGGTAACGGTAAGAAACGGTTTTAAATTCAAGGCACTTCCGACAAAAGCAGTGGTCTTGCTGACACGTCCGCCTCTTTGTAAATGAAATAAATCATCCACCGTAAATTGTACGTTGATGTGCTTTTTAAACTCATTTAAATCAGCTACGATGTCGTCATAAGAAGTTCCTTTTTCCTTTAATTCGGTAGCATGTAATAACAAAATGGTTTCTCCGAGAGAAACATTCATAGAATCAATAATTGTAATCTTTGCATCCGGAAACTCTTCCTTTAATTCATTTGCCACCATGCATACATTGTTATAGCTTCCGCTTAAAGCAGAAGAAAAGGCAATGTGTATAATATCGAATCCTTGCTTCAATACGGCACGGAATTTGTCTTCGATTACGGCCGGATTGTTGGCTTGGGATTGAGGCAATTCGCCGTTTTTCATACGATCGTAAAATTCTGCCGGCGGCATATGAAGCTCATCCCCGTAGACTGTGTCTCCAAAGGAGTAGTACTGCGGAATAATAACTGTTCCCAATTTGTCGATATACTCTTGCGGTAAATCGGAATTGGAATCTGTGGTAATTAAAAAGTCTCTCATGATATGTTCCCCTTTCATGTTATCTGTTTGTACATGATGTTAGTGTCCGTTTGCGGAAAAAAGTTACAAGGTTAGAAAAATGTAAAAAATTTACAATTTGTTGTTGCAAAAATCGAAAAAGATGTTATAATATGGTTTGTAAATAATTTACAAAAAATGGAAATTATAAGAGAAAGGCAGAGAAGAAAAGAAAAATGGGAAAGATTCGTGTACTTACGGTAGATGACAATGTTCGAATTTTAGAACTTTATGAAGAACTTTTAAAGAAGGATACAGCAGTGGAGCATGTAGGCAGAGCAGAAGACGGAGTGGAAGCGGTAAAAAAAATAAAGGAATTGCAACCGGATGTTGTACTGTTGGACATTATCATGCCGAAGTTAGACGGAATCGGAGTGTTGGAACAAATTCGAAGAGATACGGAGCTTGCAAAGCAGCCTCATGTGATTGTTGTGACAGCCATAGGCCAGGAAAGAGTGACCGAAAGTGTATTTGCACTGGGGGCAAGTTATTATATTATGAAACCGTTTGACAGCGCGGTGATTATGCAGCGGATTCATCAGGTTATGGGAGTCGGAACTTTGTGCGGTGTAGAACACGGACATCTGGTGTCTCATGAAATGAAGCCGCAGGGAACCAACCATTTGGAGGTGGATGTAACGGATATTATTCATGAAATCGGTGTGCCGGCCCATATTAAAGGATACCAATATTTGCGGGATGCGATTATGCTTTCGGTCGATAATACGGAAATGTTGAATTCCATTACCAAGATGTTGTATCCTTCGATTGCAAAGCGTCATAAAACAACGCCGAGTCGTGTGGAACGTGCCATCCGGCATGCAATTGAAGTTGCATGGAGCAGAGGGAAAACGGATACGATAGATGCTTTGTTCGGTTATACAGTAGCGGGCGGAAAAGGAAAGCCGACCAACTCTGAGTTTGTTGCGTTGATAGCGGATAAAATACGCTTGGAGTATAAACTTCGTACACAGTAAAATGGAAGAAAAAGTTTCCTATAAAAGCTTTTCAAACAGTCGGAATTGTGGTATACTATAGTTATACTATTTTGTCTGTATACACAAGGAGGAGAGCTGTGAAAAATATACTATTTGTTGCTTCTGAGTGTGTTCCTTTTATCAAAACAGGAGGCCTCGCCGACGTAGTCGGTGCATTGCCGAAGTATTTGGATAAGGAACGCTACGATGTTCGTGTCATGCTTCCGAATTACATGTCGATTCCGGCAAAATACAAAGAAAAAATGCAGTATAAGACCCATTTTTATATGGAACTTGCATGGCGTAATCAATATGTGGGGATTTTAGAAACAATCATAGACGGGATTACTTTTTATCTCATTGATAATGAGTATTATTTTGCGGGGGATAAGCCCTACGGTAATATTCATGAAGATATTGAGAAGTTTGCGTTTTTTAGTCGCGCGGTATTGTCATCCCTCCCGCAAATCGGTTTCCGACCGGATTTGATTCATTGTAACGACTGGCAGACAGGCTTGATTCCGGTGTACTTGCATGATAGTTTTGAACAGGGCGAATTTTATCGCGGCATTAAGTCGGTTATGACGATTCATAATCTGAAGTTCCAGGGTGTTTGGGACAAAAAGACGGTACAGGATATAACCGGTTTGGATCAATACTATTTCACCCCGGATAAATTAGAAGCTTACGGAGATGCCAATTATTTAAAGGGCGGTATTGTTTATGCGGATTATGTGACAACGGTAAGCGACACCTACGCGGAAGAGATTAAGACTCCGTTTTACGGAGAAGGTTTGGATGGCTTGATGCGTGCCCGTTCGAATCATCTTTGGGGCATTGTAAACGGCATTGACTATGAAGAATATGACCCGGAAACGGACCCGTATCTTGTGAAAAACTATAATGCGGTGAACTTCCGAAAAGAAAAGATGAAAAACAAGTTGGCATTACAGGAAGAACTGGATTTGGAACGGGACGGAAAGAAGTTCATGATCGGTGTGGTTTCCCGTCTGACTGACCAAAAAGGGTTTGATTTGGTGGAATGTGTGATTGAGGAACTTTGTGACACGGATATTCAGCTTGTTATTTTAGGAACAGGAGATCCGAAGTATGAGAATTTGTTCCGGTATTACGAGTGGAAATATCACGGAAGAGTTTCTTCTAACATTTATTACAACAATGAACGTGCCCATAAGATTTATGCGGCTTGTGATGCGTTTTTGATGCCTTCTTTGTTCGAACCGTGCGGACTCAGTCAGTTGATCAGCTTACGTTACGGAACGGTGCCGATTGTCAGAGAAACCGGTGGCCTTAAGGATACGGTGGTTCCTTACAATGAGTATGAAGGAACCGGAACCGGCTTTAGCTTTGCAAATTATAATGCACATGAAATGCTTTCTATTGTACGTTATGCAAAACATATCTATTATAATAAAAAGCGTGAATGGAATAAGCTGGTGGATCGCGGAATGGCAACAGATTTTTCATGGAAAGCATCTGCAAAGAAGTATGAGGACTTGTATCGTACAATTCTTGGCGAATAAACTGACAGCCCATTTTGGACCGTTGTGCCCAAAATGGGCTTTTGTCGGATAGAGATTTAGCAAAAGAGAGTAAAATCCTGAGAGCAGCTGCATAAATAGTAGTGTCGGGGCTGAAAGGAGAAGGATATGAGATTAGAGAGTTTATTGGAACAATTACAAACAGAGGGTGAGATTACGGCGATACAGGGAAACAAGACGGTGGAAGTATCAAAGCTTGTGTATGATACCAGAAATACCGTATCGTCGGGGGATTTGTTTGTTTGTATTGCCGGAGCGGTGTTTGACGGACACACCTATGCGGAAGAAGCAATTAAGGCAGGGGCTTCGGTCATTGTGGCACAAAGGGAACTTACGGTGCCGGAGAATGTAACGCTTGTCGTGGTTAAGGATACGAGGAAAGCGTTGGCTTATTTGTCGGCGGCATGGTTTCGCTATCCGGCAAAAGAGTTGATTACAATCGGGATTACGGGAACCAAAGGAAAGACAACAACCGCCTATATGGTGTACCATATTTTAGAGAAGGTTGGGATAAAAACAGGACTTGTGGGCACTGTGGAAGTTCGAAACGGGAAAGAGATTATTCCGGCAAGTCATACAACCCCGGAGTCCTATTTGTTGCAACAGTATTTTCGACAGATGGTGGAAAACGGCTGTAAAGCGGTTGTCATGGAGGTTTCTTCCCAAGCATTGAAACTGTCGAGAGTCGGTGGGATTGTGTTTGATTACGGTGTGTTTACCAATTTGGAACCGGATCATATCGGACCGAATGAACATACAGATTTTGAAGACTATGCCGAGTGTAAATCAAGACTCTTCAAACAGTGCCGATTCGGCATATTAAATGCGGATGATCGTATGACAGAGCGGATGCTGATAGGAAGTACCTGTGAGAGGATGACATACGGTTGTAACGACGGGGCGGATTTGCAGGCGGTCGGGATAGATTTACACCGTACGGATGGGAAATTGATGGTTTCTTATCAAACCAAAGGTGCTTTGGAGACGGAACTTGCGGTTTCGGTGCCGGGGATGTTTACGGTATACAATTCGCTGACTGCTGCGGCAATTTGTAAATGTTTGAAGGTTCCGGCGGAAGTGATGAAAAAGGCATTTTTGGAAGTACAGGTGAAAGGAAGACTGGAAAGTATACACATTTCTCCGAAGTTTTCTTTGATGATTGACTATGCCCATAATGCCATGAGTCTGAAAAGTTTACTTACCGCACTCAAAGAATATAAACCGAAACGTCTGGTATGTTTATTCGGATGCGGCGGGAATCGTTCCAGAGACCGTCGGTTTGAGATGGGAGAGATTTCCTCACGGTACGCAGACTTGACGATTGTTACATCGGATAATCCGCGTTTCGAAGAACCGGAAGCGATTATTGAAGATATTTTAACGGGCGTAAAAAAGGCGGACGGAGCGTATGTTACGATTCCCGACCGAAAGGAAGCCATCCGTTATGCGATTTTGAATGCAAAAGAAGAGGATGTCATTGTGCTTGCGGGAAAAGGACATGAGGATTATCAGGAAATCCGCGGGGTAAAATATCCGATGGATGAGCGTGTTTTAATAAATGAAATTATTTCGGAGATGTCAAAGGAAGAAAAGTTTACATTGGGGATAGAATGTTAGAAAGTACAATGAAAAGAAAGGGGCCGGAATCAATGCGCTATGCGGATGTGATTGTAGACATTTCCCTGGGGAAATTGGATAAAACTTACCAATATGCGATTCCGGAGCATTTAAAAGATACCGCTGTGGTGGGGGCAAAAGTAGAAGTGCCCTTCGGTGGCGGAAATCGTAAGGTCGAAGGGTTTATTACAGAAATTTCCGATACACCGGCATTTGATCCGGAAAGGACCAAAGAGATTGCTACGGTGGTGCAAGGAGCTGTTTCTCTGGAACGACGTTTTATTACGTTGGCATATTGGATGAAAGAGCACTTCGGCGGAACCATGAATGAGGCTTTAAAAACGGTTCTTCCGGTAAAACATGAAGTAAAAGATGTAAAAAAGCGTACCATTGTTGTGACGGCGGAACCAAAGACGTTTGAGGAATATTATAAAGCTGCGGAGAAGAAGAACTACCGGGCAAGATTGCGCTTGTTGGAAGCGTTGCGGGAGAAAAAAGAACTGGATTATTCGGAGATACTGCAGACGCTAAACCTATCTGCGTCTACCGTTGAGGGAATCTGCAGGGACGGAATTGCAGTGTTACAAGAAGAAAAGAAATATCGTAATCCGGCGAAAGGGATGTTGCAAAAGAACAGAGTTCCTTTAAACGGAGAGCAGAATGCAGCGGTAGAAACCGTATGGAAAGAATATAGGGAGGGAAAACGCGGAACCTATCTTTTGTTCGGGGTGACCGGAAGCGGAAAAACCGAAGTGTATTTGGAACTGATAGAACGGGTAATAAAAGAAGGAAAACAGGTAATTATGTTGATTCCGGAAATATCTTTGACCTTCCAAACCGTTCGTAGGTTTTATGAGAGATTCGGGGAACGGGTTTCCGTTCTTCATTCAAGACTTTCCGCTGGGGAACGGTACGACCAGTATGTAAGAGCGAGCAAGGGAGAAATCGATGTAATGATCGGCCCGCGTTCGGTTTTGTTTACGCCTTTTGAGCGTTTGGGCTTAATCCTGATGGATGAAGAACAGGAGGGGGCTTACAAAAGTGAAGGAACGCCGAAATACCATGCAAGAGAAACCGCGGAATATTTGGCGGAACTTACGGGAGCGTCTCTTTTATTGGGCTCCGCAACCCCGTCTTTGGAGGCATATACAAAGGCAATGAACGGGCAATATCGGTTGCTTACTCTGACCAAACGGGCGAAAGAAGCGGTAATGCCACGAGTACAGATTGTGGATATGCGACAAGAACTGGCGGAAGGAAATCGTTCCGTGTTCAGTCGTCCGTTAAGAGAACAGATGCAAAAGCGTCTCTTAAACGGCGAGCAGATGATGTTGTTCTTAAACCGACGGGGCTATGCGGGGACTGTTTCCTGTCGTGCCTGCGGTGAGGGGATGAAATGTCCTCATTGTGAGGTTTCGCTTACGTTTCATAAAGATGGAAGGCTTTTATGTCATTACTGCGGATATGAGATTATGCAACCGAAGGTGTGTCCGGCCTGTGGCTCTAAGTATATCGGTTTGTTCGGAACGGGAACGCAGAAAATAGAAGAGGCAGTGTTAAAGGAGTTTCCGGGAGTAAAGGTACTCCGGATGGACGCGGACACCACGAAAAGGAAAGGCGGACATGAAAAAATTGTGGAAGCGTTTGCCAACGGGGAAGCACAAATTCTTATCGGAACACAGATGATTGTGAAAGGACACGATTTTCCGAAGGTAACACTGGTGGGAATCGTGGCGGCGGATTTATCTTTATACGCCGGAGATTATCGTGCATCGGAGCGTACTTTTTGTTTGCTTGCCCAAGCGGCGGGACGTGCCGGAAGGGATAAATTACCCGGAGATGTTGTGATTCAGACGTATCAGCCGGAACATTACAGTATTGTTGCGGCGGCCACAGAGGATTATGAGAACTTTTACCGGCAGGAAATGGCATACCGGCGCCTGCTTCGTTATCCGCCGGTGGAGCATGTGCTTGCAATTTTAGTGCAGGGAGAAGAAGAAACGGTAGCAAAACAGGCTTCCGTACGATTGACAACCGTATTGCAGGCGGCGAAAAGGCCGGAAGAAGGCTTCGGTGTAATTACAGGTCCGGTTCCGGCAGGAATTGCCAAGGTAAATGATTTGTATCGTTTTATGATTTATGTTAAGTCCGGACAGTATGAACGTCTGATAGAGTTTCATAAAATTGCGCAAGCAGAGAAACTATTGACAGAATCGGCAATGAAGTGTAACATACAGTTTGACTTTAACCCGCTTAGCGGTTATTGATAACAGGAGGATAAGAAAATGGCATTAAGAAAAATCAGAACATTAGGAGATCCGGTGTTGGAAAAGGTGGCAAAGCCGGTGACGGAAGTAAATGAAAAGATTAAAGAATTGGCTTATGATATGTTGGATACAATGTATACTGCAAACGGTGTCGGCCTGGCGGCACCGCAAATCGGTGTATTGAAGCGAATTGCGGTAATTGATGTTTCTCCGGAAGGAAATCGTCCGATTGTACTTATTAATCCGGTGATTGTGTCTGCATCCGGGAGTCAGACCGGAGACGAAGGTTGTCTTAGCGTACCGGGAAAAGCAGGTTGTGTGACGAGACCGAACGAGGTGACGGTACGGGCGCTTAATTTAAAGAATCAGGAGATTGAAGTAAAGGGGACCGAGTTGTTGGCACGTGCCCTTTGTCACGAGTTGGATCATTTGGACGGAATTGTATACGTTGAAAAAGTAGAAGGCGAGTTACGGGACGTGACGCTCGAAGACTAGCAGGAGGAAGAAATGAGAGCTGTTTTTATGGGAACACCGGATATTGCGGCAGAGGTGTTAAAAAGTCTGCTCACATCCGAACATGAAATTATTGCGGTGGTTACACAACCGGACCGTCCGAAAGGGCGGGGAAAAGAATTGGCCATGTCTCCTGTTAAGATGGTAGCGAAAGAACATGGAATTTTGGTGTTACAGCCGGAAAAAATTAAGGCACCGGAAGCAGTAGCACAGTTAAAAGAACTGGCACCGGATATTATTCTTGTGGCAGCCTTCGGTCAGATTATTTCAAAGGAGATACTGGAACTTCCGAGATACGGATGTTTAAATGTACATGCATCTTTGTTGCCGGAATACCGCGGGGCGGCTCCGATTCAATGGGCGATTCTTGACGGAAAAGAGAAGACGGGAATTACCATTATGCGGATGGATGAAGGGATTGATACCGGAGATATGATCTGTACGGCAGAAGTTTTGATTACACCGGAGGAAACCGGAGGCAGCCTTCATGATAAACTGGCGGCGGCAGGCGGCCCTCTTTTGTTACAAGCCATAAAGCAAGTGGAGGAAGGAACCGCTACCTATACACCACAGAACCATGAAGCGCATACGTATGCCAAAATGTTACGAAAGGAATTGGGAAAGCTTGATTTTACCGAGCCGGCAGAAAAACTGGAACGTTATATCAGGGGACTTAATCCGTGGCCGAGTGCTTACACCTACCGGGACGGAAAAGTAATTAAGTTTTGGAGCGCAAAAGTATCTTTTGAACGATTTGAGGCTTGTCCGTGCGGAACACTGGTGTCCGTAAAGGATGGAATGCTTTGGATTATGACGGGGGACGGAATACTTCAGGTGACGGAAGTTCAGCCGGAAGGAAAACGTCGTATGACATCAGAGGAATTTTTACGAGGATATCCGTTAACTCCGGGGATGGTTTTCGGAAGTTAAGGGAAGCATAAAGTATGATAGGGGAGAGAAACGGAGGTAAAGAGAATGTATTGGTATTATGACTGGACCTATATTTTAGTAATTATCGGGGCGGTTCTTTCGTTGTGGGCGTCTGCCGGAGTGAGAAGTACGTTTTCCAAATATGAAAAAGTATCTACCGTAGGCGGAATGACGGCGGTGGAGGCCGCAGAGCGGATTTTAAAAGGCGCAGGGATTTATGATGTAAAAATAGAGCAAGTACACGGAAACTTGACGGATCACTATGATTCTTCCACGAAAATTTTGCGCTTATCCGATTCGGTATATCATAGTTCTTCGGTTGCGGCAATCGGAGTTGCGGCACACGAATGCGGACATGCGATTCAAGACAATGAATCTTATGGTCCCCTTCGTTTACGGCATGTCCTTGTGCCGATTGTAAATTTCGGAAATCGTTTGTCTATGCCGCTGTTTCTTATCGGGTTATTGCTCGGTATGTACGATACGTTAGTACCGATCGGCATTTTTCTGTTTTCGTTTGCGGTGCTTTTTCAATTCGTAACCTTACCGGTAGAGTTTAATGCTTCTTCCAGAGCGGTTGCTATTTTAGGAGAGAGCAATATGGTATCGGAGGAAGAACTTCCGAAAGTGAAAAAAGTACTGCGGGCAGCAGCATATACGTATCTGGCGGCGGCCGCTGCTTCGGCACTTCAATTATTACGATTATTGCTTCTGACGCGCAGAAGGAGAGATTAGAACATGGATACGGAAGAAAAGCAGGGGATGAGCGCAAGGGAAGCTGCGGTAAAAATGTTATTGGCGGTTTGTAAGGATAAGCAGTTTTCTCATGTGGTGAAGAGTTCCTATTTAGATAAAGTGGGTGAAAAAAGAGAACGGGCATTGGCAACCAGATTATTTGAAGGATGTTTGGAGCGAATGATAGAGATAGACTATATCCTGAATCTTTTTTCAAAAACACCGGTTAAAAAAATGAAACCGGTGATAGCGGCGATTTTACGAATGACGGTTTATCAACTGCGTTTTATGAATAAAATACCGGCTGGAGCGGCATGTAACGAAGCGGTAAAATTGACAAAAAAATACGGCTTCGCCGGATTGTCCGGGTTTGTAAACGGTGTAGCAAGGAATGTGGCACGGGCGGAAGAAATTCCATATCCGGACAGAGAAAAAAACGAAACGGAATATCTTTCCGTACGATATTCCATGCCGTCTATGATTGTAGAACAGATGACGGAACAGTATGGTACCGAGATTTCGGAAGCGATGATGGCGGCTTTTTTGAATACAAAAAATGAGATTTCAGTTCGGTGCATGATGCATACTACGAGCGTAGACAAGCTAAAGAAGTGTTTGGCGGAAGCCGATATTACGGTGGAAGACGGTTGGTATTCGGAGCAGGCACTCCGGATTTCGGGAATGGATGCTCCGGAACGTTTGCCGCTCTTTGCCGAAGGGGCTTTTTATATTCAGGATGAAAGTTCCATGCAGGCGGTTTTGGCTGCAGGATTGACCGGTGGTGAGCGTGTATTGGATCTTTGCGCCGCACCGGGAGGGAAAACGATCATGTCGGCGGATGTTTTGGCAGAATTCGGAAACGGAACCGTAGATGCAAGAGATTTGACCGGGGCAAAGGTAGAACTGATAAAGGAAAACATGAAGCGATGCCGGTTGAATAATGTTTCGGTTTGTCAGGCGGATGCGACTGTGTTTTGTCCGGAGGAGGAAGAGGCTTACGATGTTGTGCTTGCGGATGTTCCTTGCTCCGGGCTTGGGATTCTCGGAAAAAAGCCGGATATTAAGTTGTTTATGACAGCGGAACAGGAAAACGAGTTGTGTGTGTTACAGAAAAAGATTTTAAAGAATGCAGCCCGTTATGTGAAACCGGACGGTGTTCTGATATTTTCCACATGTACCTGGAATAAGGAGGAGAACATGGGGGGATATAAATTTCTTAAGGAAACCTGCGGTCTCTTCCCGGAAAGTTTGGAGCCGTTTGTTTCGAAAAAGTTGTGGTCAGAGTCCACAAAGGACGGATATTTACAAATGCTTCCGGGCGTTCATGAGACAGACGGGTTCTTTGTTGCCAGATTTCGAAAAAAAGCATGAGGTAATCAAGATGGGAGAAGAAAAAAAGGACATCAAATCTTTAAGTCTTGCGGAAGTGACAGAGGAGTTTCTTGCCATGGGCGAAAAGAAATTCCGGGCGTTACAGGTGTTTGAATGGTTACATAAACGGTCGGTAACGGAATTCGGTCAAATGACAAATGTTTCTGCCGGCTTAAGGGAAACGTTGGAAAAGCAATACAAACTTGTTTCTTTACGTGAAGTAAGACGCTTGGCATCCGCACAGGACGAAACGGTAAAATTTTTATTCGCACTTCCGGATGATAAAGTAATTGAAAGTGTTTTTATGAAATATAAGCACGGAAATTCCGTTTGTATATCATCACAAGCAGGATGTCGGATGGGATGCCGTTTTTGTGCATCTACGCTAGGCGGATTGGAACGAAATCTGACCGCTTCCGAAATGGTAGAGCAGATTTACCGCATTCAGGAACTGACAGGAGAAAGGGTTTCTAATGTAGTGGTGATGGGAACGGGAGAACCGATGGATAATTATGATAATTTGATTCGATTTCTTCATTTGATTTCCGCACCGGAGGGGCAGGGAATGAGCCTTCGGAATATTACGGTATCCACTTGCGGTATTGTGGAAAATATGCGGCGGTTTGCGGAGGAAGGCCTTCCGGTGACGTTGGCACTTTCGTTGCATGCACCGAACGATGAGGCAAGAAAACGGTTGATGCCGGTGGCAAACCGTTATGCCCTCAAAGATGTATTGGCAGCCTGCGATTATTACTTTAAAAAGACCGGACGACGAATCAGCTATGAATACAGTCTGGTGGCAGGAGAAAACGATACGGAAGCTGAGGCGGATGCACTGGGAAAACTTTTGAAGGGAAAAAACTGTCATGTAAACCTTATTCCGGTAAATCCGATTAAGGAGAGGGAATATAAGCAATCAAGTTTTAAAAATGTTTTAAATTTTCGAAAAAGGCTTGAAAAATATAATATAAATGTTACTATTAGAAGAGAATTAGGTGCAGATATCGGGGCTGCATGCGGACAACTCCGGAAAAGCCATTTGGATTTGTCTGAGATACAGGGAGAAGAAGCGTAAGGACGGGTGCGATAAGTTACGGAGGAGGTGAGTTCCTTGAAAGCATATTCTTCAACGGATAAGGGAAAAACAAGAGAAGTGAATCAGGATTACATATTTTGCAGTGACGAACCGGTAGGAAGTCTACCGAATTTATATATTGTTGCGGACGGAATGGGCGGATACAATGCCGGAGATTTTGCCTCCCGTTGCAGTGTGGAGTCTTTTGTTGCACAGGTAAAAGAAACGAAACAGCCGACTGTAATCAGTACGATGACCGAGGCGTTGAATACGGCCAATGCAACGGTGTTAAAACACGCAAGAGAAAACGAAGAATTAAACGGAATGGGAACCACATTTGTAGCAGCAACGGTGTTGCCGGACCGGACTTATGTAATGAATGTTGGGGACAGCAGACTTTATTTTATCGGAAATGAAATGAAACAGATCACGGTGGATCACTCTTATGTGGAAGAGATGGTTCGTAAAGGTGAAATCCAGCGTAAGGATGCACGGATTCATCCTAAGAAAAATGTGATTACAAGAGCGGTCGGAGTAGAGGAAACGGTAGAAGCGGATTTTTATGAAATAGAGGCGGACGAAGCACCGAGATTTCTTCTGCTTTGTACGGATGGTTTGACCAATATGGTTGAGGACGAGGAAATTCGTCATATTATTATGAAATACGGAGAAACTCCACAGGAAGCATTACATACGTTAATACGTCGTGCCAACGAATGCGGAGGAAAAGATAATATATCAGCAATCATTATTTGTATGAAACAGGATTAGAAAGGTGAGATAGTATGGTAAAACCGGGAATGTTTATCAGCGAAAGATACGAGATTATCGAGAAAGTCGGCTCCGGAGGCATGGCAGACGTTTATCGTGCAAAATGTCACCGGCTAAATCGTTTTGTTGCGATTAAAATTTTAAAGCCTGAGTTTTCGGCCGATAAGAATCTGGTGACAAAGTTCCGTGCCGAGGCACAGTCTGCGGCAGGTCTTTCCCATCCGAATATTGTAAGTGTATATGACGTCGGGGATGACGGGGATTTACATTACATTGTAATGGAACTTGTGGAAGGTATTACTTTAAAGAAGTTCATTGAGAAAAAGGGAAAACTGGAAATCAAGGAAGCAATCGGTATTGCAATTCAGATTTCTCAAGGTTTGGAAGCGGCACATGACAATCATATCGTGCATCGTGATATTAAACCGCAAAATATTATCATTTCACGAGAAGGCAAGGTAAAAGTAGCGGATTTCGGTATTGCAAAGGCTGTAACCACCAATACGGTCACCCAGAATGCGGTAGGTTCGGTACATTATCTTTCCCCGGAACAGGCAAGAGGCGGATACAGTGACGAGAAGAGTGATATTTATTCTCTCGGTATTACCATGTATGAGATGTTGTGCGGTAAAGTTCCGTTTGCGGGGGACAATACGGTTTCCGTTGCACTTTCCCATATTCAGTACGAGCCGGTACCGGTAAAGGAAGTGAATCCGGCGGTACCGTTCAGTGTGGATAAGATTGTACAGAAGTGTATGCAGAAGCGTCCGGAAAATCGTTATTTATCAGCTTCGGAATTGATTATCGATTTAAAGCGTTCCGTTATGAACCCGGAAGGAGATTTTGTGCATATTTCCGCAGGGGTGGTATCGGATTCTCCGACCAAGAGTATGACCCAGGATGAGCTGGCAGTCATTAAGAGTGCGGCAAAATCTCCGGTGACACGGTTTGAACCGAGCCAGCAATCGAATTCGCAGATTCTTCGTGAAGAGGAAGAAGAGTTGGACGGAACGGATTCCAAGTGGGATAAGACGATTATTATTGCCAGCATTGCAGTGTTTTTGATTTTTATGGCTGCAATATTGTATGCGGTGTTTAAGTTCTTGGGGCTTTTTGAACCGGGACGGGTGACACCGACACCGGGAAGCGAAAATACACCGACAAAAATTCACGGAACTCCGCCACCGACAGCAACACCGTATGTAGGTTTATCCACAATTCGTTTACAGAATGTTGTGGGACGTAAAGTGGATGATGCGAAGGAAATGTTATATAAGCAGTCCGAATTATTTACCATATTGGACGGTGATACGGATTACAGCGACGTTTATGAAGCAGGCATGGTAATTTCCCAGTATCCGTCCGGTGGTGTAGATGTTGCGTTGGATGAGGAAATCCGTCTTGTAATCAGTGCGGGACCGGAAATGCTTTTGGTGCCGGATTATAAGTTTTGGAATTATACGAATGCGAAGATTCAGGCGGAAAATGATTTTAAAGTCCGGATTGAATTCGAAAACAGTGATTATGAAGTGAATAGTGTCATCCGTACCATTCCGGCACGGAATGAGTTGTTAGCCAAGGGCGGTGAATTGGTTCTTGTGGTAAGCCGCGGTCAACAGGTTATGGAAATGCCGAATTTAATCGGAATGACATTAGAAGGAGCAAAACTTTCTTTGGAGGAAAAAGGGTTTGAACTTGGGGAAGTAAATTACGGTGGATCTCCGACGTACGGGGAAGGTCTTGTTATTTATCAGAGCGAGTCAGAGCGTAATTTATTGCCGGTGGGTACCGTGGTAAACGTAACCGTAAGTTCCGGTATCGTAGAGGCGACGCCGACACCGAGTCCGACACCAACGCCGACACCGACTCCGACGCCTACACCGAGTCCGACACCGACTCCGGTTCCGAAGGAAATGTGGGAGGTTACGTTGCACGTTTCCGAGAACCCGATGTATGAAGGAGACGTTTCCTGGGTATGTATCGAGCTGTTACGTTCCGGTAGGGAAGCGTATGTGTTGTATGATAATGATGAGACTTCGTATGAAACCTTTAATACGTCTACTTTAAAATACTATGTCCCGAAGGAGGAACTGACGGGAGATGAGACCTTTGCCATTGTTTACTTGGGAGGCAACCAAGGCCCGATTTGGCGCGCAGTCTTAAAGGAAACCGTACAATGACCGGAAAAATTATAAAAGGAATTGCAGGGTTTTACTATATACACGGGGAAGACGGCTGCCTCTACGAATGTAAGGCAAAAGGTGTGTTCAGAAAGGACGGAATCAAACCGTTGGTGGGAGACAATGTTCGTTTTTCTGTTTTGGATACCGAAAACAAACTGGGAAATCTGGAGGAAGTGCTGGTACGGAAAAACGAACTGCTTCGTCCCGCGGTGGCGAATATTGACCAGGCACTTGTCATGTTTGCTGCGGCAAAGCCTGCTCCGAATTATAATCTTTTAGACCGCTTTTTGATTCGTATGGGGTTGGAACAGATTCCGACACTGATCGGCTTTAATAAGTGTGAGTTAATTTCGGAACAGCAACAAGACGATATGAAAGAACGTTATGCTCTTGCAGGGTATCCGGTCTGTTTCTTCTCTGTGAAGGAAAAATCGGGTTTGGACGAATTAAAAACAAAACTGGAGGAAAAGACTACGGTGTTAGCCGGCCCTTCCGGTGTGGGAAAGTCCAGTCTCATAAATTTTTTGTGTCCTCAGGCAGATATGGAGACCGGCGACGTGAGTCGGAAAATAGAACGGGGCAGACATACAACACGCCATGCGGAAGTGTTTGTATTGCAAAAGGATACATATGTGATGGATACACCGGGTTTTTCTTCTCTTTATGTGAATGAAATACAGCCACAGGAATTGTGGACATATTTTCCGGAAATGCGTGAGGCAGAGAAGGAGTGTCGTTTTACCGGGTGTTTACACATGGAAGAACCGGATTGCGGAGTGAAGCAAGCGGTTAAGACCGGAAAGATGAAACCGCAACGTTATGAAAGTTATCGACAGTTATATCAGGAACTGAGTAATATCAAAAGATATTAATCGGTAAAAGAAAAGGATATTGGAAGGTGAAACACTATGTTCAAATTAGCACCGTCTATTTTGGCAGCTGACTTTGCAAAATTAGGAGAGCAAATTGCGGCGGTAGAACAGGCAGGAGCTCACGAGCTTCATATTGATGTAATGGATGGTCTGTTTGTTCCCAGCATTTCTTTCGGTATGCCGGTAATAGAGTCCATTCGTAAAGTAAGTAACATGTTTTTTGATGTACATCTTATGATTACGGAGCCGATAAGATATGCGGAAGAATTTGTAAAAGCGGGAGCTGACGGGATAACGGTGCATGCGGAAGCTTGCAGCGACTTAAAGAAGACCGTGGATGCAATAAAAGCATACGGAGTAAAAGTCGGCGTTTCGATTAAGCCCGAGACACCGATTTCAGTATTAGCGGATGTGGAACTTGATCTGGACAGAGTGTTGATAATGACGGTAAATCCGGGGTTTGGCGGACAAAAGCTGATTTCGGAATGCATCGAAAAAGTAAAGGATTTGGCAAAACATAGGGAAAAAATTTCGGCAACCTTTGATATTCAGGTGGACGGAGGAATCGGTCTGGCCAATGTGAAAACGGTGGCTGAGGCCGGCGCAGAGGTGTTTGTGGCCGGTACGGCAGTATTTCGCGGAGATATCATGCAAAATGTACAGGCATTTAAGGAGGCAGTCGGCGTTGCAGATTAAGGAAATGTTAGTGGGGAAAATGTTAGAGATTTTGGTGGACCGGGAAGGCTATCATTATCGCTTTGTAAGCAAAGTGGAGGGAACGGCAGAGAATGCCGTTGCGGTTACTCTGATTGCGGCACAAGGCCGTATGTTCCATTTTGTGGAGACTGATGATGTTTCGATTATCTATCGTGGGAACGAGCGCATGTGGAAATGGGAGCATGTAAAAGCAGGTTTGGCACGGCTTGACGGGGCACCGGTTCATACGTTCTCGTCCAAAAATCCGGGACAGGTTTATAATCGGAGAGAGTCCTTCCGTGTGCAAATCGGAGAAAGTCTGTTGATGAATAAGATTGTTACGTCGGATAAGACAGACGAGAATGGTGATGTTCTGGAAAAAATGGTGAAGTTTGAGGCTTTGTTGGCTGATCTGAGTGTAAACGGAGCCGGGTTATATACCAATGAGGAGATGGAAATCGGTACAACAATTTCCTTTGAAATGCCGACGAACATCGGAATTTTATCCTGCAGGGGAGAACTTGTTCGAAAATCCAGTGTAAGTAACAAACCGTTCCAATATTTTTACGGATGTGATTTTACGGTAATCAGAAAGGATTTGGAACGCTATTTGTTCGAGCGTCAGAGATTGATGCTACAAAAGGAACGGGGAAGCGAAAATGTACGCTTGAAGAACAGATAGTCCGGAGATTGTACGGAGGAAATATGACAGCAATTTTAATATGCGGCGGTACGTTATCTGCCGCATTTTTGAAAGAAGTAACAAAACAGTATCAGGATGCTGTAATTTATGCGGTAGACGGTGGACTGACTGTTGCGGATGAAGCAGGTGTGATTCCAAACGTTTTAATCGGGGATTTTGACACTGCGAAGGAAACCTTGGTTTCGAAATATGAAGCAAAGTGTGAGACGGTACGACACCAACCGGAGAAAGATGCTACGGACACGGAGCTTGCTGTGGAGGAGGCAATGAAACGAGGGGCAGACAGCCTTGTTTTGTTGGGAGCAACCGGAAGTCGCATGGACCATACGTTAGCAAATATCCATATGCTTTACAAAGTCCTTCTGCAAGGGAAAAAAGCATGTATTCTGAATGAAAATAATCGGATTACGTTACACAATCGTTCCTTTCGAAAAAGGAGAGATTCCTTATTCGGACAATATGTTTCATTTTTACCGATGTTTTATGATGTGCATGAATTATCCTTGACCGGAATGAAATATCCCCTTAGAGACAAAACGCTGGTGGCAGGTACCAGCCTTGGTGTGAGTAATGAGGCGGTGGGGAACGAAATCGAAGTTTCTTTTTCAAAAGGCTTTTTGTTAATGATAGAAGCCAGAGATTAAGGATATACCGTTTGAAACGATAAGATAATAAGAGAAAGGCGGAAACCTTTGTAAGAAAGTGTTTTCGAATAGGTGATAATAAAATGAAATTAGGTATCGTAGGTCTTCCGAATGTGGGAAAGAGTACATTGTTTAACTCTTTGACAAAGGCAGGAGCGGAATCGGCAAACTATCCGTTCTGTACCATTGACCCGAATGTGGGTATTGTTCCGGTTCCGGATGAGCGTCTGGATGTTTTAGGGAAAATGTATGATTCCGAGCGCGTTGTTCCGGCGGTAGTCGAGTTTGTGGATATTGCGGGGTTAGTAAAAGGAGCATCCAAAGGCGAGGGTCTTGGCAATCAGTTCCTTGCAAATATTCGTGAAGTAGATGCCATTGTACATGTGGTGCGTTGCTTTGATGATACCAATATTATTCATGTGGACGGTTCGGTGAATCCGTTAAGAGACATTGAAACGATTAATTTGGAATTGGTTTTTTCTGACTTGGAAGTATTGGAACGTCGTTTGTCCAGAGTAATCCGCGGAGCGAGAAACGATAAAGCGTTAGCCAAGGAAGAGGATTTATTGAAACGATTGATGGCGTACTTGGAAGCCGGAAATATGGCAAAGACCTTTGCGTGTGGGGACGAAGACGAAGCTGCATTACTTGCAAGCTATAATTTATTGACCGCAAAATCCGTAATCTATGCCGCAAACGTAAAAGAAGACGATTTGGCAGATGACGGTGCTTCCAATGAATATGTACAGGCAGTACGCGAGTTTTCTAAGGAAGAAAATTCCGAAGTGTTTGTAATCTGCGCACAGATTGAACAAGAAATCGCAGAGCTTGACGAGGAAGAAAAGAAGATGTTCCTAGAGGATTTGGGATTAACCGAATCCGGACTGGAGAAACTGATCCGTGCAAGTTATAGTATTTTGGGATTGATCAGTTACCTTACGGCAGGTCCGATGGAGTCTAAGGCATGGACCATTACCAGAGGGACGAAGGCACCGCAGGCGGCAGGAAAGATTCACTCCGATTTTGAAAGAGGATTTATCCGTGCCGAAGTGGTAAGTTATCAGAATTTGGTGGATTGCGGCAGTATGAATGCGGCAAAGGAAAAGGGCTTGGTTCGCTCCGAAGGAAAAGAATATGTAGTACAAGACGGAGATGTTGTTCTGTTCCGCTTTAATGTGTAATACAAGGAAACGGTTTATCGTAACCAAAGAAAGGCAGGTGGGTCCGAAATGACGGTGAAGTCGGGAAAAGTTTACTTTTCCGAGCAAAGCGGTAGTTTTGTATTTCCGGAGTCCGTATCTGTTTTTGGCTTTTCGATTTCCTTTTTTGGTGTTTTTTTGGTGCTTGCGGCTTTGGTAGGGATTTTTGTCACGATAAAAGCGGCAAGAAAGAAGCAACAGAACATTGAATGGATGCTTACACTTCTCACATGGGTGGTTGTGGCGGCAATCATCGGTGCCAGAATATATTACGTGATATTTCACTGGCAGTTTTTTGTGAAACATCCCGTTGAAGTGTTCTATATTCGAAACGGAGGACTGTCATATTTCGGTGCATTGTTTGGTGCTTGGTTTGCGGTGAAACGGTATTGTGGAAGTAAAAAGACGGACTTTTTGCAGTGGGCGGATACACTATGCCTTGGGGCTACGGCAGCCGCACCGTTTGTTTGGCTTGGGTGTGCATTGGGAAGAGAACCGATCGGAAAATTTTCCGAGGGATTTTTTTCGATTAAGATCAGTGCTGATTATTTGCCGAGCAAAATGGAAACAGAAGCCGTAGGAACTTTGTTGTCCCGAAGTCGTGTCTTGGACGGAATCTCTTATGTGTCGGTACATCCGGTGGCGCTTTACGGGGTAATACTTGCGATTGTGATTTTGCTTGTACTTTTGTTTTTGAGTCGGAAAGAGAAAACAAACGGAACGATGTTTCATGTGTATTTGTTAGCAGTGTCTGTAAGTCATTTTGTTTTGGAATGCTTTCGAGGGGACTCCTGTTGTATCTGGGGGACAAAAATTCCGACAAATTGTGTTGCTGCAGTGGTGATTGTTGTTACTATGGCGACAGGGTGGTATCGTAATCGCTTTATGGTAAGAAACAGAGAAAAAAGAACGTATAAGAATATGAATGAATACTAAAGAAAATTATGACTAAAAGCATTTGGGAACGCCTAAATGCTTTTTTTTTATGTTTCTTTTTATTTTAGGGTTGAAAAAATACAAAAAGTGGAGTAAAATGTGGTTATAAGTGGAGGGAAGTGGAGAGAAGTGGAATGAAGTGGAGCGAAAGGCGGTGAAATTCATGTTCATGGGTGAGTATGATCATACGTTGGATCCGAAAGGTCGTATGATTCTTCCTGCAAAGTTCCGTGAGGAATTAGGAGAACGTTTCATACTGACGATGGGCTTGGATGGATGTCTGTTTGCGTATCCGACAAAAGAATGGGAACAGTTTGTGGAAGGCTTAAAGAAACTTCCCGGCAGTAAAGATGCAAGACAGTTGCAACGTCATTTTATGGCAGGTGCAGCCGAAGTGGAAGTGGACAAGCAGGGGCGTTTTTTGATTCCGGTAAAGCTCCGGGAACAGGCAGGTTTAACAAAAGATGTTGTGTTTGTTGGAGTGGTTTCTAAAATCGAGCTTTGGAGTAAGGAACGTTGGGAACAGAATTGTTGCTACGATAACATGGATGAAGTAGCAGAGCATATGGCTGAATTCGGATTGAATTTTTAGGAGAGGAAAGGTGATACCGGATGACAACTGAACATGAGATTATGTTCCAGCATAAGTCGGTATTGCTTGATGAAGTTCTGGAACAGTTAAATATACGGGAAGACGGAATATATGTAGACGGCACGCTTGGGGGAGCCGGACATGCAGGAGAGGTTTGTAAACGTTTAAAAAACGGATCTTTTGGAGGAATTGATCAGGATGCGGATGCGATTGCGGTGGCAAAAGAACGTTTGGCGTGTTATCCGTTTGCAACGGTGGTACGAAGTAATTACAGCGAAATGAAAGAGGTATTAAACAATCTCGGAATTCAAAAGGTAAACGGGATACTGTTGGATTTGGGTGTGTCCTCTTATCAGCTGGATACCGCAGAACGAGGGTTCTCCTATAAAGAGGAGCAGGCACCGTTGGATATGCGGATGGACCATCGTATGGAGAAAACCGCAAAGGACATTGTGAACGGATACAGTGAGGCTGAACTGTTCCGTATCATAAGAGATTACGGGGAAGATCCTTTTGCAAAGAATATTGCGAAACATATTGTGATGCGCAGAGAAAAAAAGGAACTTGTTACCTGCGGAGATTTAAACGAAGCAATACGCGCGGCAATTCCGATGAAAATCCAGAAAAATCTCGGACATCCGTCAAAGCGTACCTTTCAGGCAATCCGAATTGAACTTAACGGCGAGTTGAATGTGTTACAAAATACACTGGATGAAATGATTGATTTGTTGGAAGAAAACGGAAGATTATGTATTATTACATTTCATTCTTTAGAGGATCGCATTGTAAAGTCCGGATTTAAAAAGAGGGAAAACCCTTGTGAATGTCCACCGAGCTTTCCGGTTTGTGTTTGCGGAAAGCGTTCTGCGGGAAGGGTGATTACGAGAAAACCGATTTTACCGGGAGAAAAAGAATGTGAGGAGAACAAAAGAGCAAGAAGTGCAAAACTACGAGTATTTGAGCGTAGTTAGTTGAAGGAGGAATCGGCATGGATGCGCGGGAAAAATATTATAAAAGGGCATATGAAATAGACGGTACGGCAGCAAGACAACTGCAGGTGGTGCCGGACTACGAAAGAGAGCAGGAACAGATTACACAGCCTACTGTTGTAAAGCAACCAAAGGGCGCTCCGAAGCTGAGTCACGGAATTGATTTTATTTCCATGACACTTTTAGTGGCAGCTATGGCAATTACACTTTACTTGTGCTATAATTATTTGCAGGTGCAAGGGAATATTGTACAGTTAGAGCGGGATGTAATGGTACTTGAACAGCAGCTTGATACGATACTGGCGGAGAATGCCGCAATGGAAGATGGCTTAAATGTAGAGACAGACTGGGAAAGTATATACCGGACCGCAATTACGGAACTTGGTATGGTTTATCCGAATAAGAATGAAGTGATTACCTATGAGTCTACCAAAAACGGGCATGTAATTCAATATAAGGATATTCCGGAGTAGGAGTGTTTTTATGGAACAAACGGAAAAGAAAAGAAAACAACGTAAGAGAATGACAGGCAAAATGCAGGCAACATTATGGGGCGTATTTTGCCTTTTTCTTGTGGGAATTCTTATTATCATGATAAGGGTTGCTATGGTGGGCGGAAATACGAGTTACGCCAAAGCGTCTCTTTCGCAAAAAACAGGAACCGACACGGTGTTGCCTTACAAAAGAGGTGATATTTTAGACCGTAACGGAACGGTACTGGCAAAGAGCGAAAAGGTGTATCACCTGATTTTAGATTCCCGTTTACTGATGAATAACGAAGAAAGTATAGAACCGACGATACGGGCATTATGCACGGTATACGGATACGAAGAAGGGGAATTACGTGCACTGATTGAAGAAAAAAAGGCCAGCGCTTACTATCGGTTGCGCAAGTATATGAGCTATGACGAAATGACGGCATTTAGCACATACATAGCAAGTTTACCAAAGGAGGAAGACGGTTCCGAGCATAAGGATAAAAAGAAGATTTTAGGTGTGACGTTTGAAGAGGAGTATTTAAGAACCTATCCTTTCGGTTCACTGGCCTCTCATGTGTTGGGCTTTGCAAAAGCAGACGGTGACGGTACATACGGTATTGAACAGCAGTACAATGATGCTCTGATCGGTGAAAACGGAAGAGTTTATGATTATTATGATGCGGATCTGAATGTGCAACAGGATACAATTCCGGCACAGGACGGTGCTGTGATTGTATCTACCATTGATGCAAATTTGCAAAGAATTGTACAGAAACATACGGAAGATTTTTTGGATGAGATAGGAGCAAAAAACGTCGGTGTTCTTATGATGGAGGTAAATTCGGGAGAAGTATTGACGATGCAGTCCAATTACAGCTATGATTTGAATAACCCGAGAGATTTGTCCAAGTGGTTTTCGGAAGAAGAAATTGCTGCCATGGACAATGACACTTATTTAGATAAGTTGTACCAGGTGTGGCGGAATTTCTGTATTCATGATTCCTATGAGCCGGGCTCTACATTTAAACCGTTTACGATTGCTGCGGCATTGGAAGAGGCGGTAATTACGCGGGAAGAAACCTTTCTTTGCGATGGTGGGGAACAGGTGGCTGATTATTATATTTCCTGTCATAATCAGTGGGGCCACGGTTTGATTAATGCGGCACAAAGTATTATGCATTCTTGTAACGATGTGTTGATGGAAGTGGCAGAAAGAGAAGGCAGAGCGGTTTTTGCCGCATATCAGAGAAGATTCTTATTCGGAAGACTTACGGGAATTGATTTACCGGGAGAAGTTCCGGGTATTTTGATGGAGGAAGCGGAATTAAATGAAACCGAGCTTGCTACCAGTAGTTTCGGTATGTCTTTTAATACAACAATGATTCAGTTGGGAGCCGCCTTTTCATCCATGGTAAACGGTGGAATGTATTACGAGCCTCATGTAGTAAAAGAAATCCGAAGTAAGGATGGAATCGTGATTGATAAAGTGGAACCGAGAGAAGTATGCAGTACGGTTTCAAAAGAAACATCGGAGTTTTTAAGAGACGCATTTTATCTTACGGTAAAGGAAGGAACGGCAACTGCAGCAAAGATAGATGGTTATTTTATCGGAGGTAAGACCGGAACTGCGCAAAAACTGCCTCGAAGCGAAGGAAAGTATCTGGTGTCCTTTATCGGATGTGTTCCGGCGGACAATCCTCAGGTAATGATTTATGTTGTTGTTGATGAGGCGGCAGATGAAGAATTGCAGAGCAGGGCATCCATCGCTTCAAAACTTGCGGCAGGTATTTTGAATGAGGCGTTACCGTATTTGAAAATTTATCCGGAAACCGAGATTGTTTATCCGAGTTTCGTGATTGATGAAGAGGATGTGGAAATGACGGTAGGTGAAATCGGAGATACGGGTGTGGTATATGACCCGGAGATGAACGAAGGAAATATGCAGGCAATACCGGATGACATGGAATAGAAATGAAGCGCATAGGATAGTAAAAACGAATTTTGGAATGCTATGAAGCAGATATCGACCAAACAAAGGAAAACCGCATTGTTTGTGATTTGTGTTCTGATAATCGCAACCGTAGGATTAATCGGCAGACTGATGTATCTGATGATTTTTCACTCAGAGGAATATGCAGTAAGGGCTAAGGATTTACATGAACGGGAACGCAGTATAAAAGCAGCAAGAGGAATTATATATGACAGAAACGGTGTGATATTGGCGGATAATAAGCCGGTATGTACCGTTTCTGTTATTCACAGTCAGATTACGGATCCGGAACGTGTGATATCCGTACTATGCGAGGTGTTGGAATTGCCGGAGGAAACGGTCAGAAAGAGAGTAGAGAAAGTTTCTTCCATTGAACGCATTAAAGCAAATGTTGCCAAAGAAACAGGGGATTATCTCAGAAGCTTTGAACTTGACGGGGTAATGGTAGATGAAGATTACAAGCGTTATTATCCCTACGGGACGTTAGCATCAAGAGTGATCGGATTTACCGGTGGGGATAATCAGGGAATTATCGGATTGGAAGTGAAATATGATTCCATGCTCGAAGGAATTCCCGGAAAAATTTTGACATTGACTACGGCGCACGGAACCGAGATTCCGAATGCGGCAGAAGCAAGAGTAGAGCCTGTTGCGGGAAATTCTCTGACCATCAGCTTGGATGTCAACATACAACGTTATGCGGAACAGGCTGCCATGAAGGTGCTTGAAGCCAAAGGGGCCAATCATGTCAGTATGATTTTAATGAATCCTCAAAACGGTGAAATTTATGCGATGGTAAATGTACCGGAATTTGACTTAAATGAACCTTATACACTGAATTCGGAATATAGTACTTTGTCCGGAGGAGCGATACTTTCGCAGGAAGAGAAAAACACGCTGTTAAACAGAATGTGGAGAAATCCCTGCATCAGTGATACGTATGAGCCGGGGTCTACCTTTAAAATTATTACCGCAACAGCAGCGTTTGAGTATGATAAGGTTTCGGTAACCGACCGGTTTTATTGTCCGGGATATAAAATAGTGGAAGACAGGACCATTCATTGTCATAAAGTGGGAGGACACGGAAGTGAAACGTTTTTAGACGGAATTAAGAATTCCTGCAATCCGGTGTTTATGGAAATCGGGGAGCGAGTAGGGATTAACGGGTTATATGATGTGTTCGAGCGTCTTGGCTTGATGAGAAAGACAGGAGTAGATTTGCCGGGAGAAGCATCTTCCATCATGCATAAAACAGAGAACGTAAAAGCGGTGGAATT
This sequence comes from Lachnospiraceae bacterium, assembly GCA_017503735.1. Taxonomy (GTDB): domain Bacteria; phylum Bacillota; class Clostridia; order Lachnospirales; family Lachnospiraceae; genus SIG307. Next base: position 170,404 of record JAFVSN010000052.1, read on the forward strand.
GGCAACCATTTCGTTCGGACAGTCGTTTCAGATTACTCCGTTACAATTACTTTCTGCGGTCAGTACGGTAATTAACGGTGGGAATCGGATTACACCTCATTTGGGTATCTATGCAAAAAATACCGAAGACAATACGGTGAAGACATATGAATATACGGGAGAAACGGGGATTGTTTCGGAAGAAACCTGTGAAACAATGAAAACGCTGTTGGAAGCGGTGGTACATGACGGAACCGGAAAAAGGGCATATCTTCCGGGGGTTCGTATCGGCGGGAAAACGGCTACATCCGAAAAATTACCGAGAAGCTCCAATCAATACATTTCCTCTTTTTTGGGATTTGCACCGGCAGAGAATCCGCAGGTGATTGCACTTGTACTGATCGATGAACCGGAAGGCATTTATTACGGGGGAACCATTGCGGCACCTGTGATAGCGGAAGTGTTTGATGAAGTATTGCCTTATTTGGGCATTGAGCCGGTTTACTCGGCAGATGAATTGAAGCTGGACGGAATCGGAAGCTTTCCTGTGCCGAATCTGGTGGGAATGGCAAAAGAGGAAGCAAGTAAGCTGTTAAAGGCATATGAATTTGATGAAATCTATTACTCCGGAGAGGGAAGTGTGGTTACGGAACAGTTTCCGGGAGCAGGAGAAGAGGTTAAGAAAAACACGAACTTGATTCTGTATATGAAATAGACTATAATAAATGAAATGAGATAAGGCAGGGGGAAGAACTATGGAAAAGCCGTTTGTTCGAAAAACTGAATATAAACCGCATACCTATTATGATTATAGCCTGCTGTTTATCACTTTGATTTTGGTATGTATCGGTTTGGTTATGGTTTACAGTACCAGTTCTTATTATGCGGTAAAACAAAAATTCGGTGACGCGGCATACTTTTTTAAACGCCAATTGATTTCAGCGGTAATCGGTGCCGTTGTGATGATAATTGTTTCTAAATTCGATTACTTTTTTTACATCAAAGGAATCGGAAAAAAGTATAAGATTCGTTTTTTGTTTCTTGCATATGCACTTTGTATTGCATTGCAGGTCTATGTTTTGTTTTTCGGAAAAGAAGTAAAAGGTGCAAAACGTTGGATTGAGATTCCTTTGGTTGGTACGTTCCAGCCATCGGAGCTCACAAAAATCTGTGTCATTCTTTTGGTGGCATATATTGTCTATGCCGCGCCGAAGCGTTTGGATAATGTGTTCGGATTTATCCGGGTATTTCTTTATGTATGTCCGTTACTTGCTTTGGTAGCTGCCGAAAATCTCAGTACAGCGATTATCATTGCCGGAATCACATTTTTGGTTTGTTTTGTTGTGGCTCGCAGAAAAGGTTACTTTTTTGTGGCAGGTATTTTGGCAGTGGGAATGGTTGCTTGTTACATTTTTCTCGGAGAAGCTTTCCGGGGAGAGCGAATTGATGCATGGTTGAATGTAGAAACTCATGAGAAAGGGTACCAGATTCTACAGGGACTTTATGCCATTGCCTCCGGCGGACTTTGGGGAAAAGGCCTGGGACAAAGCATGCAAAAGTTAGGGTTTATTCCGGAGTCCCACAATGATATGATTTTTTCGGTAATTTGTGAGGAGTTAGGTATTGTAGGAGCGCTTGCTATTATTTTATTATATGTTTTGCTTCTTTGGCGCCTGTTTGTAGTGGCAGTAAATGCAAGGGATTTATTCGGCTCTTTGATATGCATCGGAATTATGGTACATATTGCCATGCAGGTGATTATTAATATTGCGGTGGTAACAAACACCATACCGTCTACCGGGATACCGTTACCGTTTATCAGTTACGGAGGTACGTCACTTGTGGTGTTAATGGCAGAAATGGGAATTGCGCTCAGTGTATCGAACCGGATTGAATATGAAAGATAACATTTTTCTGATGATTGCATATAATGACATGGAGGAATAAGAACGCCCGGAGAGATGCCATGTCATGTATAAGAATAGTCGGTGGAAGGAAACTGGAAGGTGAGGTAATGCTACAGGGGTCTAAGAATGCGGTGTTACCGATTTTGGCGGCAAGTGTGCTTTGTAACGGTAAGGTTGTGATAAAGCGCTGTCCGAATATCTCCGATGTTCGGGAATTGTTGCAGGCACTGGACTCTGCCGGAATAAAAAGCTCTTTGCGGGACGGTGAATTGGAAGTAGATACTGTAAATGCGACTCCGATTTTTTTCGGACCGGAATATGCAGGGAAGACCAGAGGCGGGGTTTTGCTGTTGGGCGCTTTTTTAGGCAGATTCGGCGAAGCCGGAATGGCATATCCGGGAGGCTGTGTGATCGGCGCCCGTCCAATCGATTTGCATTGTAAAGTATTTCGTATGATGCAGGCAAAATTAAAAGAATCGGAAGAGGGCGTTACGGTAAAAGGAAAGTTAAAGGGCGGAAAAATTAAGTTGCCTTATCCGAGCGTGGGAGCAACAGAGAATGGGATTTTGGCGGCAGTTTGTGCAGAGGGAGTTTCGGTAATCAGCGGAGCAGCAACGGAACCGGAGGTTACGGAGTTGTGTCGGTTCTTACGGAAGGCCGGTGCCAAAATCAGGGGGATTGGAACTTCGGTACTTGAAATTACCGGAGGTTCCCGATTACATGGTGTTGAGTATACATTAACAGGAGACCGGATTGTTGCGGGAACCTATCTCGGTGCAACTGCGATGACCGGTGGGGAGATTTTGTTGCGGGGAACCGAAGGGGTTTGTATGAAGGGGATTTTTGACAGTTTTTCGGCAGCAGGTCTGTCAGTGTCAAGAAATCGGGATTGCATACGCTTACACGCACCGGGAAAAATCTTACCGATTAAAGAGCTTAAAACGGCACCGTATCCGGGATTCCCTACCGATATGCAATCGCAAATGACAGCAATTCTTTCTTTGGCTGAAGGGGAAAGTAAAATTTATGAAACGGTGTTTGAATCCCGTTTCGGCGTTGTACCGGAATTGAAAAAAATGGGGGCGGATGTACAGAACGAAGGCCGGTGTATAAGGATTCGGGGAGGAAACCGACTGCACGGAGAAACGGTATATGCTACGGATTTACGAACCGGTGCGGCACTTGTGTCGGCAGCACTTGCGGCAGAAGGGGAAAGTATCGTGTACGGGGACGAATATATTGACAGAGGGTATGAAGATATATGTAAGACGTTTCGGCTTTTGGGTGCGGATATTTCCGAAACGGATGAAAAATAAGACGAGAGTTGGAGAATGGATATGAGAACGGAAAAAACAGAAGTTCGTAACGGAATAAAGTATCTGATCCGTTTGATGGCGGTGATTGTGATCATTGTTTCGGTGGTTCTTCTGCTGGGAAACCTTTATAAAACAGAGAAGATTTCGGTAGAAGGGTTGACGTATTATACGGAAGAGGAATTTATGAATAAGATATCTTCCGAAACAGCGAGAAAAAATACGCTGCTGTTTCGGATAGAACAGTTTCGAAACGGGGAACAACGTGTTCCGTATATTGAGTGTTACGATGTGACGGCAGAAGGGAAGAATGAAATAAAAATACAGGTTTATGAAAAGATTTTAACCGGATGTGTAAAGGTAATGGGACAGTATCTTTATTTTGATAAGGATGGCTATGTGACGGAGTCGTCGGTAGAGCGTCTTCCGGGAATACCTATCGTAAAAGGGTTGGAATTTGACCGCATTGTCTTATATGAAAAATTAAAAATTCAAAAAGATGAGTTATATGATTCGATTTTAAATATATCAAAGTTACTGAAAGAGTATAAAATACCGGCCGAAAGTATCACGTTTAACGGGAAAGGGGAGGCGGAACTGGAGCTTGACGGTTTGACGATATTGCTGGGACGACGTACGGCGTACGATTTACCGATACAGCGATTGGCTGATATTTTGCCGGCAGTTTCCGGACGAAAATTAAGCATTGATTTATCCGGATATCAGGGCGGGGAACAGGATATTATCGCAAAACCGAAAGAAGATTAAAAAAAAGCGTAAAATATGAAAAAAATGCTTGCTAATTTTACTATTTCAATATATTATATAGTATAGAGGATGGGTTTTTTTTGGAAAGAAAACACAACATCTAGTTATTTTGAGGGTTGTGACAGAATAAAGGAGGAGTCGCCGTGCTTGAAATTATGAACAACAATACGGAAGTAGCCGCAAAAATATTGGTGATCGGAGTTGGCGGTGCGGGCAATAATGCCGTAAACAGAATGATCGAAGAGGGGATTGGCGGTGTAGAGTTTGTTTGTGTAAATACGGACAAGCAGCATTTAAAGAATTGTAAAGCTTCTCAGTGCATACAAATCGGTGAGAAGTTGACCAAAGGTCTCGGAGCAGGTGCAAAACCTGAAATCGGTGAAAAAGCAGCGGAAGAGAATATAGAAGAGTTAACCCAGATTATCAAAGGTGCGGATATGGTATTTGTAACCTGCGGTATGGGTGGCGGTACCGGTACCGGTGCAGCACCGGTGGTTGCCGGAATTGCAAAAGGGATGGGTATTTTAACGGTCGGTATTGTAACAAAGCCGTTTACTTTTGAACATAAGGTGCGTATGGCAAATGCGGTTGCGGGAATCGAAAAGCTGAAGCAGAATGTAGATTCTCTTATTGTGGTACCGAATGATAAGTTACTTGAAATTGTAGATCGTCGTACCTCCATGCCGGAAGCATTAAAGAAAGCTGATGAAGTGTTACAGCAAGGTGTACAGGGTATTACGGATTTGATTAACCTTCCGGCACTCATTAACCTTGACTTTGCGGATGTACAGACGGTTATGCAGGATAAAGGCGTGGCACATATCGGTATCGGTGTCGGTACCGGTGAACAAAAGTGCTTAGATGCGGTACATAAGGCAGTATCCAGTCCGCTTTTGGAAACAAAGATTCAGGGCGCAAGCCATGTCATTTTAAATGTTTCCGGAGATGTCAGCCTGATTGAGGTAAATGAGGCTGCAACGGAAGTACAGTTGCTGGCGGGAGAAAATGCAAATATCATTTTTGGTGCAATGTATGACGAGACCATGCAGGATCAGGCAGTGATTACGGTAATTGCTACCGGTCTCCAGGAGAACGGAACCGGTTTTTCACGTCAGACGGGACAGTTTGGAGCGAAGACACCGGGTGTTTCCCTTCCGGGATTTTTAAGCCGTGGTAATTTCTCTGCTTCCAATACGACTGCACCGGCAGACAGAGGAACCATGGAACAGTTTGACTATACGTTTGATCCGAATGCGGTACGGCCGAAAACAACCGCTTCCGATTTTAAGCCGGCAGGAGCAAATCCGTATGCCAATCGTTCCTCGAATCCGATGTTCGGAAGACAGGAGAACGGAGCAACGGAGGGAGAAGAAAAAATAAAGATTCCGCCGTTTATTCAGAATTATTCTTCAAAGAAAAAATAAAAAATGTTTGATAGGAGCTATGCAGCATATGGTTTGCATAGCTCTTTTTTTGTGATTTTTTGTCGAATTATGCGATTGAAATTGGGAAAAATCCCCATTTATTTACAAAAAATGTAAATGATATGTTGTATAATGGAGGAAAGACAAGGGAGGTGGAATGGGTAAAGATATATTTAGACAGTTACATAGCAACAGGGTTCTGGTTGCATTTATTGTGTCTGTATTTATGCAGCGTTGTTCGCGAAAAGCGGAACGGAAAAATTAAAGTAAAAAAAATCGCAATGGCTGCGCTGGTGTGTACCGGAGTAGATACGGTAACGATGTTTTTGGCGGTTGGTATGACAGAATACAGTCCTGTTTTTTTTATTTTCATTTCCGTGACCGGTCTTTTTCTCGGAGGGTGGATTGCATACGGAAGGCGGAAACTGATACAGAATACACTGTTACTGTTTTCGGTGACGGCACTGTTTGCAGGTTTTTTTCAATTGATTCCGATCAAAAATGCGGGAATGTTTTGTTTCATCGGAATACTTTGTCTCCCGATGTGTATTTCCGGTGTGAACGGAATTTTCCGGACGAAACAGACACAGATGTCAATTTATAAAGCAATGCTTTATCAAAACGAAAAGGAAGCCAGCTTGTCTGCTTTTATGGATACGGGAAATCGTTTGCGGTTATACGGCAGTTCGATACCTGTTGTATTGGTGGATGAGATATATCTTGCGGAATGGATAAAAGAGGCGGAACGGGTGATGCCTCAAAAGTTGGTTTTTTTACCATATAAAGGAGTTGGCGGGAAAGGAATTTTACATGGAGTCAGATTGCGCATTGCACTGTTTCTTGAAAACGGGCAGATGCTTTCGGGGGAAGTGGCGGCAATGGCAACGGAACACAGATTATTTCACGGATGTGTGTATCAAATGATATTGCAGCCGGAAGTGTTATCCATGGTTTGTGTAACAAATGCACAGGAAGGAGAAAAAAATGTTGTTTAAAGTATCAATACCGAATCGGTTTCAATTTCGTATGATTCCGAATTTGACGGCACTTTTGTTTGGCCAGTACGGAGAGATTCATTATATCGGAGGAACGGAGGTATTGCCTCCGCCTTATACTCCGGAAGAAGAAGCGCAAATGATTGCAGCACTTGCAAACGATGAGGACGGGTCCGCAAGGTCGGATTTGGTAGAACATAATTTAAGACTTGTAGTTTATATTGCAAAGAAATTCGACAATACCGGTGTGGGGGTAGAAGACTTGATATCCATCGGAACGATTGGATTGATTAAAGCAATCAATACGTTTAACCCGGATAAAAATATTAAGCTTGCCACCTATGCTTCCCGTTGTATCGAGAATGAGATATTAATGTATTTACGGAGAAACAGCAGACAAAAGTTGGAAGTATCCATAGATGAACCGTTAAATGTGGATTGGGACGGGAATGAATTGCTTCTATCGGATATTTTAGGAACCGATGAGAATGAAGTTTATCGCGGATTGGAAGAAGAGGCAGACCGGAATTCCTTATTCCAGGCCCTTTCCTGTTTGAATGACAGAGAACGTCTGATTATTAATCTGCGTTACGGTCTTGAAAGCGGAGACGGAAATGAACATACGCAAAAAGAAGTTGCGGATTTACTGGGAATATCACAGTCTTATATTTCCAGATTAGAAAAGAAGATCATGAAGCGTTTGCGGAAGGAAATGATGATAGCCTGACAGAAGTTGACAAAAGGTCTTAGTATAAATTAAAGCGCCATGGCACATCCTTAAAGTAACAGGAGAAGAGAAATTTTCCTTATACCCTGTTAGTACAGGAGGAATGTGTCATGGCGCTTTATAAAGTTGAAATTTGTGGTGTAAATACAGCGAAATTGCCGCTTTTAAGTAATGAAGAAAAGGAAGCCTTGTTTTTACGTATCAAACAAGGAGATAAAATGGCGAGAGAACAGTATATCCGGGGGAATTTAAGACTGGTACTCAGTATCATTCAACGTTTTTCCGGGAACAACGAAAATGTAGATGATTTATTTCAAATCGGCTGTATCGGTCTTATGAAAGCAATTGATAATTTTGATATAACTCAGGGAGTAAAGTTTTCCACGTATGCGGTACCGATGATTATCGGTGAAATCAGAAGGTATTTGCGGGATAACAATTCCATTCGTGTCAGCCGGTCGTTAAGAGATGCAGCGTATAAGGCAATCTATGCCAAAGAGCTGTTAACAAAAGAATTGAACCGAGATCCGACGATTACGGAAATTTCAGAGAAAACAGGTCTGACACCGGAAGAAATTAATGAAGCGTTTGATGCCATACAAACTCCCGTATCCTTATATGAGCCGGTCTATAAAGAGGGCGGAGATGCGTTGTATATTATGGATCAGGTATGCGACAAAAAGAATAGGGAAGATGTATGGATAGAAGAAATATCTTTAAAAGATGCCATGAACCGGTTGCCGGCCAGGGAAAAGTTGATTATTGATTTGCGCTTTTTTCACGGAAAAACCCAAATGGAGGTGGCAGAGGAGATTCATATCTCCCAGGCACAGGTGTCCCGCTTGGAAAAGAATGCACTAAAAGGAATGAAAGCTTATTTATCCGATCGAAGAAAAGAGAAATAAGATGTCGTTTTTTGTTAAGATTTCTTGGCAAAGGAGGGCTTTTACTTGACAGCAAAAGTACAAAGTGCTAAGATGAGTTGGGTTTTATCCTTGACGGGTGGGAAATGATTTCTTGAGGTGAGCGGTATGCTGGTTGTTCTGTTTTTATTATGGTTGGTTTTTAACGGAAAGGTAACGTTGGAGATTGTTTTGTTCGGTATCGGATTATCGATAGCGGTGTATTTGTTTTGTTGGAGATTTTTAGAATATAGCCCGAAACGTGAGCTGCTTGCTCTGCGACTTTTGCCGCAGGGCATCGGCTACTTTTTTGTGCTTATTAAGGAGATTGTATTCGCTAACTTATCTACGATTTCTTTGATTGTATCTCCTAAATATGAGGTAGAACCGGTTTTAGTAACGTTTCGTACCGGCTTAAAATCAGATTTGGCGAAGACGGTATTGGCAAATTCGATTACGCTGACGCCGGGAACCATAACAGTAGAATTGGCAGAGGACGAGTTTAAAATTCATTGTCTGGATAAGGATATGGCAGAGGGGCTTGCGGATTCGGTATTTGTACGCTTGTTAAAAAAGATGGAAGAAACCGCAGGAATATAAGGAGGCATACATATGGAAACAGCGTATTCGGTGTTATATATCAGTGCAATGATTGGATTTGCGATTTGTATTTTTTGTTGTTTGATTCGTGCGATAAAGGGACCGCGTACAACGGACCGCATTTTGGCAATTAATATGATAGGGACGTTGAGCGTTATTATTATTGCAGTCTTGTCTCTTTATTTAAAAGAGAGTTTTCTTTTGGATATTGATTTGATCTATGCAATGCTAAGCTTTCTGGCGGTTGTTGTGCTCACAAAAGTATATATGGGGGTACATCGAGAAGAAGAAATCAGGGAATTGAAGAAAAAAGAACGAAAGATAAAGGAGGAGACAAAGTAATGGAATGGTTACGTTTCGCAATAATTGCGTTGCTTCTGGCGGCCTCTCTTTTGACAGCGATGATTTCGGTGGCCGGAGTGTTTAAATTTAAGTTCATTTTGAATCGTATGCATGCGGCTGCAATATGTGACTCTTTTGTGCTGTTGTTGGCAATGCTTGGAGTTGTGGTGGCTTATGGCTTTTCAATTGCCACGGTAAAAGTGCTTTTGATTGTGGTACTTGTTTGGATTGCCAGTCCGGTATCGGGACACTTGATTGCACGTCTGGAAGTTACAACGGACAAGCATCTTTCCGAGGAATGTGAGGTGCGGGAATAATGCATATTATGGAAATGATCTTATTGTCTTTTTTGGTTGTTTGTGCGATTGCGGTGGCTTTGTCAAAGAATCTTTTGACTTCCATTGTTATTTTTATGGCATACAGTGTCATTATGTCCATCATCTGGATGATTCTCGAATCACCGGACCTGGCAATTACAGAGGCTGCGGTGGGAGCAGGCGTTACCAGTGTGTTATTTTATATTACACTGAAGAAGATTCATGCCATGAAGGGGGAAGAAGACGATGAAATTGAGGAGTGATTACGAATATTCATGGTGGCGCAGACTGGTTCGTTTTGTAGATGGAGAAACATTGGAAGATGCGGAACGGCGTGCGGAAGAGACAAGAGAAAGTCATGAGAAGATTCAGCAAAAGAATGATATTGAAGTAGAAAAACAGTTTGAGCAGGAGGAAAAGGAAGACAGAGAAGACAGAAAACGTCGTCTGGAAGCGGAGCATGAAAAAGAGGCGATGGAATTACTGGAAAAGTATAAAAACTGGCCGAAAGAGCATGGAGTAAAGATTTTCGGACGCTTGTATGCCATTATGGCAGTATTGCTTTGCATTGTAATTATTTCTACATTGCTTATAACGGTGTCCTATTTGCCGGAATTCGGTCATCCGGAAAATCCGAACAATAACGAAGTGGTAGAAAAGTATAATAAAGAAGGATTGTATGAGACCGGAGCAACCAATGCGGTGGCAGGAATGATATTGGATTATCGTGCTTTTGATACATTGGGAGAATCTCATGTGCTGTTTATTGCGGCGGTTTGTGTTATGATATTACTTCGACTTGAAATGACAAAGGAAGGAAAACCGACGGATAAAAAACGCGCGGAAGAAGAAAACGATCGTTTGTATGAGCCGAAAAATGATAAGATACTGCAGTTTTCCGCAAAAATTCTGGTTCCGGTGATTGTATTGTTTGGGATTTATGTTATTCTGAACGGTCATTTGTCACCGGGGGGTGGATTTTCCGGAGGTGCGATTATAGGTGCGGGTCTGATTCTGTATGTGAATGCTTACGGATTTGAAAAAGCAAAACGGATTATGAATCGGAGAAATTATGCTGTGATTTCTGTGGTTCCGTTGCTGTTTTATGCAGGTGCTAAAGGGTATTCCTTTTTTACCGGTGCAAATCATTTAGATAGCGGAATTTCTGTGGGAACACCGGGAGAAATTCTTTCTGCCGGGTTAATTCTTCCGCTCAATATTTGTGTCGGAATCGTGGTAGCATGTACCATGTATCATTTCTATACGTTGTTCCGTAAAGGAGGAATGTAGGATGCTTAGAAATTTGTTTGCAAATTATTATGAAGCGGTATCGGTTATTTTGTTCGGTATCGGTTTTACGACATTGTTACTGAATCGTAATATGATAAAAAAGATTTTAGGTTTGAATATTATGGATACGGCAATTTATTTGTTTTTAGCGGCCAAAGGATACATATTCGGACGAAAGGTTCCGATTGTAACGGGGAGTGTTCCGGAACCGGAGAAGTATATTAATCCGATTCCTACCGGTCTTGTACTTACGGGAATTGTTGTATCGGTAAGTGTGACGGCGGTAATGTTGTCTCTTACCATTCGTTTATACAGAAGATATCATACGCTTGATATTGATGAAATCACGCGTTTGGTAAAGGAGGAGAAATAATGGAGTTTGTATGTAATTTTCCGTTTTTTTGCATCGTTTTGTCAATGGCAACCGGTGTAATATCTTCTGTGTTGAAACCGAAGGCGGCAAAAGCATTATCCGTCATCCTTGTGTCTTTAAGTTGTATTTGTTCTTTTTTGGTACTTGGTTATACGATAAAAACAGGAAGTTCATTTACCTATATGATGGGACATTTTCCGGCTCCTTTCGGAAATGAAATTCGTGCCGGGATATTAGAAGGTGTTATGGCATCTTTTTTCTCCGTGATTATGCTGTTGTCTTTACTGGGGGGAGAAAAATATTTAAAGGTGGATATTGAGGAACCGAAACAAAATCTGTATTTTGTGCTTGTGGATTTATTGTTAAGTTCTCTTCTTGCATTAGTATATACCAATGACTTATTTACTGCCTACGTATTTGTGGAAATCAATACCATTGCAGCCGGCGGACTTATTATGATCCGCAGTAACGGACATTCCATGCTGGCATCCATGAAATATATGATTATGAGTTTGTTGGGGTCCGGTTTGTTGTTAATCGGTATTTCTCTGCAGTATGATTTGACCGGTCATTTATTGATGGAAAACATACAGACGGCAATTGCAGGTCTGGCAAAGACCGGAGAGTATGCGGTACCGCTTACGGTGATTATCGGTCTGATTAGTGTGGGTATCGCTATAAAAAGTGCATTGTTTCCGTTCCATGCATGGCTTTCGGATGCGTATGGTTTTTCTACGGCATCCTCAGCAGCCATTTTATCCAGTCTTGTATCAAAAGCGTATATTTTTTTATTGATTAAGATTGTTTATCGTGTAATCGGAACGGAAGTGTTTTGGAACAGTAAAATTACGAATGTGTTCTTTGTGCTCGGTGTGGCGGGAATGTTGTTCGGATCCATCAGTGCAATGAAAGAACATGATATGAGAAAGATGATTGCCTTTTCTTCTGTGGCCCAAATCGGATATATTTATATGGGACTCGGATTCGGAACGGAGTTAGGCGTTGTAGCGGCAGTGTTCCACATTATGTCGCATGCAGCAACAAAATCCATGTTATTTGTGGCATGTCGCGGACTTTCCGAAGTTTCGGGAGATAAGAAAGACTTTTCCGATTTGAAAGGGGCAGGTTTTCGAAATAGAATTGCCGGTGCGGCTTTTTCTGTGGGAGCATTTTCCATGGTGGGGGTACCGCTGTTTGCCGGATTTATTTCAAAATTATATCTTACATCGGCCGCTTTGGAACTTATGTCGGTAAAGATGGCGGTTGCAGTGATTGTTTTGGCAATCAGTACGATTTTAAATGCACTCTATTTTGTTCGTGCTGTAATTTCAATTTATACGCCGCGTAATGAACACTATCGGGACGCGTCGTTCCGACCGGGAAAAACGTTCTGCGGCGGAATGGTGTGCTTTATCGGAATCAATTTTGTGCTGGGCTTGGCATCTTATCCGTTAATTATTGCCATCGAACAGGGCTTACATATGTTTTGGTAACAAAGGAGGAGCATCAACATGGGAAAAGAGATTTTAATTTTGTTGCAGGTTTTATTTCCTGTAGCAGCAGGATGCATTTTATTTATTCTTTCAAGGGGAAAAAATAAAAAGGTACAAACGACCTATGTGATAACGATACTGGCGGTAGAGGCAGTATTGGTTTTATGTTCGATTTTTATGGAGAAGACAGCTGTAGAATGCTTTTATCTTACACCGGAGCTTAGAGTTATTTTTTGTAATGACGGTCTTTCTAAGTTGTTTTGCGGTTTGGTTGCTTGTGTTTGGCTGTTGGTAGGAATTTATTCTGTAAGATATTTAAGCGGAACCAAAAAGCCGGTTATGTTTTATGGATTTTATCTGATTTCCTTAGGGGTATTGCAAGGAATCGGCCTGGCAGGAAATTTGGTAAGTTTCTACCTGTGCTATGAATGGATGACACTTATGACGGTTCCGCTTGTATTTTATAACCGTACAGCGGAATCGGTTCGTGCCGCAAGAAAATATTTCTTTTATTCGATAGCGGGTGCGTCGTTGTGCCTTGCGGGGATTTTTCTTTTGGCAGGAAATGCGGAAGGATTATTATTTACGGGAAATTCTTTGAATGAAATCGTGAATCAAAAAGAAGTGTTGATAGCAGGTGTATTATTGGTATTGGGGTTTGGTACCAAGGCAGGTATGTTTCCGATGCATGGGTGGCTTCCTACGGCACATCCGGTTGCACCGGCACCGGCATCTGCCGTTCTTTCCGGTATTATTACAAAAGCGGGAGTACTGGGTGTAATACGCAGTTTGTATTATGTTGTCGGAATGGAGTTTTTCAGAGGAACTTATGTACAGACCGTGTTTTTAACCTTATCTTTAATTACGGTATTTATGGGGTCCATGCTTGCTTATAAAGAAAAGGTGTTAAAGAAACGTATGGCATATTCCACCGTGAGTCAGGTCTCGTATGTATTGTTCGGTCTTGCATTGTTTACACCGGCGGGGATGGCGGCGGCTTTGCTTCATATGGTTTTTCATTCTGTAATTAAAAATACATTATTCCTGTTTGCCGGAACAGTGATTCACGAAACAGGCGAAGAAAGAGTTGAAGGATTGCGAGGATTCGGCAAGGCAATGCCTATTACTTTTTGGAGTTTTACGTTTGCTGCATTGGCGTTGGTGGGAATTCCTCCGATGTCGGGATTTGTCAGTAAGTGGTATCTTGCGAAGGGGGCGTTGTCGGCATCCGTAGGTGCATTTTCTTATTTGGGTCCTGCGGTGTTACTTGTAAGTGCTCTGCTCACGGCAGGATATTTGCTTTCCATTACCGCAGATGGATTTTTTCCGGGAAAAGATTTTGTGATGCCGATAGAGAAACCTCATGAAGCAGGTGCATCCATGTTGATTCCGCAAGGGATTTTTGCACTTGCCACATTGATTCTTGGTTTGGCGGCATCCCCGTTATATCGATTTGTTTCGGCGTTGGGAAACGGGTTGTTAAAGTAGGACGGAAAGGAGAACGAGATGAGTCAATACATAATGTTGATTCCGATTGCCCTGCCGATTTTGTGCGGCGCGGTAATTCCGTTGTTTCATTTTAATAGCGCAAAGAAGCGACGCCTGTACGTCGGCGGAGTAACCATTTTGAATACGCTGCTTATGTTGGCAGTGATGTTTTGCGTGCGCCCGGAAGGCGATTTTATGTTACTTAATATGGCCGGGAAATTATCCGTTTCGTTCCATGTGGACGGACTTGGGTGCGTGTTTGGTACTTTGATTGCGGTGCTGTGGCCGATTGCAACATTTTATGCGTTTGAATACATGAAACATGAAGGCCGGGAAAACACTTTTTTTACCTTTTTTACCATGACATACGGAATTACGGTAGGGATTGCGTTTGCTTCTAATTTAATGACATTATATTTGTTTTATGAGTTGCTTACTTTTGTGACGCTTCCTTTGGTAATGCACGGAATGAGTAAAAAATCCGTGTTTGCGGGAAGACGTTATGTAACCTATTCCGTAGGCGGAGCTGCGTTTGCGTTTATCGGAATTGCGTTTATTCTTACCTTTGGTGACAGTATACATTTTGTATACGGAGGAGTACTAAACGGAACCTATACCAATGTACAAGAGCAGTTGTTAAGAGTAGCCTATGTAGTTACGGCGTTCGGTTTTGGCGTAAAAGCAGCCGTTTTTCCGTTTTATCGCTGGCTTCCGACCGCATCGGTGGCACCGACACCGGTAACGGCATTGTTGCATGCGGTGGCGGTTGTAAAAGCCGGAGCTTTTGCGATTCTTCGTATTACATATTATAGTTTCGGAACCGGGTTGCTTGCCGGAAGCTTTGCACAGTATATTCTGATGGGAGCGGCTTTGATTACGATTTTATTCGGTTCTGCCATGGCATTAAAGGAGACGCATTTAAAGCGTCGTTTGGCCTATTCCACCATTAGTAATTTGTCATACATTGTGTTCGGAGCATCTCTTATGACACCGGCAGGCTTTACCGGGGCGTTAACTCATATGATAGTACACGGTGCGATCAAGATTACTTTGTTTTTCTGTGCCGGTGCAGTGTTATATAAGACCGGAAAAGAATATGTGTATGACTTGAAGGGAATGGGCAAACAGATGCCTGTTACATTTTCCTGCTTTACTCTGGCGTCCGCAGCATTGGTAGGCGTTCCTCCGTTGCCGGGATTTTTGAGTAAATGGAATCTTGCGGGGGCGGCATTGAAGGCTGGAAACGGCTTGGCGGTAGCAGGCGTGGTTGTACTGCTTATTTCCGCAATGTTGACGGCAGTTTATTTGTTTTCTGTTGTAATCAGTTCCTGCTTTCCGTCTAAGAACGGTACACAACCGGAGTGTGTACGATGTGAAGCAAATTCCTATATGACGGTTCCGCTTGTTTTGTTATGTGTGACGGTTGTATTGCTGGGTGTGTTTTCCCATTCTTTGACGGAAGTTTTTTCAAGGATTGCGGAAGGGGGTAGTATGTTATGATTGAACCGCTTCGTTTTGCAACCGAGGAGTTTCGGATTGTATATGCATTGTTAGCTACCTTTCTTTGGATAATGACGGCATTGTTTTCTAAATAATATTTTCATGGACATAAAAATCTGGGACGGTATTTCTTTTTTTACGGAATTACCTGGTTTTCGGTACTTGGAGTTTTCTTTGCTGCGGATTTGTTGACATTATTTGTGTTTTTTGAAGTAATGTCCTTTACCTCTTATGTTTGGGTGGCACAAGAGGAAACAGAAGCGGCTTTACGTGCATCAAAAACCTATCTTGCCGTGGCTGTAATCGGCGGACTGACCATGTTGATGGGGATATTTATGCTGGATCACGCGTTGGGAACACTTACCGTTTCCGAACTGCGAGAGGCTGTATCCTCGTTTCTTGCGGGAGAGCAGGGGGAGTTCGGGAATCGCCGATATTATTTATATTGTTGCGGGGCGCTTCTTACGGTAGGTTTTGGCGCAAAAGCAGGAGTATTTCCGCTTCATATTTGGTTGCCGAAGGCACATCCGGCCGCACCGGCACCGGCATCTGCACTTTTGTCCGGTATGTTGACCAAGTGCGGTGTTTTCGGAATGCTTTTGGTTAATTGTCATGTGCTGTTCGCAGATGCCGCATGGGGGACGGTGATTTTGGTTTTGGGAACCGTTACCATGGTACTCGGTGCTGTTTCTGCGCTGTTTTCCGTGGATTTAAAACGTACGCTTGCATGTTCTTCCGTTTCACAAATCGGTTTTATTACGTTGGGAATCGGAATGATAAGTATTATGGGTGGACACGGGATTGCATTACAGGGAACGGTGTATCATATGGTAAATCATACCTTGCTAAAGCTGGTACTTTTTATGGCAGCCGGTGTGGTATATGTAAACACCCATTCTCTTGATTTAAATAAGATTCGCGGATACGGACGAAAACATCCGGTTTTGGCGGTGGCATTTGCTTTCGGTGGTTTTGGACTTGCCGGTATTCCGGGGTGGAACGGATATATCAGTAAAACTTTGTTACACGAAAGTCTGGTGGAACATATGCATCATCTGGAAGCCGCAGAAATGCATTCGGAATTATGGTTATTCCGGGTTACGGAAGTGTTGTTCCTGATTGCCGGCGGTTTGACCTTGGCATATATGTTAAAACTTTTTGTTGCTATTTTTATAGAGAAAGGCGATGGAGAAACCCATAACGGAAAAAACAGTATGACGGTTTTATCCGGAATTGCGGTTTGTGGTTCGGCGGTATTACTTCCGGTTCTCGGTGTGACTCCGGATGTGATTTTTGCAAGAATCGGAAAAACGGCAGAGACCTTTTTCGGGCCTGACGGTTTCCATGGAGAAGCACATCAAATTCATTGGTTGTCTTTTGAAAATTTAAAAGGATCGCTTATTTCCGTTTTCATCGGTGTATGTGTTTATTTTGTTATTGTTCGCGGATTTCTAATGAAGGAAGCGCAGGGAAGAAGGGTATATGTAAACCGGATTCCGTCCTGGCTTGATTTGGAAGAAACGGTATATCGCCCGGTGTTGTTACATATATTGCCGGCAATCGTTACACCGGTGTGCAGGATTTTGGATGTTCTTTTGGAAAAAATGCGTGGAGTCGTTTTTGTTCTTACTTTTATGTGTCGTATTTGCGATACCTTTGTTGACGGAGTCGTTGGATTATTGCGTGCGACGGTATTTGCGCCGAGAAAACGAAGAATGTCAATCTGGGTAGGAACAAAGGTTACGCATATGTTCGGTACGGTTATGGACGGAATCGTTTTTGTTTTAAATAAAACATTGTTTCATAATCATCCGATTACAAAATCCTTTGTTTCGGTATTTGCGGTAAGTGAACTTGAGGCACGACAAACATTTTCGCTGATTACCGGAAGTGTATCTTTCGGTTTGCTTTTGGTTGCGTTGGGTCTTGCAATTACTTTAATATATTTGCTTTTTTAAAAAATTTTGAAAAGTATTGAAACTCTCGCGTAAATTTGGTATGATAGATACAAGCATAATGATTCTGGGTGGATTTAAACAAAACAGATTTGAAACTTCGCAAAAGATATTGGTTAAAACCAAGAAAGGTATGGGGATACTATGGCAGGAATCATTTCAGTAGAACATATCAATCCGTTTTTATTATCGGCGCAGCAGATATTATCGCAGGTTTGTAGTATTCAGACGAAAGTAGGACCTCTGTCAAAGGATAATTTGTGCATTGACGGGGAACCGGTATTTATTATGTTAGGTGTGACGGGTGAGATGTCCGGTCAGGTTTGTATTGTGTTTGATTTAGATGTGGCAAAGGATATTGCTTCCCGCATGATGATGGGAATGCCGGTTGCGGAAATCGACGATATGGCGAAGAGTGCGTTAAGCGAATTAGGAAACATGATTATGGGAAATGCTGCAACATTGCTTTCCAATAATAATCTCAGAATCGATATTACACCGCCGACATTAGGTATGGGAAATGCCAAGCTGACGTCACCGAATATGACATCCATTAAGGTGCCGTTACAATATGAGAGCGGCGAAGTAAAGTTGTTCTTCTTATTGAAACTGGCGTAAAAGCCGGAAAACAAAAGAGAAGGTGACGCAAACCGCATCACCTCTTTTTTTGGGATGACTATGAATGATTTAGGAGAAAAAGCATGAGTAAGGTAAAAGCAAAGAATTATGGATATCAAAGCAAGAAGACAGAAGAACCTCCGCGTATCAGTAAAAAAACAAGTTATATGATATTGGCCGGTATTGTGGTACTTTTAGTGATTTTTGCTGTACTGATATTGGTTGAAAAAGGGCTGGAGAATAAAATTATTGTAAAGAATAAGTCTTCTCATAATATTACAAAACTGCACTTCTGGTATGAGGATGCAGAAGGAAATTGTCTGGATGTTATGACATTTGATGAGGGGGTTAAGGCAAAGGAACGGATTTCGGAATCCACAGAGGAGTTGGCGTTATCCGAACTTTCCGGAGAAGCTTTTTTGTCAGTGAGAATCGAGTTTGAAGACGGCGGAAGTGCCGTAGTACAGACAGGACATTTCTTATATGGGTTTAACGGACGAATCAGTTTTGAAGTATCGGACACAAAGAGAGAAGAATTAGCGCTTCATTTGAAGGCCGGCGAAGGTTTATTTAATTCTTCGGCAGTGACCGGTTGTGATGATGTATACTATATTAACCCGAAAGACGGCTATATCGAATAAGATATAGCCGCTTCGGCGTTGAAATATAGAATAGATGGGCGGAGATTTCCGTTAGAAAGGGTAGAATCATGGTTACATTATTGAAAAACGGCGCGTATGTGGTTAACGGTGAAGTGATTGAAGATACCGCAGACGGCAAGCAGAAACTGACTGCAATGCTCGGAAGTGTTCCGGCAGCAGAAGAAGCAAAGAAAGCAACATTGTCTTACGGAATTTTGGAAGCGCACAATACTTCCGGTTCCATGGATAAGCTTAAGATTAAGTTCGATAAGCTTACTTCCCACGATATTACATTTGTAGGTATTATCCAGACGGCAAGAGCCAGCGGACTCACGGAGTTCCCGGTTCCGTATGTTTTAACAAACTGTCACAACAGCCTTTGTGCGGTAGGAGGAACCATTAATGAAGATGACCACATGTTTGGTCTTTCCTGTGCAAAGCGCTACGGTGGTATTTATGTTCCGCCGCATCAGGCCGTGATTCACCAGTTCGCAAGAGAAATGCTGGCAGGCGGCGGTAAGATGATTCTCGGTTCCGATAGCCATACCAGATACGGTGCATTAGGTACCATGGCGGTAGGGGAAGGCGGTCCGGAGCTTGTAAAGCAGCTTCTGAATAAGACTTACGATATCAATATGCCGAAGGTTGTGGGCGTACATATGACCGGTAAGCCGGCAAAGGGTGTAGGTCCGCAGGATATCGCACTGGCGATTATCGGTGCTGTATTTGCCAACGGTTATGTAAACAATAAAGTAATGGAATTCTTCGGCGAAGGTGTTCACAACATGAGTGTGGATTACCGCATCGGTGTGGATGTTATGACCACGGAGACCACCTGTCTTTCCTCTATCTGGGAAACCGATTCCGCTGTGGAAGAATTCTATGAGATGCACGGACGTAAGGAAGATTACAAGGAATTAAAGCTTGCACCGGTAGTTTACTATGACGGTATCATTGAGGTGGAGCTTGATAAGATTCGTCCGATGATTGCAATGCCGTTCCATCCGAGCAACGTATATACCATTGCCGATTTAAAGGCAAACTTAGAGGATATTTTAGCCGAGGTTGAGAAGAAGGCTCTTGTAAGTCTTGACAACAATAAGGTTACTTATAAGCTTCGCGACAAGATTCGTAACGGCAAACTATATATTGAGCAGGGAGTTATCGCAGGTTGTGCAGGCGGTGGGTTTGAGAATATTTGTGATGCGGCAGATATCTTAAAGGACAAGTTCATCGGTAACGATGAGTTCTCCTTAAGCGTATATCCGGCAAGCCAGCCGATTTTTATGGAACTTGTGAAGAACGGCAGAGTAGCAGAACTTATGCGTGCCGGTGCTACCATCCGTACCGCATTCTGCGGACCGTGCTTCGGTGCAGGGGATGTTCCGGCAAACAACGGTCTCAGTATTCGTCATTCCACCCGTAACTTCCCGAACCGTGAAGGGTCTAAGGTTACCAACGGTCAGATTGCTTCCGTTGCGCTTATGGATGCCCGTTCCATTGCGGCAACCGCAGCAAACAAAGGCTTCTTAACCGGTGCGGATGAGCTGGATACCGTATTTACGAAGCCGGCATACTACTTTGATTCTTCCATTTACGAGAATAGAGTATACTTCGGCGCAGGATGTCCGGATAAGGATGCGGAAGTAAAGTTCGGTCCGGGTATCGTAGACTGGCCGGCAATGTCCGCATTGACCGATGATATGATGTTAAAGGTTGTTTCCGAGATTCATGACCCGGTAACCACCACCGATGAGCTGATTCCGTCCGGTGAGACTTCCTCTTACCGTTCCAATCCGCTTGGTCTTGCGGAGTTTACGCTTTCCAGAAAAGACCCGGCATACGTTGGTCGCGCAAAGGAAGTACAAAAGGCAGAAAAGGCAAGAATCGCAGGAACTTCCATTGGCGAGGCGAATGCAGAAGTCGCAGCAGCATTTGATTTGGTGGCAAAACAGATGGCTGTTAATCCGGAAGCTACAGAAATCGGTAGCGTAATCTACGCTACGAAGCCGGGGGACGGTTCCGCCCGTGAGCAGGCAGCAAGCTGTCAGAAGGTTCTGGGCGGTCTTGCAAACATTGCAAAAGAATATGCAACCAAGCGTTATCGCAGTAACCTCATCAACTGGGGTATGCTTCCGTTCATAATAGAAGGGGATCTGCCGTTTAAGAACGGGGACTACATCTTCTTAAAGGATATTAAGAAGGCTGTGGTTGAGAAGCAGTCTGAGATTACCGCATATGTGGTTGGCGAAAAGTTAGTTCCGTTTACGGTACGTCTCGGAGAACTTACCGATGATGAGCGTGAGATTATTACGAAGGGCTGTCTCATTAACTATTATAGAGGGTAATTTGCAACAAAAAGGAAGAAAATTTCCAAAACTACTTGATTTTTCTTGATTTCCATGCTATAGTACATTTTGGTAGCATAAAGGTTGAGCAAAGAGTGGACGAAAGTCCACTCTTTCTTGTTGGGTTTCAACAAGAAAGAGTGCACTCGTGTGTAAGGAAGATGTCGCTTTGGCGACCGCGCTCGGCACACGAGTTTTGCAAGCAAAACTCGATTCTATGGTATCCAACAAGAAAGCGTGTGCTCCGCGTAGACTGGCACTCGCGCGAAACAAAAAGGAGATTTTATGGCAAAGAGAGATGATTATGAGCAGAAGACCGAAGCGCTGCTCCTGCCGATTATGGAGCGGACCGGCTTTGAATTGGTAGATGTGGAGTATGTAAAGGAAGGAAGTAACTACTATTTACGTGCTTACATCGACAAGGAAGGCGGAATCACCATTGATGATTGTGAGACGGTCAGCAGGGAGTTGAGTGATTTATTGGATGTGGAGGATTTTATTCCGGAAGCTTATTTTTTGGAAGTCAGTTCGCCGGGACTGGGCAGACAGCTAAAGAAAGAAAAAGATTTTGCCCGCAGTATCGGAGAAGATGTGGAAGTAAAGTTGTATAAGCCGTTAAATAAGCAAAAAGAGTTTGAAGGGGAACTTTTAAGCTACGATGCAGAAAACATTGTGCTTGGTATTTCGGAGGAGGAAACGCTTACGATTCCGAGAGAAAGCATTGCAATGATAAAGTTAGCAATTCATTTTTAATTAAAAAA
>JAFVSN010000053.1 GCA_017503735.1 Lachnospiraceae bacterium
ATGGCGGAAAATCGC
Organism: Lachnospiraceae bacterium; assembly: GCA_017503735.1. GTDB lineage: Bacteria > Bacillota > Clostridia > Lachnospirales > Lachnospiraceae > SIG307. The sequence continues at coordinate 16 of JAFVSN010000053.1, forward strand.
TTGCTGACCTGATAAAAGACAAGATAGGCGGTGGAGAAAAGGAAGTAGCGATAGCAACTACTCCGGCAGTTGCTCCGGGCACATCAAGCGGCGACTGGGGAACTGCTTCGGACAAAAAGGACAAGGTAATCAAAGTTATGTCCTATTCGGATGAACTTCCGAGTATGGTACAACGGTATCTGGACATGCATCCGGAACTTGGGTATACCATGGATACTACCATCGTGTCAGCAACGTACGGAGAGTATCAACCGGCGCTGGATGAGATGTTGATGAGCGGATCCAATGCTCCGGATATTTATGCGGCAGAGGCGGCTTTTGTGTATGAGTACACAAAGGGAGAATCATCGGGATTTGCCGCAACTTACGATGATTTGGGAATCCGGACGGATAAAATGATGCGTGAGTCCATGACGGCACCGTATGCGGCTGAAGTAGGAACCAGACCGATGGATAACAAAGTGGTAGGACTTCCTTATGAGTCCGGAGCAGGATGCTTTATCTATCGACGTTCAATTGCAAAGGCGACCTGGGGAACCGATAATCCGGCAGAGATTCAGCGTATTATCGGAGGCGGAAGCGGTAACTGGGATAGATTCTGGCAGGCGGCAGAAGATTTAAAAGCAAGAGGTTACGGGATTGTTTCAGGTGACGGCGATATGTGGCATGCGCTTGAAAACAGTGCCGATCAGGGATGGATTGTAGACGGCGAACTGTATCTTGACCCGAAGCGAGAAGCGTTACTTGATGTTTCCAAAAAAATGAAGGATAATAACTACTACAATAATAGCTGGGAGTGGCAGGATTCGTGGTTTGCGGATATGATGGGATACGGTGAGAAACCGATTCTCGGTTTCTTCGGTCCGGCGTGGCTTGTGAATTACACCTTACAAGACAATTGTGGTGGTACATATGGAGACTGGGCAGTATGTAATTCCCCGGTAGGATTTTGGTGGGGCGGTGCCTGGGTGCTTGCAAGTAACAATGTGGTAGGTACGAAAAAGCAGGATGTGGTTGCCGATATTATTCAGTGGATTACGTTGGACTATGATGTAAACAGTTTTCAATACATGTATGCAAACGGCATTTTCGGAAGCAGTGTGCCGGATGCGGTAGTAAGCGGTGCTGTAATGAGAGTGTCCGACGGAAGACTTGAGTTTCTTGGCGGGCAGAACATGTTTGACTATTATATTACCGCAAATGAGATGGCTACCGGACGAAATATATCTCCGTATGATGAGGAGATTAATTATTGCTGGAAAGATGCGGTTCGGGAGTATGTTGCCGGAAAAGTGACTCGCGATGAGGCAATCAAGATGTTTTCCGAAGCTGTGGCAAGCAGAACAGGGCTTGCGATTCCGGATTTGTTTTATGAGTATGACGATGACGATCGGTGGTACGAAGACGAGGGTGCATGGGGGCCGACTCCGATTCCTTCAAGAGATTTGGGTGGTGCCCACTACATTATCGGGAACTGGTATTCCCCGGAGGAACCATCGGCACCGAGAACTGCATATGAAGAGGCAACCGAAAAGTATCGTCAGGAAATTTTCGCAAAATATAATTTTACAATGCAGTCTAAAGCGGTGTCTGATTGGGGCGGTATGATGGATGAGTGTGTAAACTCTATTACAAATGCAAATCCATCGTGGGGAGTGTATCCGTCTGCAGATATTTACGAGCTTGATTACAGATTTGTAGCTAAACCGATGAGTAACGGACTTTTCTATGACCTTGCAACGTTAGATGAGTTTGATTTTTCCGAAGAAAAGTGGAATAAGCGTGTTACCACATTAATGACAAAGGGTGATAGTATCTACGGTATGAAAGTAGGTGCATCAATTCCGAGAGGCGGTGTCATCTGGAATAAGAGATTGATGGAAGAGGCAGGATTTGATCCGAATTATATTTATGATTTGCAGGCAAGCGGGGAATGGTCCTGGTCTATGTTTGAGGCACTTTGCGATAGATTAACCCGAGACTTGGACGGGGATGGAATGACGGATGTTTACGCACTTGCCAGTCAGGACAGCGTCTATTTGACTACGCTTGTAGCTTCCACCGGTTCTGACTTCTTTGTTCAGGAAGAAGACGGTTATGTGTATAATAACATGAATTCTCAAGGCGTGATTGATGCGTATAATTTTGCTCTTTCGCTTTACAATGCCGGATATGAGATGCCGATGCCGGAGGATGCCGATTGGACTTGGTTTATGGATGCATTTAGAGAAAGAAAAGCAGTCATGACTTTTGGTGAAGAGTATATGCTACAGCCGAGTGCCGACTATGGTTGGATGGAGGATGAACTTGGATTTGTAATGCCGCCGAAGCCGGACTGGGCTACGGATTATCATTCTTACGTTTGTGATAACATTGCTATCATTCCGGCTTGCTTTGATGAAGAAGAAGCAGGAAACATTGCATTTGCTTACAATGTGTATACCATGACTACGCCGGGATGGTATGAGGATTGGGCTTGGATGGAGCCTTATTATGACTACATGGATTACAGAGCGGTTGAGGAGACCCTTCCGTATTTCCAAAACGAGGAAAATGCTCATTTCTTGTTGGAAACCATAGTAGATGTAACGGGGGGCACGGATCTTTCAACAGATATCCATTGGTGCTATCCGGGATTTAACGGAGTTACTCCGGCAGAACAGATTGCATCTGTCGGGGACAAATGGGATTCGATTTGTGCAGATGCAAATCAGTGGTAATCACAGCTACATAGAAACGTTTTTAAGGGGCGGTAGTGACCGCCCCTTAGTTATTTGTATTTGCAGATAAAACAGTACCGTTTCAAACGGAAGGTGTTACATTAATAAAGAAATCAAGAATAAAATCAGTAAATGTGCCGGATAGAAAATATAGAAGAAATAACGGAATTTCTTTGAAGGAATCTGAGTTCCGTTATACAGGGCAATCGGAATAAAAGCAAGCAAGGATGCGATGTTAATTCCGAGGAATAAAATACAACCGCAGAGAATTTGCATTTTCTTTTGATGACGGAAAAAATAGAATACCGCAATCAGAAGAATTCCGAGGTAGCTGTAGTCGGTTCTGGCAAGGATGGCTACGGCACATGCTGCCACAACACACAGTAATTGACCGAACAGTTGACGGCAGGCAGCCTTCGGGGTAGGTTCTGCGGATTCGAAATGCTTCATGCCGTAGAGCATCAGTAGTGCGATAAAGAAAGTAAATACTGTATTCTGATACTGTGGATAGAACAGGGATGTTTTGACATCCGCTATGCCGTAAATCGGTGCAGATGCGGATACAACCAGATTAAACGGAATTTCAGCTACAAGGGCACAAATACCGACTCTCATGAGATACTTCTTAATGTCGGAAGTATGCATGAAGCCTTCAAAAAGAAGAAATGCAAACAAAGGAAAAGCAATCCGTCCCACAAGTCGCATAATGGAATAAGTGGAATAGAGACTGAGAAAATCGGCAGATATGGTGGCAACTTCTTCCGCGGTGGAATCGACAGAAAATGCGATTTTTACAAAGTCGGGATACTTTGCCATTTTTGCAAACAACAGAGTGACGGCCGCATGGTCTACTACCATGGTAAGTGCCGCAAATATTTTTAAAAAGTTAGCCGGGAATCCGGACCGCATAGTAGAATTGTTTGTAGTTGTAGTTTGATTTATCATTGATGTTTCCTCCTCTTTATGTTATGATTATATAGTGGGATGGAAAGAATTTCAAGTCAGTATTTTCTTTTTGTGGGTAAAGGAGGAGCGGAATGGGACGAAAGCGTTTTTGGAGCGTATTTTGGGCGGCGGCAGGGCTGATTGTTTTATATTGTCTGTTACAGAAACTGTCCGTTGTGGGAATCGGAATAAGATGGATACTGGATATTTTTTCACCGATTTTTACCGGCTTTATCATTGCATTCGTTTTGAATCTTCCGATGCGCGGCTTAGAAAAAGTGTGGAATAACAGTGAATTGGGGCTAAAGCGTTTGTGCATGAAAAAGAAGAAGAAAAAAGATGGAAAAGGTGCATCGAAAGGTGTAAACAGCGAAGAAATCAAGACCGGAAAAATCAGCGGTATTTTGCGTCGTCCGCTGTGCTTGTTGTTCTCTATTTTACTTATTTTTGCGATTCTTTCCGCCGTGGTGTCGTTGGTGTTACCGGAAATCGGAAAAGCAGTTATGCTTATGGTGGACGGAGTACCGGAATGGTTGGAAAATGTGAAAAAATGGTGCATTCAATATGCCAAAGACTATCCGTTGGTTTACGAAACCATTATGGAACTGGATATTGACTGGGAAGCAACGGCAAAGAGTCTGCTTAACGTAATCGGAACCGGAACCATCGGTGTGGTAGGAAATACGGTAAGCGGAATCATTGGTGCTTTCGGTGGCATTGTGGATTTTGTAATTGCATTAATTTTTGCGATTTATGTATTGTTAAGCAAGGAAACACTGGCAGAACAAATGAGAAAGATATTGAAGGCTTTTTTGCCGGAACGGGCAAAAGGGACAATCCTTCATATCGCAGAGACAGCACATCGGATGTTCTCTGCATTTATTACCGGTCAGTGTATTGAAGCAGTTATACTGGGAAGCCTCTGTGCGGTGGGAATGTTGATTTTCCGTTTCCCGTACGCGGCAATGATCGGTGTTTTGGTAGGAGTAACCGCATTGATTCCGGTGGTGGGAGCATTTATCGGAGCCGGTGTGGGCGGTTTCCTGATTTTGATGAATGATCCGTTTCAGGCATTGATGTTTGTGATTTTTATTGTAGTATTACAACAGATTGAAGGAAATGTGATTTATCCGAAGGTGGTAGGAAGTTCTGTGGGACTTCCGGCAATGTGGGTATTGGCCGCTGTTACGGTAGGCGGTGGTTTGGGAGGCATCATGGGAATGCTCTTTGCGGTACCGACGGCTTCGGTTTTGTATACGTTACTTCGTGAAGCAACGGAGAAACGGTTGGAAAAGAAGAAAAAGACGGAGGGGGACTTACAGAATGAGTAAGGAAAATAAAGAAGGAAAGAAAAAGAGTGTATGGAAGGAAATCATCAGTTGGGTGGTGATTTTGGTGTTGGCTTTTGTGATCGGAACAGGAATCAACAATTACGTGTTATTGAAGGCGGTAATCCCGTCCGGTTCCATGGAAAATACGTTGCAAATCGGAGATTGTTTATTCGGGTTTCGTCTTGCTTATCTGTTTTCCGAGCCCGAGAGAGGCGATATTGTAATGTTCGATTATCCGGATGACGAGGAAACACTGTATGTGAAGCGTATTATCGGTTTGCCGGGAGAAACCGTAGAGATTATCGATGGGAAAGTCTATATTTGGGAGGATGAAACCGGAGAGGATAAGATGTTGTTGGAAGAGCCGTACTTGAAGGAAGAACCGAATGCGGAATCTTACGGACCGTTCGAAGTTCCGGAAGGATGTTATTTTATGTTAGGGGATAACCGTAACAGTTCCTGGGATTCCAGAAAATGGACCAACAAGTATGTAGAAAAAGAAAAAATCCGGTCTAAAGCGTGGTTACGCTATAAACCGGAGATTGGATTTATAGAACACTATAACGACTAATGACGCGGATGCTTGCTGATAACAGAGTGAGCCTGCGTGATTTCTGCCATAATGGAAGCTTTGAACTGATTATCGAACTCACAGAGGCGAGACATCAGTTCTCCTTGTGTGGTAGCTACATATTTCGGCTTTACACGATTTAGTGTGTAAGAAGCGATATCAAGGCGGCAACGTTCGCATTTGCAACCGTCCAAAAACGGTAACATTTCATCTAAAGTAAGGATAACATATTCTTCCATGATATTTCGTAGAATTAACTGCATAGGGGGAGAACCTCCGTATTTTCATTGGTATAGATTTATGGTAACATTTTTTTTACGGAATGTAAAGAAGAAAAAGAAAAAAGGAAGTAAATTGAATGAATAACCGGAAACAGGTAGCCGATAAGCTGATAAATCAGCATACCTTATCGGCGAAGGAGTGGGCGTGTTTATTGAATTCGCCGACACCGGAACTTACAGACTATTTGAAAAAGAGTGCAAGGGACACCACGGACCGCATATTCGGACGACAGGTATATGTCAGGGGTCTGATTGAATTTACGAATATTTGTAAAAAGGACTGTTATTACTGCGGCATAAGAAAGAGTAATTCCTGTGTGGAACGATATCGCCTGACCGAGGAAGAAATTTTAAGTTGTTGCAAAGAAGGGTATGAAGCGGGACTTCGGACCTTTGTGTTACAAGGCGGAGAGGACGGTTATTTTACGGAGGGGCGGATATGCTCTTTGGTAAAAGAGATACATAAAAAATATCCGGATTGCGCGATTACTTTATCGGTGGGAGAATGGGAAAAAGAAAGCTATGAGAGATTTTATGAAGCAGGAGCGGAACGCTTTTTGTTACGGCAGGAGACTGCCAACGCGGAGCATTACGGAAGACTTCATCCGGAGAATCAAAGGCATTCTACAAGAATAGAATGCCTTGAAAACCTGAAAAAAATCGGATATCAGACCGGTTGCGGATTTTTGGTTGGGTCTCCTTATCAGACAATGGATTGTATCATAGAGGATTTGTTGTTTTTAGAACGGTTCCGTCCGCAAATGGTGGGAATCGGACCGTTTTTGCCGGCTAAAAATACGCCCTTTGCGTCGGAACCGGCCGGGAGCAGTGAGATGACGTTATTTCTTCTTTCTGCAATCCGCCTGATGTTGCCGGAGGTGTTATTACCTGCCACAACGGCATTGGGAACGGCACGAAATGATGGTCGCATGCAAGGACTTTTGCACGGTGCCAATGTGATTATGCCGAATCTTTCTCCTGTAAGAGTGCGGGAGAAATATACGTTGTATGATAACAAGATTCATAGAGGAAATGAAGCGGCGGAGCATTTGGATGCTTTGCGAAACGAACTTGCAAAAGAAAACTTTACAGTGGCAATTTCCCGTGGTGATGCACCCGGGTTTGCAAAATAAATTATTTTACTAACGGGAAAGACGTTTCTGACCCGAAAGAAAGGACAAAAGAATATGTACAACAAAGCATCTTTGAAAGCAGAGGAGTTTATTTCCCATGAGGAAATCACTGCAACCCTTGCGTATGCTGAGGAGAACAAGGAGAATTTCGCCCTGATTGACGAAATCCTTGCGAAAGCAGAGCTGTGTAAGGGACTGAGTCACAGGGAGGCCTCGGTGCTTCTTGCCTGTGAGGAACCGACAAGAGTAGCCAGAATGTATACCATGGCGGAGGAACTGAAAAAGAAGTTTTACGGGAATCGTATTGTGATGTTTGCTCCGTTGTATCTTTCCAACTACTGCATTAACGGCTGTGTGTATTGTCCGTATCACATGAAGAATAAGCACATTGCCCGTAAGAAGCTGACACAGGAAGAGATTGTGCGGGAAGTAACCGCACTGCAGGATATGGGACATAAACGTCTTGCATTGGAAGCCGGCGAAGACCCGGTAAACAACCCGATTGAGTACATTTTGGAGTGTATTGATACCATTTACAGCATCAAGCACAAGAACGGTGCCATTCGTCGCGTGAATGTGAATATTGCGGCTACTACGGTAGAGAACTATCGAAAATTAAAGGATGCCGGTATCGGTACCTATATTTTGTTTCAGGAGACCTATCATAAGGAGAGTTATGAAAAACTTCATCCGACGGGACCGAAACATGATTATGCATATCATACCGAAGCCATGGACCGTGCCATGGAAGGCGGTATTGATGATGTGGGACTCGGCGTGTTGTTCGGTTTGGAGCTGTATAAGTATGAGTTTGCCGGACTGTTGATGCATGCGGAGCATCTGGAGGCGGTGCACGGCGTAGGACCGCATACCATCAGCGTGCCGCGAATTAAGCGTGCGGATGATATTGATCCGACGGTATTTGATAACGGTATCAGCGACGATATTTTTGCAAAATTATGTGCATTGATTCGTATTTCCGTACCGTATACCGGTATGATTATTTCTACAAGAGAAAGCAAGGAAGTCAGAGAAAAGGTAATCCGTCTCGGTGTTTCCCAAATCAGTGGGGCCTCCAGAACAAGCGTAGGCGGTTATTGTGAGCCGGAGCCGGAGGAGGAGAATTCCGAGCAGTTTGATGTCAGTGATAAGCGTACGTTAGATGAAGTGGTTCGCTGGCTCATGGAGTTCGGCTATATACCGTCTTTCTGTACCGCATGTTATCGTGAAGGGAGAACCGGCGACCGTTTTATGAGTCTTTGTAAGAGCGGACAGATTCAAAACTGTTGTCATCCGAATGCACTGATGACTTTAAAGGAATATCTGATGGACTATGCTTCCGAGGAAACGAAGAGAATCGGTGAAGCCTTAATTCAAGCGGAACTTAACAATATTCCGAAGGAAAAGGTAAGAGAGGTCTGTGAGGATCACTTAAAGAAGATTGAAGAAGGAATCCGGGATTTTCGATTCTAGGATGTGATAGATGATGCGCATTCGGGCTCCGCAAAAATGCGGAACTCGGATGCGTTTTAAGGAGGAACTATGGGAATGAATACGACACCTGCCTCCGAGCGGGTACATATCGCATTCTTCGGACGCCGGAATGCCGGAAAATCCAGTTTGATCAATGCGATGACAGGACAAGAACTTTCGGTGGTATCCGAGGTGAAGGGGACAACAACGGATCCGGTGTATAAAACGATGGAACTGCTTCCCATCGGACCGGTAGTGATGATTGATACCCCCGGCTATGATGATGAGGGAGACTTGGGAGAACTTCGTGTAAAAAAGACACGTCAGGTATTGAATCGCACCGACTGCGGTATTTTAGTAGTAGATGCCACTGTGGGAATGGGAGAGTGTGAAAGGGTTTTGGTGGCTTTGTTTGAAGAACGGAACCTTCCTTATTTGGTGGTGTGGAATAAGGCAGATGCCGAACCGGTACGAAAGGCCGACGGAAATCAGTCGGAACGGGAAGAAAAAAACGTATCCGGGGAAGTTCGGGCGCCTTTCTTTGTCAGTGCAAAAACAGGTGCCGGAATTCATGAATTAAAAGAGCGTATCGGTGTTTTGCTTCATAGGGAAGAGGAGAAGCGAAGCCTCATTGCAGATAAGATAACTCCGGGAGATGTGGCGGTATTGGTGGTACCGATTGATGAAGCGGCACCGAAGGGGAGATTGATTTTGCCGCAACAGCAGACCATTCGTGATATTTTGGATGCAGAGGGCATGCCTTTTGTGGTAAAGGATACCGGATTACAGGAAGCTTTTTCTGTACTAAGTAAGAAACCGGCCATGGTGATTACCGACAGTCAGGTATTCGGGAAAGTAGCAAAGCAGGTGCCGGCAGATGTGCCGTTAACGTCTTTCTCGATTCTGATGGCACGTTATAAAGGTTTTTTATCCGCAGCTGTTGAGGGAGTCCGGACGCTGGAAACTTTACGAGACGGAGATAAAGTGCTGATTTCCGAAGGCTGTACCCATCACAGACAATGCGGGGATATCGGTACGGTAAAGTTACCGGCCATGATTCGGAAGTTTACCGGAACGGAGCCGGAGTTTGTGTTTACTTCCGGAAAAGACTTTCCGGAAGATTTGACAGGAATACGTCTGGTAATACATTGCGGCGGTTGTATGTTGACGGAACGGGAACTTTCGTACCGAAAAAAAACTGCGGAGGATGAAGGTGTGCCGTTTACCAATTACGGAATAGCCATGGCATTTATGAACGGAATCCTTGCCCGGAGTGTGGCGATATTTCCGGAGGTGGCAAATTTATTGCGTCGATAAAATAGCGGAAACGTAGAGGGCTTACGAATGCTCTGTCGGATGATTCATTCGAAAAAATAATTTAGTCAGAAAAGAAAACGGAAGGAAATGAAGTATGAATATCGTTGTATTGGAACGAAACAGTGTGGGACCGGATATCCCGGTGGATTGTTTTAGCGAGCTCGGAACCGTGACCTATTACAGAAATACCGTGACGATGGAAGAAGTCAGGGAACGTGTAAAGGATGCGGATATCATTGTGGCAAACAAGTCACCTATGTGTGAGGAGAGCTTAAAGGAGGCACCCAATGTAAAATTGATATGTGAATTTGCTACGGGTTATGATAACTGTGATTTGGCATACTGTAAGTCCAGAGGCATTCGTGTGACCAACGTAGTGGATTATTGTTCTGCCATGGTGGCGCAGCATACCTTTGCGTTGGTGTTGGCACTTTGCCAGAAGCTTCCTCACTACGATAACTATGTAAAATCCGGTACCTATAGTGCTCAGGACCGTTTTTCCAACTTTGATATTCCGTTTTATGAACTGGAAGGAAAGACATGGGGAATTGTAGGAATGGGAAATATCGGAAAGCGGGTGGCAAAGATTGCTACAGCTTTCGGCTGTAGAGTGATATTCCATTCCGTTACGGGGAAGAGTACCGTGACGGAATATCCGCAGGTGGATAAAGACACCTTGCTTCATGAAAGCGATTTTCTTTCTCTCCATTGTCCGCTCAGTGATTTGTCCCGGAACTTTATCGACAAAGATGCTTTGGCAAAAATGAAACCGACGGCATATTTAATAAATGTAGCGAGAGGACCGGTGGTTAATAATACGGATTTATACGAGGCACTGGAGGCAGGACAAATTTCCGGCGCGGGATTGGATGTACTGGAAAAAGAGCCGTTACAGCTTACTAATCCGCTCAGTAAAATAAAAGACAGCAACAAACTGATTATTACGCCGCACTTGGCATGGGGCAGTGTAGAAGCTCGTATGCGCTGCGTAGAAGGTGTATATGAGAACATTAAGGCATTCCAACGAGGCGAAGAGCGGAACGTGGTGATTTAAGCATTCAAAGGTAAAATACAAGAATCGGAAGAAAAAAACGGTATTTCAATGACGTACAGAGTCAGTGAGGTACCGTTTTATTTGTGTTTAAAAGAAGTGATGTGATAGTCTTAATTTTCGATGGAAACAGGTTTGATTTGTATCCAGGACGCTACTAATCGTTCCGCCGACCAGGCTGCATTAGCGGGAGAGGTGGAAGGCAGACAAACAGCTTCACGTCCGATTGTATCTTTTATATACTTGTTATAAAACTTTTCTGCGGTCTTTCCGTTTACGAAAATCGTCCGGATATCAGCAACGGATAAAATCTTCGTCAAGTCATTCGGAACCACATTTTTGATGGAACTGTCGGAACTCCCTTCAATATCGCAGGAAGCAATGACATCCCAAACCGCAATGCCGTGGGAGAGAAGAAAACACTTCTTTTCTTCAATCGTGCGCGGTTCCGGTACACCGAATACCTTTGATGTCACCTTCCAAAAACGATTCTGCGGATGCCCGTAGAAAAACTGTGCTTCTCTGGATTTCACAGACGGAAAACTTCCGAGAATCAAAACCTTTGATTGCCGGTCAAACACCGGCGGAATCGGATGCGTAACCATGGGGAGCTCCTTTCTGTGTGGTGATGTAGTGTATTGGAATGGAGGTGCTTTTATACACAACAGTTTTAGTGCAAAAGTTAGAATTGTATGCCGAGCAGATTGCTGACATCTACAGAAATACGGATATATTTTTGGGTGAAGGTAACAGTATATTTTCCGTGTTTCGCAGTGCGAGGAATTGCACTTGTGTCAGTAATCTTAAAACCTTGCTTTTTCATGAGCTTATCAAACTCCTTATGAGAGGAATTCAAAGAAATACCGTAAAACTCTACAGACGGGTCTGTAATATAAATGCTTGTAACTGCTTTTTTGGGGCTGGAATAATCGGGGAAAGCGGTGACCGTATAAATCACACAATGTTCCGGGTCAATTGTCATTCCGTCTTCATCAAATGTCGGAACATAGCCCGTACCGTAATACTCTCTGCCTCCAAACAAACCGTACTTCTCCTGATAGCCGGAAAAATCAAAATCGTCAACATTCTCCCCAATCCAAAATTCCAGATTGGTTACAGGAAGATTCGGCTTGCGGTTCACAAAAACCAAAATACCGATGAGAACGACAACAAGAGCCGAAACAAGAATAAGAATTTTCGTTGATTTCTTCATAAACAGACCCCCTATAGTAATCGGTAAAACAGTATAACTTATTCTAACATAGGGTAGAAGTGAAGTAAATAAAAAGATTCAGCGGGTACTGGGACGACGGTCGCGGAGCGGAGACCTTGGACCGTGGGCTAAGTCCTCATCCGCTTCGGGAAAAAAGAAAATCCCCTGACAAATGTCAGAGGATTTTCTTTTTTCTCCAATGCGGATGGTGGGACTTGAACCCACACGATCGTGAAACCGGCAGATTTTGAGTCTGCTGCGTCTGCCATTCCGCCACATCCGCATATCAACGATATTACCTCGCCGAACAGGAAATAGTTTACCATACTTTTTCCTGTTTGGCAAGATGTATTTTCAAATTTTTGAGAAAAATTTATACAAATAACTATTCATTCCCGGCATTCAGGTCAATATGGAAGAACTCCTCCAAATAGCGGGTGATGTATTCCGGACGTTGTTTTGCAAAGGAACGGATTCGTTCAAGATGTTCATCGGTTCTGGAAGCTCTGCCGTAAACATCGGGAACACCGGCGGTTTTCAGTTTCTTAAGGTGTTCAAAGTAGTATGATAGCTCGGCGTCCCGTTCACTGCACATGGTATCAAGCATGGCACATACCGCTTCATACGAAAAAGAGACATTCATATATTCCAGCATGTTATTGATAAAATATTGTTTGCAGTCCTCCCGTTTTAACAGAGCGGCAAGCAAAGGAGAGTAACGTTTATGGGAAGAGTCGCCTATCACTTCTATGATATCATTTCGGATGGCACCTGCATCGTCGGTGGACTGGTAGGTGCCAAAGCCGATATCCGAATCGTGAAGAAGGAATCTCCATCGACCATCCATCTCGCCTTTACCGTATTCTTCCCCTTCTCCGGCGTAGTAACGGAAACAACGGTAATTTCCCTGAGGCCAGTCGTAGTTTGCAATATACATATTTATGGACATATAATCAATGTAACTTTCCACATCCATAAGAGAGCAGAGTGCTTCGTAATTTTCATCTTTTGTTAAATCCAGTTTGGAATATTTTTTGTATAGTGTGTTGAATTCTTTCGCTGCGTTTTTTTCAATCTCTTCGCCGGAAACGGATTTATAGGTATCGGAGCCTTCCAGTACCACGTATTCACCGTCACTTTTTCCGTTCCGGTTTTGAAAATATTTGTCGCAGTAGGCTTCATGAAGCCAATAAAATCCGTAGTATTCCCCGTTGATGTAAGCGAGGGCAGGAACTACAGCTTCATACCCTTGAAAACCGGATGCGGCCGCTAAACGCTGTACCAGCTCATCCCGGAGAAAGGCATTTTGAAAATCGTCACCGCCGTTACGGAGTACAAGCTTATCGTATTTGGTAATCGGTTTTGTACCATCTACTGTTGTAGAGCCGAAAACATCGGTAGAAAAAGAACCTTTCCCTGTTTCGTACTCTTTTCTGGCATAGAGTTTTAAGGACTTGACAGCACGTTTTCTGGAACTGCCGCCAAAGACCCGGGCTCCCGCGTGTTGTTCAAAAAGCAGAGAGCCGTCCGGAGAAAGTGCCTCGATATGTACGGCACGCTCAGAGGTACGTCCACGTTGTTCATAATTGGTTCCGTATAAAATGCCGTCGGGACCGTCGGTTAACTCTGAGGGATTGCCGTTGATAGAAAAGACGATGGTGGAATAACGGGTATCAATGGATTTACTGAGGAAATAAGTATGAACATAGGTTTTCGAAGATGTTCCGTCATCATACCAAACCTTTGCACGAATGGAATAGACATTCGGCGTAACTTCTTCGGTGGTGGTAAGGAGAATCGGTTCGGAATAAAGTGTGTCGGTTTCGGTTGGTTCCGTTCCGTCTAAGGTATAAGTAATGTATCCTTTTTTTCTTTCGGAGGAGACCGACAGTTCGATAGAAGTTGTATCGGTAAGAAAGTACCCGGCTTCGGAAAAACGCACTTCACCTAAGGTTCCGGCAGGAGGCGGAATCGGGGTTGGCGTGGAAGTCGGTGTAGGGGGTGGAGCAGATGTTGGTGCAGGAGTAAGAGTAACTTCTGTAACTAAAGGCAGCTCTTTTGTCGGAACCGGTTCCAGAGTGGTTACATAGGAAATGTTCGAGTGGACTACCGGGTATTTGGCTGGGGGCTCATTGGTTACAGGCACAACATTACAACCCGCAGCCAATAAAAGGCTGCAGGCAAATGCCGGAAGCCACCGGAGAACTCTCTTTTTTGTGAGCTGTTGTAGCATGAGACAACACCCTTTCTCCCAGTATATTTTGTTATTTTTTCCAAGTGGCAGGATGGAACAGTACCATCATCGGAATGATTTCCAAGCGGCCTGCCAGCATGTCAAACATCAAGACAAATTTAGACAGGGTAGAAAACTCCGAAAAGTTTCCGGTAGGACCCACTACATTAAGCCCTGGACCGATGTTATTTAAGGTGGCGGCAATAGATGTGAAATTTGTTGTCATATCAAAGCCGTCCAGACAAATCAACAGTAAAGAAACGATAAAAACAACAATGTATGCCATCAACAAGGTGTTACAGGAATGTACAACGGAATGTTCTAAAACTTTGTTATCCATCTTCAGGACACGGATGCGCTTTGGATGAATCTGTTGCATCAGTTCTTTGCGCACCTGTTTTAAGTAAATCATAATACGGGATACTTTGATACCGCCACCGGTAGAACCTGCGCAGGCACCGACAAACATAAGAACTACCATCAGACCTTTGGCAAATTGCGGCCAGAGGTTAAAATCGGCGGTAGCGTAACCGGTAGTTGTCATGATGGAAGCTACCTGAAATGCAACAGTCTGGATGCTTTCTCCTAACTTCCCTCCATCAGCCACAAGGGAAGTGGTAATTAGGACAACGGCACCAAGGAAAATAAAGAAATACCAACGGACTTCTTCCATGCGAAACGCATCCTTCACTTTTTTAATTAGGATGTAGTAGTAGAAGGAGAAGTTTACACCGAATAAAAACATGGAAACGGTAATTACGTTCTGCAAATAGGTGGAATAGCCTGCAAGGCTGTCATTCTTAATACCGAAACCACCGGTACCTGCTGCTCCGAAAGCGTGACATAAAGAGTCAAACAAAGGCATTCCGCCGCAAAGGAGGAAAATAACCGTAATAATCGTCATTACAAAGTAGATGGCATAAAGCAAAAATGCGGTTTGTTGCATTTTCGGAACCAGTTTGCCTACGGACGGCCCCGGGCTTTCCGCTTTCATCAGGTTCATGGTGGAACCTCCGGTCATCGGCAAAATCGCAAGAATAAAGACAAGTACACCCATACCGCCGATCCAATGGCTGAAACTTCTCCATAGTAAATTGGCGTGGGAGAGAGCCTCCACATCGGTCAGAATGCTGGAACCGGTGGTGGTAAGACCGGAAATAATTTCAAACAATGCATCCGGATAGGATGGGATATCGCCGGTCAGTACAAACGGAAATGCGCCGATAGCACCCATAACAATCCAGCTTAAGGCAACCGCAATAAAGCCTTCCTTTGCAAAAAAAGTGTTTTTTTCGCTTTTGTGCATACGAAGCAGACCGCCCCAAAGGATACAGACGGCACCCAGTGCGAGATAGATCAGGGCATCTTTTATTTCACCGTAAATAAATCCGGTCAGGGCAGGGGGAAGAAAGAATATACCTTCCAGTTGGACGACCCAGCCGATGATTTTTAAAATAATTGAATAGTTCATAGTCGAAACTCCTGTTTTAAACCTATTTTAGCGGGTCATCCATAATATCCGAAATGTCCTGCAGTCCCATGTGTGTGGTAACAACAATCACTTTGTCGCCTTTTTGGATAAAATCGCGACCGGACGGGGTGATGATACGCCCTTTTCGCACGATACAACAAATTAAAAGATTTTTCTTTAAGTTTAGGTTGATGAAAGGGATATCCGTTACGGCACAATCGTCCTTTACAAGAAACTCCAAAGCTTCTACCTGATTATCCATAAGGCGGTACAAAGCTTCTACATTACTGCCGTAGGAATTGTTCTGGGAACGGACATACTGGAGAATGTACTCCGTGGTAATGTTTTTCGGAGAAATAATACTCCCAATCGGAAGGTCACTTATGATTTCATCCAGTTCCAGACGATTTACTTTGGTGATTTTTTTACAGTTTGTATTTACTTTATTTGCATAGAGGGAAAGGAAGATGTTCTCTTCGTCTCCGTTGGTCAGGGAAACAAAAGCATCGGTTTGTTCGATGCCTTCCTCCAAAAGCATATCATGATCCGTTGCATCGGAGTGGATAATTGTGGCCTTCGGCAGTGCTTCGCTTAAGAAATTGCAGCGATCGCGATTCCGCTCAATGAGTTTGACTTCAATTCCGGAGCGGAGCAACAATTGTGCAAGATAGTACGGAATCATACCGCCCCCGGCAATCATAACGTCACGGATTTCACGGATGGTAGCCAGTTTGCTTAAACGATAGAAACTGTTAATCTTTTCCCTTGGCAGAATAATGGAAATCGTATCACCTGCCATTAAGACGGAATTACCGTTTGGGATGCAAACCTGATGGTCATGTACTAGGATACAAATCAAAATCTCATGGTTGAATTTACGGGAAAAGTCCTGCACCTTCATGTTGTGAAGAGGAGAGTCCTCCGTAATGACAACCTGCATCAAATCTACTTTGCCGTTGGCAAAGGAGTCGATATCCATGGCATCCGGCACCTGAATAAGTTGTGCGATTTCGTGAGCAGCTGCAGATTCCGGGTTAATAATCATGGAAATGTCCATACACTCCTTTAAGTAGTTGATTTCGCGGAAATATTCCGGATTTCGTACTCTTGCGATGGTACGGCATTTGCTGGCTTTTTTAGCAAGCAGACAAGAGATGAGATTAATCTCATCCTGACCGGTAACCGCAATTAGAAGGTCTGCATGCTCGATATCTGCTTCGAGCAGTGTTAAAAAGCTGGATGCGTTTCCGACAACACCCTGTAAGTCCAAATTGGAAAGGGCCGGTTGTAAACGCTCCGCGGAATTATCAATCAGTGTAAGGTCATGTCCTTCTTCGTTTAACTGCTGGGCAAGAGCGTAACCTACTTTGCCGCAACCGGCAATAATGATTTTCATAGAAAACTCCTTCCGTGTGTAAAATGTATTACTTCTACAGTGTACCATGAAACAGAGAAAATGTCACTAAGGAGATACCTTATATTTACAATGTATTAATAGAAGTTCATCATTTCTTTATGCATTCCAAACGATGTCGTTGCGGCTGCATGGTGATTTCGGTCAGATTAAGCCCTTCTCTTGCGGTAAGAGCTAACAAAGCATACAAAGCCACGTCTTCCGGAACAAGGGAAGCATCCGTATCTTTTGAAGCACAGAAGGAAGCATTTCGATATAAATCGGTTTGCGTCATGTCAGGAGCGAGTACTGTGACACGGACACCGTATTTACGGACTTCCTCAAACAAACTTTTGGCAAAATTAGAAACACCTGCTTTTGTAGCTCCGTAGGCACAGCCGTGAGTATTATTGGTTTTTGTTGCGGTAACGGAAGAGACAAAAAGAAGATGTCCCTTGTTTTTCTTTAAGTCTCGCAAAAACAAATTGGTCAGAAGAAGGGGAGCTGTAAAATTAACCGCGGTTAACTCTGCAATGTCTTTTGCGGATAATTCTTCGTGAGGGCCGTAAAAGCCTACTCCGGCATTTAGAATCAGAATGTCCGGGGAACAGTGAAGCTTATGCATGTCCTGCGCAAAGGCTTCGATTTCCGATGTTTTCCTTAAATCGCATACATGAATGGTAATTCGTGAAAAAGCGTCCGAGGAGAGCAAAGCGGAAAGCTCCGTTTCCAGACTTTTCTTTTTTTCTTCGGATTTTACAATACCGTGAATGATACAACCTTCTTTTTGTAATGTCAGTAAAAGTGCTTTTCCGATGCCGGAAGAAACACCGGTAATGACAACGAGTTTATCGGTTAACATAGAAACCTCCTTTTAAGACTCCTCGGGAGTCCAGATGAATATTTGGTCATCGGATATCTTATGACGATGCAGTGCCTGCTGTACGGAAGTAAGTAATTGTTCACAGCGCATGGCAGAATAATGACATACACCATTGGTGACTTCATAAGGGTAGTGGGACAGAGCACAAGCCGGTTTTGCTTTTTTTAATTGTTTTAAATAGTCTTTTGACAAACGGAAGACACCCAGACTGATGTCGGTGATTTCCTCCGGTGTCAACACTTCAAAGACTTGTTCTACAAGCGTGGAATACATGGCTTCCGCATTGGGAACATCCAAAACCGGGTCGAAGCAAAGACGTAAGGAAAACCCTTTTTGCGCCGCTTCCTTTGCCGTGTTCAGTCGTGCCCGCAAAGAAGGGGTATAATGCTCGTACCGGGAAATGATTTCCTGGGGAGAGAAGGTAAACGCCATAATAATATTTTTTGCGGCCGGAAGCTGTCGGAGAAAGGGCAGAGCCGCGCTTTTTGTACGGAGTTCCAAACGTAAAGTCGGATGCTCCAGAGCATAGCGGCAAAAAGCTTCCGCATGGGGGAGGATTCCGGAAAGGGCTGTTAAGTCCGAATCATAGGAACAGCAAAGGTAAACCGGATGCTTTTTTAGCAGTGCATCCAGTTCCGCAAAATAATCCTCCAGATTTACGAAGACCACCGGGGTTTTGCCGGGATACATTCCTTGTAAATAGCAGTAGTCACAATTATAAATACAATTCATGATACAAGAGGTGTACATAAAATGCGTTTCATTAAAGTTTTGGCAGACCGGTGCACCGGGATAAATCAGAGTGCCGTGATTGGATGCCAGAATCAAAGAAGGCTCGTTTTCTTGTGCTTGTACATCTTGTTTGCTGCGATTAAATACATCCTTATAGTGGGTAATCGGAATGACCGATGCCGATGGAAAACGGGCAAGCACTCCCCGAGTAACCGGATGTTGCAGAACTTCCCGTTCTACATAAATGTGACGGAACGGCCGGTGTAATGTTTTTTTGGGTTTGGTACTAAGGGAGTAAGAGTCTTCCTTAGGTGCCGTAAGTAAAAAATTCTCCAAGGCCTGTAATCGCATCAGGGCTTCTTTCTTTTTATGAGGAGTATCACTTCGCTTGGGAAGTGCATCAAAAATTGCTTCTTTTGTAAATCCGGACCGGATTGCATAAGTAAGGAGCCCGGTCAACTTTCGTTCCATTGTGGCGGAAAAGGAAACTCCGGACATAAAATCCTTCGTCATTGTTTGAATACGGGAAGTGAAGTCTGTTTGCTCGGTTGTGCGCTTTTTCAGGATTTGTTCCGCTTCTTTTAAAAAAGAAAGCAATAACGGGAGAGTCTTCTTAATAAGGGCAGTAACCGCTTCCGGAGAAGGGAAGTTCCCGTCACAGACATCCGAAACTACTTTATAAAAGAAACAACGGGAGGGCAGAACCTGACGGAATAATGCGGTGGCGACACCATAGGCTTCCATGTCGTAAAGAAGCGGAAGCGTTGTCTCGTGTTTGTAATTGTCAGAAAGGACCGTAACCGGTACATCCGAGGTAATCAGCCTTGCTTCCGGAAACGGATGGGAATACAGTTCCGGATATAAGCTTTTCTCTGTAGTTGCTTCCGTGACGGAAGCACACAGATAGCCTTCGCCTAACGGGGTATCGGAAGAACCGCCACAGATCCCCAGGTTGCAAAAGAGATCTTCGTCGGAAACCGGATACCGGGTCAGATATTCCGTAACCGCCATTGCGGCAGAAAGCTTTCCGGGACCGGTAACCAAAAGTCGTAGCGTTTCCTGTTCGGATTCATACAGGCATAAGCTTCCATGTGCTATTTTTTTCATGGAATATCCGTCCAGTACGGCGTTGGCTTCCGGTGTAATTGCTGTGATCAGTAGTATCATAAATGCCTCCTGTTTCGGCAAAAGAATGTTTCGTATCATGGGGTCTGTTTCTATTATATCGAAGGAGCGACGAGTTTACAAGATGAAACGGGGCAGAACTGCAGAAAAGGCAATGTTTTTCCATTTTTTTTCGAAAACATACTTGAAAATTTTTCGAAAGTGTGAGAAACTATGTAAGGATTTCAAAGGAGATTGTTAAAAAATTTTCATAAAAGGAGAAAGCAAAATGAGTAAGAAGACAACGGTTCTGATGATTTTGGACGGTTACGGTGTAGAGAATAAGGC
This sequence comes from Lachnospiraceae bacterium, assembly GCA_017503735.1. Taxonomy (GTDB): domain Bacteria; phylum Bacillota; class Clostridia; order Lachnospirales; family Lachnospiraceae; genus SIG307. Next base: position 20,215 of record JAFVSN010000053.1, read on the forward strand.
AGAAGGAAATGCCATCGCTTTGGCAAAGAAGCCGGTGATGGATAAGTTGACTTCCATGTATCCGACGGTACAGGGTGAGGCAAGCGGTCTGTTTGTAGGACTTCCGGACGGTCAGATGGGAAATTCCGAAGTGGGACATACCAATATGGGCGCGGGAAGAATCGTATATCAGATGTTAGTTAAGATTTCCAAGTCCATTAAAGACGGTGACTTCTTTGAAAATAAGGCCCTGGTGGCAGCAATGGAAAATTGTAAGAAAAACGGTTCCGCCCTTCATCTGATGGGCTTGTTATCTCCGGGCGGTGTACACAGCCATACGGAGCATATGTATGGCTTGGTAGAGATGGCAAAGAGAAACGGCATCGAGAAGGTTTATGTGCATTGTTTCCTTGACGGACGTGACGTTCCACCGGCTTCCGCTGCAGAGTATATGGAAGAAGCGGCTGCAAAGCTTTCTGAAATCGGTGTAGGAAAAATTGCTACGATAGCAGGACGTTTCTATGCAATGGACCGTGATAATGCATGGGATCGTGTAGAAAAGGCATACAATGCCCTTGTGTTCGGTGAGGGTGTAGAAGAGAAGGACCCGGTTGAGGCAGTAAAGAACTCTTATGCAAACGGTGTAACCGACGAGTTCATGCTTCCGACCGTAATCGAGAAGGAAGGTATGATAAAAGAAAACGACAGCATCGTGTTCTTCAATTTCCGTCCGGACCGTGCAAGACAGATTACCAGAGCGTTTGTAGATCCGAATTTCGCAGGTTTTGCCAGAAAGAACGGGTTCTTTACGACTACGTTTGTATGTATGGCACAGTACGATGCAGAGATGCCGAATGTATTGGTTGCTTTCCCTCCGGAAGAATTGACCATGACCTTCGGTGAGTTCCTTGCAAAGAATCATAAGACCCAGCTTCGTCTGGCAGAGACCCAGAAGTATGCACACGTTACCTTCTTCTTTAACGGTGGGGAAGAGAAGCAGTTTGAGGGAGAGGACAGAATTCTTGTAAATTCCCCGAAGGTAGCTACCTTTGATTTACAGCCGGAAATGAGTGCTTACGAAGTTGCGGATAATTTAGTAGATGCAATCAAGTCCGAGAAGTATGATGTGATTGTTGTGAACTTTGCAAATCCGGACATGGTTGGGCATACCGGTATTATGGAAGCTGCGGTTAAAGCAATCGAAGCAGTGGATGAGTGTGTAGGAAAGGCTTACGATGCTTTGATGGAAAAGAACGGTCAGATGTTCATTTGTGCGGACCACGGGAATGCAGAGAAGCTTGTGGATACCGACGGTTCTCCGTTTACGGCACATACCACCAATCCGGTTCCGTTTGTTCTTGTTAATTATGATGAGGCGTATACGCTTCGTGAGGGCGGTTGTCTTGCGGATATCGTACCGACTTTAATTGAAATGATGGGGATGGAACAGCCGAAGGAAATGACCGGTAAGTCCCTCTTAATAAAAAAATAGGTGATTTCGCAGGTAAAGTATGTGAAATTATAACAATTTAAAAAATAAGTCTTTACAAAGCCGACAAAATATTTTATAATAAGCTTTGCGTTATTCTTTGTAAAAAAGGAAATACTCGGTATTGGAGGTGTGATAAGTGGACGCATTAAGAGTAATTGTGACAGCATTATATGTATTGATTTGTATCGCGTTAATCATCGTGGTTATTATGCAGGAAGGTAAGTCTGCCGGACTTGGTGCAATCAGCGGTATGGCTGAGACTTACTGGGGAAAGAATAAAGGTCGTTCCATTGAAGGTAAGCTGGAATTAGCAACGAAGATTCTTGCTACATTATTCATTGTGATTTCGTTTGTATTGAATATGAATTGGTAATTCAAGAACGAAAACGCCCGAAGGACATTGCATAACATGCGGTTCTTCGGGCTTTCTCTATCTATAGGAAGGAGTAGAAACATCGGATGACAGAGAAGGAAATAAAAAAAAGAAAAGAACAGATATTGAAATTTATGAAGGAGCCGGGCTATGTACCTATGAGAAAGCGGGACATTGCCGCATTGTTCCGGGTGCCGGCGGAAGAAAAAGAAGATTTGGCATATGTGCTGGAGCTTTTGTTGCAAGACGGCAGTCTTACCATGGATACAAGGGGACGTTACCATGTGGAGGATGCGTTGGTTTTGCAGGGAGAGTTTCGCGGAACTTCCCGGGAATTCGGATTTTTGGCTCCGGAAGACGGAAGCGCCGACATCTATATCGAAGGAGGCGCTACCTTAGGTGCGTTAAACGGTGATATTGTACAGGCGGTTATTTTTGAAGACACCGGAAAATATAGCGGAAAAAGCCGTGTGGGCCGAGTGGTAAAAATCGTAAAGCGGGCCAATGAATATGTAGTCGGAACGTTTTTTAAGAAAAAAGACTATGGTTTTGTGGTGGCAGAGGACAAACGTCTGGGCAGCGATATTTTTATTGACGGAAAGTATTGTAAGGGTGCCGTAAGCGGTCATAAGGTGGCGGTACAGATAACGGATTTCGGAAACGGAAAGCAAAACCCTATGGGAAAAATTGTAGAGATTCTCGGACATATCAATGATCCGGGGAGTGATATTGTAACGGTACTGCGGGCCTTCGGAATTCCGGAAACATTCCCGGAGGAGGTTATGACGGCCACGGAATCCGTTCCGGAGGAAATTACCGAAAAGGAATGTATGGGACGTCTGGATTTGCGTACGGAGCTGATGATTACCATTGACGGAGAAGACGCAAAGGATTTGGATGATGCGGTTTCTTTGCGGAAAATAAAAAAAGGATATATTCTTGGTGTGCATATTGCGGATGTAACGGAGTATGTAAAAGAAGGAAGTGCGCTGGATGCAGAGGCAAAAAAGAGAGGGACAAGCGTGTATTTAATCAATCGCGTGGTTCCGATGTTGCCGCACCGGCTTTCCAACGGGATTTGTTCCTTAAATGCGGGGGAAGATCGTCTTGCCCTCAGTTGTATCATGGAACTTGATGAAAACGGCACGATTGTAGGACATCGGCTGGCAGAAAGCGTGATTCATGTAAATCGCAGAACTTCTTATACGGAAGTGAACGAAATCATATCCGCAACAGCGGAGATGGATGAAGAGCTGGAACATGAATACGGCGAAATTTATCCGATGATTCTTATGATGGCAGAGGTATCAAAACTGTTGCGGGAAAAGAGAAAGGCCAGAGGGGCCATTGATTTTGATTTCCCGGAAAGCAAGATTATTTTGGACGAATCCGGTAAACCGGCGGAAATCAGGCCTTATGAGCGAAATGTTGCCACAAGAATGATTGAGGATTTTATGTTGGCGGCAAACGAGACGGTGGCAGAAGACTTTTTCTGGCAGGAAATTCCGTTTGTGTATCGTGTGCACGAGAGTCCGGATGAAGAGAAAATCAAGCGTTTGGGAGTATTGATCCAGAATTTCGGTTACAATCTGAGAGGCTCTAAAACGGCACCGCATCCGAAAGTGTTGCAGGCGTTGCTGGAAAAGTCCGACGGAAGTCCGGAGGAGGCTTTGATTGCAAGACTGACACTGCGTTCCATGAAGCAGGCAAAGTATATGGTAGATTGTGAAGGACACTTCGGTCTTGCTACGAAGTATTATTGTCATTTTACGTCACCGATTCGTCGGTATCCGGATTTGCAGATTCACCGGATTATTAAGGAAAATCTGCGTGGAGAACTGGATGAGAGAAGACGAGGACATTACAGTTCGATTCTGCCGGAGGTGGCACAGCATTCCTCCAAGACCGAGCGTACGGCGGAAGAAGCGGAACGGGAATTGGAGAAGATGAAAAAGTGTGAGTTTGCCGAAGAACATCTGGGAGAAGAAGCGGAAGGAATTATTTCGGGGATTACCAATTACGGAATGTATGTAGAGCTTCCGAACACAGTGGAAGGCATGATTCGTCTTTCCGACCTGACGGATGATTACTATCGGTTTGATGAAGAAAACTATCGTCTGGTGGGAGAACGGACTTATGGGGAATTTCAATTGGGACAGAACGTAAAAATTATGATTCACAGGGTGGATAAATTGTTAAAGACTATTGATTTTTTACTTGTTTCGCGGTAAACTAAAAGTAGTGAGAATTAAGGGGATTTGTATGGCAGAAAAGAAACAGGCTGTCAAATTGATAGCAAATAATAAAAAGGCATATTTCGATTATTTTATCGAAGAGAAATACGAAGCCGGAATTGAATTGTTCGGTACGGAGGTAAAATCCCTTCGTATGGGAAAGTGCAGTATTAAGGAGTCGTTCATCCGAATCGAGCGGGGTGAGGTTTATGTGTACGGTATGCATATCAGCCCCTACGAAAAAGGGAATATTTTTAATAAAGATCCTCTCCGGGTACGGAAGCTGTTGTTACACAAACGTGAGATTATGAAGCTTTCCGGAGAGATTGCACAGAAGGGGTATACACTGGTTCCGTTGTCCGTTTATTTAAAAGGGAGTTTGGTTAAGGTAGAAGTAGGACTTGCCAAAGGTAAAAAGTTGTACGATAAGCGAGAGACTTTAGCAAAGAAGGATCAAAGACGGGAAGCAGAGAAAGAATTTAAAGTAAAGATGTCTTATTGATTGTGGGTTACGAAGGAGGAGGTAGTTCGGTGAGAAGAGTTAAGACAGCACTTTTAGTACCGGGAATGGTGGTTGCAAAGGATGTTCATAATGCAAACAATATTCTTGTTATGGGCAAAAACACAGTATTGACGGATGAGAGCATTACGAAACTGACATTCCATAGTATTTACTCTGTCTATATTAAGGACGAAGTAGTAGAGCTGCCGAAAAAGCCTACTTACGAGCGGACATATGTTCCTTCAAAAATCAAGGAAACCGAGGAATTCAAAGCATTTAAGGAAAGCTATGACAGAGAAGTAAAACAGCTGGAAGCTACGTTTGAGGATATTATTTCCATGCAAGCACAGAAAATCGGCATTTCCGATTTGTGTCAGAAAGCAACGTGTATGTTAGATGATACAAGAGGCGGAATTCATGTGTTTGATATTCTGCATAACATGCGTGACTATGATGACAGTACCTTTAACCATTCCATGAATGTTGCATTGATTTGTAATGTGTTTGCGGACTGGATGCATATGTCTGCGATGGAAAAGGAGATTGCTACCGTGTGCGGATTGCTTCACGATATTGGCAAGCTTCGTATTCCGGAACGTATCGTTAAGAAGGCATCCCGTCTTACGGATGAAGAGTATGACCTGATTAAGACCCATCCGATGGAAGGATATAATATTTTATTCGAGTCCCGCTTTATTTCCAGTGTTCAGAATGCGGCGTTGATGCATCATGAGCGGAGTGACGGTTCCGGATATCCGCTGGGCTTAAAGGGAAATCAGATTGATAAGTTTGCAAAGATGGTAGCAATTGCGGATGTATATGATGCCATGACGGCGGCGAGAGTGTACCGCGGCGCGTTGTGTCCGTTTAAGGTAATCGAGATGTTCGAACAGGAAGGTCTCAGCATGTTTGATCCGGAATACATTCTTGTATTTTTGGAGAATATTGTACAGACCTATATCAGAAACTGGGTTCGTCTCAGCAACGGCAAGGAAGGCGAGATCGTTATGTTAAACAAACAGAGACTGTCCCGTCCGGTTGTGTTGTGCGGAACGGAGTTTATTAATCTTGCGGACCATCCGGAGATTTCCATTGATGAAATTTTAATTTAACAGAAAAAGTGCTTTACTTTTTCTACGTGATGTGTTACAATTGAGAAGCTTTCGGGCGAGCCACCACTCAGAGGACGGATACTCCAACCCCTTTCTTAGTGGCAGGCGATTATAAACTATTAGGAGGTTGCTATTATGATTAGCAAGGAAAAGAAGGCTGAAATTATTGCAGCATACGGAAGAAATGCAAATGACACCGGATCTCCGGAGGTTCAGATTGCGATTCTTACCGCAAGAATCAACGAGCTCACTGAGCATTTAAAGGCAAACCAGAAGGATCACCACTCTCGTCGTGGTCTCTTAAAGATGGTTGGTCAGAGACGTGGCATGTTAGAGTACTTAAAGAAGAACGACCTGGAGGGATATCGTTCTTTGATTGAGCGTTTGGGCTTGAGAAAGTAGTATTCAGAGGAGAAACAGGGCATCTTCGTAAGAAGATGCCCTGTTTGTTTCTTTATAGGAAATACGTGTATGCCTAGTTTCTTTTAAATTTCTGTTCGCAGTATTCACAACGATATACCGCATGTGCCCGGTCGGTCAGCTTGAAGCGATGCGGAAGTTCCTGCTCGATGGAAGTGATACAACGCGGGTTCTTACACTGGATAATGTTGGTAACACGTTCCGGTAAGTTTAATTTTCTCTTTTCTACGATAACGCCGTCTTTGATAATGTTGATAGTGATGTTCGGGTCGATAACACCCAGAACATCAAAGTCGAAATCGGCATATCCTTCAATCTTTATGATGTCTTTCTTTCCCATCACATTACTTTTCGCATTTTTAATAATGGCTACGGTGGCATCCGATTTATCTAATTCCAGATAGTGGTAGATGTCCATGGCACAACCGGCAACGATATGGTCCATAACAACACCTTGGTTAATTCCTCCGATATTTAACATGGGTATTCTCCTTTCTGCGTAAGCTTAGTCCAATTTGATTCCGAGTAAAGTCATAATGAGTGCCATACGAACATAAACACCGAAGTTTGCCTGTTTGAAATATACGGCACGCGGGTCGTCGTCCACATCGGTGGAAATCTCATTTACACGCGGAAGCGGGTGGAGCACCAGCATGTCCTCTTTTGCCAGTTGCATTTTCTGCTTATCTAAAATAAAGGTATCTTTTAAGCGGATGTAATCTTCTTCGTTGAAGAAACGTTCCTTTTGGACACGGGTCATGTAGAGGATGTCGAGCTCCGGAAGTGCCGCCTCAAGATTGGTGGTTTCTTCGTACGGAACATTTAACGGGTCCAGAGTTTCTTCTTTGATGTAGGCCGGAACCTGTAATTCCTTTGGAGAAATCAAGACGAATTTGGTATTCGGATAACGTACCATGGCATTGATTAAAGAATGTACGGTACGACCGAACTTTAAGTCACCGCAAAAGCCTACGGTGAGACCGTCCAAATGTCCCTTTAAGCTCTTAATGGTAAGCAGGTCGGTCAAGGTCTGGGTCGGGTGGTTGTGACCGCCGTCGCCGGCATTAATCACCGGGATGGAAGAGTGCATGGAAGCGACTAACGGTGCACCTTCCTTCGGATGACGCATGGCACAGATGTCCGCATAGAAGGACATGACACGAATGGTGTCTGCCACGCTTTCTCCTTTCGCCGCAGAGGACGAATCGGCAGAAGAAAAACCAAGAACACTACCTCCGAGATTTAACATCGCTGCTTCAAAACTGAGGCGGGTACGTGTGCTTGGTTCGTAAAATAAAGTCGCTAATTTTTTGCCGGAGCAACAATGGGAATACTTCTCCGGGGAGGAATAAATATCCTCGGCAAGTGCGAGCAAATCAGAAAGCTCGTCCGGCGATAAATCTAACGGGCTGATTAAATGTTTCATAGATACCTCCATAAGTCATTGGTGATTGTGAAGTTATATTTTCAATTATTATACAGTATTTGGACTTTGTTGACAAGACCTAAAAAGAACCAAATATGACTTTTTTTCGGTTAATAGTTGTGGTATAATTAGTTTAGACAAGGAGGTGCAATTATGAAAAGAAAAGCAGGTTTACTGGTTGTATTGTTACTTTCGTTTGTAATATTCTCTTGTACAATGACGGTATATGCCGATGAAGATAAAAATGATTCATCGGATGTGTTTCAATTAACATTGTACGCGGATGATTCTCTTGCTACCGGACCGGATGGAGTTGATTTGTCGGGAATTAAGATTGATGTATATTCTTCGGAATTAACCGACTACAATGCGGAGCCTAATGGTTCCACATTTACACATAACGAGGCTTTTTCCGTATATACGGATGCGGAAGGAAAGGTGCAGTTTTCCCGTCCCTCGGAAGAGTACTTGATTTTTGTTGATGTTTCTACACTTCCCAGGAATACAGGTATTGCAATTCCTTTAAAGTTTTACAGGAAAGAGATTACACAGGACGCGTTGGCGATTTCTAAAGTGGATCATATTGTGATTGATAAGATAGAAACATCCGAGGATGATTTTTATGTGAATGCATATAACAGGGAAGGAACCCGTATCAATGTGGATTATACGCTTACTGAAATAAGCAATGATATATCAGGAGATACAAAGACGGTATGTTTGGAAGCTCGTGTGGGAGATATTACGGAAACTGGTGTGTATTCCATTCCGGTTAGTGAACAGAAAGAGAGTGAGATACATTGCGTAGAGGATGCTGATGATATGCTTGCGTATGCCGAAGATATAGAGAAAGGGGAGAATGATACGTCAGAAGAGATGAAGCAAAATGAAGAAGTAATAACAGGAAAGAGCGGGTACGATAGGAAGAATGTGTGGAAAGTGTTTATTCCGGTTGCAGTGTCTTTTTTGCTGGTGGGGGGGATTATTTTCGGATGGCAGTATCATAAAAAGAGAGTAAAGAAAGAAAAATAAGAAAGAAAAGAAGGTCATCTTTCAAGCTGTTCTGCGACTTGAAGGATGACCTCCTTTTCATGAGGGGGTATATAAACAAACTAGAAATGAAAATAGCGTAAACAGTTGTTGTAGGAAATGTCCTGTACCATTTTTCCTAAATAGTCCATGTCAGCCGGGTATTCGCCGTTTTCTACCCAGGTACCGATGAGGTTACATAGGATGCGACGGAAGTACTCGTGTCTTGTATAGGAGAGGAAGCTTCTGGAATCGGTCAGCATACCGATGAAGTTTGCCAAAAGTCCTAAGTTTGCTAAAGAAGTTATTTGCTCGGTCATACCGGTTTTGTTATCGTTGAACCACCATGCGGAGCCTTGCTGAATCTTACCTACTGCGGAAGCATCTTGGAAGCAACCGATAATGGTGCCGATGGCTGCATTGTCAATCGGGTTGAGGGAGTACAGGATGGTACGCGGCAGTTCGTCCGTTTGTGCCAGGGCATCCAAGAAGGCTGCAAGCTGTTCGGAACAGTTAACGGAATTAATACAGTCAAAGCCGGTATCCGGTCCGATGGCCTTAAAAATTCTTGTGTTATTGTCGCGCCGTACACCGTAGTGAAGCTGCATTGCCCAGTCAAGACGGTTGTATTCTTTGCCCATAAATAACAGGAATGCGTATTTGAACTTTATCTGTTCTGCCGGAGACGGCATTTCACCGGATAATCTCTTGGAAAAAACAGCGGCAACTTCTTCTTCGGAAGCAGGAGCGTACATCACGTATTCCAAACCGTGGTCGGAAATACGGCAGCCCATGGAAGCAAAGAAATCAAGGCGTACCCGAAGGGCTTCTTTTAAGTCTGCAAAAGATTTGATGTTCACACCGCTGACAGCGGAGAGTTTCGTGAGATAATCAAGGTAATCCGGCTTTTCTAAGTTCATGGCTTTGTCCGGACGCCATGCCGGAAGTACCTGTACATCAAAAGAGGTATCTTCGGCAATCAGTTTATGCCAGGCAAGGGAATCCACCGGGTCATCTGTGGTGCAGATGGTGGTAACGTTGGACATCTTAATCAGATTCCGGGCAGAAAAACGGGCTTCCGCAAGCTTTGCGTTACAAATATCCCAGACTTCCTTTGCAGTTTCAGGAGAGAGGGTACCGTAATAACCGAAGTAACGCTGAAGTTCCAGGTGACTCCAGTGGTAGAGTGGGTTACCGATGGCTTTCTGCAGAGTACCGGCCCAGGCAACAAATTTCTCGTAATCGGAAGCGTCACCGGTAATATACTTTTCTTCCACGCCGTTAGAACGCATCTGACGCCATTTGTAATGGTCGCCGCCAAGCCATACCTGGGTGATGTTTTCAAATTTACGGTCTTCCGCGATTTCCTGCGGATTGATGTGACAGTGGTAGTCGATAATCGGCATCTTTGCCGCATAATCGTGATACAAACGTTTTGCGGTGTCATTGGAAAGTAAAAAATCTTTGTCCATAAACGGTGTCATAGTAAAATCCTTCTTTCTTATAATGAAATGTATGAAAGTCTGTCTTCGTAGTTTGACAGAGGAGGGCAAGGAACTTAGTATGCGGTGCCTCTGGCAATAAAATCATTCGATATCATGGTTTTGTTCGGGACATCTGCGCCCTGAAGTACCCGCATTAACGTATTGACGGTAGTAATGCTTAAGGTCTCTACGTGATTGTCTAATGTGGACAGTTCCGGTTGTGTACAAATACAAAGAAGAGAATTATTGTATCCTACAATTTCCAAATCTTCCGGAACACGGAGGCCGGAAGAACCGGCAAATTTAACTGCGGCTACCGCTAAAGTGTCCTCAGCGGTCAGAATGGCGTCGTAAGAAATCCCTTCCGCGTACAATCCGGTTAATATTTCTTTTGTACGAAGGATATCGTTGGGACACAGCTTTATCGCGTCTTCGGAAATGGTAAGACCTGCGGCAACGATACCGTCTTTGAATCCTTTGATTTTGGTACGGCTGCTGCTGCTGTCGGAACGATATAAAAATGCAAAGTTTTTTCTGCCATGAGAAGCAATTCGCTCGACGGTGTCATAAACGGCTTGATAATCGTCACAAAGTGTACAGTAAATGTTCGGATGATTCAAATATCCGTTAATCATCATGACCGGAACCTCGTTTGCGGCAGAAAGAATGTAATCATTGTCGCTTTTATTGGATTCCAAATAGTGGGAGCCTACCATGATAATGGCATCTACCCGTTTGGAAAGCAGAAGACGAAGGGAGCTTTTTTTGTTTTCCAGTTCATAACCGGTACAACAAAGAAAAGATTCATACCCGTTTTTTCGAAGGGTTTGTTCGATATAGTATACAGCGTTTGCCAAAAAAGCATCCGAAGAATCGGAACAAAGAATACCGATGGTGTGCATCGTGTTGAGACCGAGTCCTCTGGCAAAAACATTCGGGGTATATCCCAGTTCTTCCATTACGGACAGAACTTTTTCTTTTGTCTTGTCACTGACATTTTGATTTCCGTTTAATACACGGGAGACAGTGGCAATGGATACTCCCGCTTTTTTTGATACGTCGTAAATATTCATTTTGAAAGCCCTTACAAATAATCATAAAAAAATAAAGTTACATGATTTATTATACAACAGTCACCGAATGGAAGCAAGAGCTTTTTTGGCTTTTTAAAAAAGAAAGAAAAGCGATTGACAGTTTCAAGAAAAATGTGTACAATCAAATGTGTAAACGCTTACATATATAGGCGTGATAATGCATGAGATACGGATCGGGGAGAGATTCCCTGGTTCGGAGAATAGTGTCAGTAAAAACAGGAAACTATAAACAAAAAAGAATAAAGGAGAATAAGATTATGGCAAAAGTGGTAACGATGGGCGAAATCATGTTAAGACTTTCTACTCCGGGAAACGAAAAGTTTATTCAGGCAGACGAGTTTGATGTGTGTTACGGCGGCGGCGAGGCTAATGTAGCGGTTTCTTTGGCAAACTACGGCCATGATGCACAGTTTGTAACCAAGGTTCCGAAGAACCCGATCGGAGAGTGCGCGGTTGCGGCACTTCGTAAGATGAATGTAGGAACGGAACATATTGCTTACGGTGGAGAGCGTCTCGGTATTTATTTTCTTGAAACCGGTGCGGCAATGCGTGCTTCCAACGTAGTCTACGACAGAGCCCATTCCTCGATTTCTACCGCAGTTGCGGCTGATTTTGATTTTGATAAGATTTTTGAAGGTGTGGATTGGTTCCACTTTACCGGAATTACTCCGGCGGTTTCCGATGCGGCGGCAGAACTGACCGAGGAGGCATTAAAGGCTGCAAAGAAGGCGGGGGTAAAGGTTTCTGTAGACCTTAATTTCCGTAAGAAGCTGTGGACCTCCGAGAAGGCACAGAAGGTTATGAGTAATCTGATGCAGTATGTGGATGTTTGCATCGGGAACGAAGAGGATGCAGAGAAAGTTCTGGGCTTTAAGCCGGGAAACACCGATGTTACCAGTGGCGAGTTAGAGCTTGCGGGCTACAAGGATATTTTTGAACAGATGGTAGCAAAGTACAACTTTGAATATGTCATCAGTTCTCTGCGTGTCAGTCATTCCGCATCCGACAACGGTTGGTCCGCTTGTATCTATTCCAGAGATACCAAAGAGTTCTATCACTCCAGAGAGTACAGAATCGCTCCGATTGTAGACCGTGTGGGCGGCGGTGATTCTTTCGCAGGCGGCACCATCTGTGGTTTCCTTGACGGAAAGAACTTTAAGGATGCCTTAGAGTTTGGCGTGGCAGCTTCTGCATTAAAGCATACCATTCCGGGTGACTTTAATTTGGTTTCCAGAGCAGATGTTGACAATTTGGTCGGCGGCGACGGAAGCGGAAGAGTGCAAAGATAAGAAATTAAGAAATTCATAAGAAATAACGATTGACAAATGGAAACCTCTGTTGTATTCTTGTATTAAGCAGTTAGTACAATCATACAAGGGAGGTTTTTCTTTTATGTTAAAAATCGAGGGTTATACAAAGCGCTACGGAGAGAAGGTAGCGGTGAACAATTTGAATCTGCATATTGCGCCGGGAGAGATTTACGGTTTCATCGGTCATAACGGTGCCGGTAAGACCACCACGTTAAAGGCATGTAGCGGACTTTTACAGTTTACGGAAGGCACCATTACCGTAAACGGAAAATCGATTCAGAAAGAGCCTCTCGCATGTAAGAAGGAGATGGCCTATATCCCGGATAACCCGGATTTGTATGACTTTTTGACCGGATATGATTATTTAAATTTTGTTGCGGATGTATATGAAGTATCGAAAGAAGATCGTAACAAGCGAATTGATGAATACGGAGAGCTGCTTGGAATTACGGACGCACTGGCACTTCCGATTTCCGAGTATTCCCACGGTATGAAGCAGAAGGTGGCAATTATTTCTGCGTTGGTACATGCACCGAAGCTGATTTTAATGGATGAGCCGTTTGTGGGTCTGGACCCGCTGGCGTCCCATCAGTTAAAGCAGTTGATGGCAAAGCATTGTGCGGAGGGCGGTGCGATTTTCTTCTCCACCCATGTACTTGAAGTGGCGGAAAAGCTTTGTCATAAAGTAGCAATTATTAAGGGTGGTAACCTGATTGCCTCCGGTACCATGGAGGAAGTAAAGGGTAATTCTTCCTTAGAAAATGTATTCCTGGAATTGGAGGAGAAGACAGAATGAGTTTATTGCTAAAAATTCGTTTTAAAGCCTTATTTGCCGGAATCAAAAAATCCATCGGGGCGAAATCGGCAGCCATGCTGGCATTGTTCGGTGTTTTGATGGGAATAGCAGCCCTTTCGATTATGGTAATATTGTTCAGTCTTTGGTTTCTATTCGGAATGTATTTAGAGTCAGATTATCCGTGGTTATATTTTGCCATGGCGGGTATTTTAGCCTTTGCCCTCGGTATTTTCGGTACGGTGTTTACTACCCAGAGCCAGATGTATGAAGCAAAAGACAATGAATTGTTATTGGCAATGCCGCTGAAACCGTCTCAAATTATCGGAAGCCGTGTATTGATGCTGTATTTGCTTACCTTTTTGTTCTCGGCGATTATTATGCTTCCGGCTGCGGCGGTATATTGTATTTTGCGCGGTCCGTCTATAACGTTTATACTTATATTCCTGATTGTGATGGGACTGATTTCCATGGTGACCCAGACGGTGACTTGTTTACTGGGTTGGGTATTACATTTCCTGTTGGCGAAGTTTAAGTATAAGGCACTGCTTGCGTCCCTTTTTATGGCTATCGTAATGCTTCTGTATTTTGTGGGAATCGGTAACTTAGATAATTTGACTGTGGTATTAACCCAGAGCGGTGGAAAGATTGCAAATGCGGTGCAGAGCTTTGCTTGGCCGTTTTATGCACTGGGGAGGGCTTGTACGGGAGATATCCTGCAGTTTGCGCTGTTTGCACTGTTTTCTTTCGGTGTGTTTGGTCTGGTGATGTGGATATTAACGAAGACCTTTATCAAAGCCATGTTGGTGGGAGGTAAGACAAAGTCCGCGACAAAGCAGAAGAGAGACCGGAAAATCCGTACCCCGGAGGCATCCCTTTGCAGAAAAGAATCCAAACGTTTTTTCAGCAGTACCGCTTATTTGGTAAATACAGGGTTAGGGCTGTTTATGATGATGGCACTGATCATTGCAGGTATCATTTTTAGGGGAAAAATCATGGAGTTACTTCGGTCTCAGGATCTGTTGGAAGGTTTGGAGAGTTTTATTCCGGCGATAATCGTGGGAATCATGGCTTTTATTACATTCATGGCACCGATTTCCGCACCGTCGGTATCTTTGGAGGGAAATCATCTTTGGATTTTACGTTCCATGCCGATTTCCGGTGCAAAGGTATTACGGGGAAAACTCCGGTTCCATTGCATAGCAATGGTGCCGGCTGCCTTTATCGGAACGATAGTACTTTGTCTTGTCTACGGTTGCCCGATTTTAGATACGTTGCTTGCTGCTGTTTGTTCCGGATTACTTCACGTACTTTGTGGTGTATTGGGCCTTGTGTTTAATATGTGCTTCCCGCGTATGGACTGGCCGACGGAGGCAGCACCTTGTAAGCAGTCCGGAGCTGTCGTATGTATTATGTTTGCCATGATGTTCGTTTCTTTCCTTGTATTTGGAGGCGGACTTGTGGGTACCGGAGTTATGGGACCGGAGAAAAGTGCACTGGTATTGGGCATTATGGCTGCGGTACTTGCGTTGATTACCTATCTGTTCTATCTGTTGTTGATGAAGTGGGGCGGAAAGAAGTTTGAGGCGTTGTAAGTGATTAAGCATATGTAGATGGGAGATTGTTTATGGATTTAAAGGATTTTATTGTGGTGGGAATCGGGCTCGTGTTAATTGTAATCGGGCTGATTGCAAAGAAAAAGGGAAAAGAGGAGTGGAAAGAGTTTGTAATACGGTTTGCTGGATTTGCAGTAATGGCGTGGGTGGTCATTGCGGTAGTGAGCCGGTTGGGGTAGGAGAAAAGAGTAGAAGAGAAGAAAGTCGCTGTTTCGGTTGTTGGAGACCGGAACGGCGACTTTTTTTACTCAATAGGATATTATAAAAAGAGTTATGTACTTCTCATTTCCACGGCCGATTTTTGTTAAGCCATCCGTTTTCTTCCCAGTAGGTTTTCTCTATAGGAGAGGAACCCATTCCGCCGGCCTGCATCTTGCTCATGACAAAGAATATGAAGCGGGTCTTGAAACCTGTAAAAGGCTTTTTGTTGTTTGAAAGTTTTTTTGCTAATTTTGTTGTAATCGTATCTAGCTTTTTCTTTTTCTTTGCGGAAACCATATCCCAGTGCATGGCCTGCAGGGCGACACCGAGTGTCTTTATGTAAGGAACTCCCCAGTAAAACAGTGCGGTGGAAATATCCTTGGTGGCAGATTTTGCACCGGCACCGGCAGCAGTGGAGACTACAACGGCTTTTTTTGAAAACATACAAGCACGAGGACGGTGCGACATCCAGTAGGTGAAGGTTAAATCAAGAAAAGATTTCATCGGTGCGGAGGCTCTCAGACAATAAGTCGGAGTAGTAAAGATAAGCAAATCAGCGGCCTCCATCGCATCCATGATTTTCTTTTTTTCTCCGTAAAACGGACAGTTTTGGTCTCCTTCGATGCACTGATAACATCCCAGACAGAAGTGATTCAGGTCTTTCGGAAGAAAGAATTCCGTGATTTCTTTTTCTACAGTTACTTTTTCTGCTATCATACGTCCGATATGATAGGTGCTTCCTTTGTGGTTTTGTCCGTGAATCAATACGATATTCATTGTGTGTTCTCCTTTTTGTAAATTAGATTGAATTGCTTGATATGTTGTTCCAAAAGCCGTAGTGCTTCCGGTTCCCGTTCCGGCTCTCGGTCACAAAGCGTCAGCAGGAGGTAAAGGGGTGCATAGAAATGAAGTGCCATAACATCGGCATTGACAGGACGGAACAGTCCGCAAGCACCGAGCATGGACAATATCCGGCTTTGATAGGAGAGCGGGTCATCGGTATACTGCTTTGTGTAGAGTGCGCCCAGTTCTGCATCATGAAACTGTTCAATGGTTAACATTTTACGGAAGCGGCACACGTAGTCATCATGTAAAAAGTAGGTAAACAAACCGATACCCATTTGTATCAGGGCATCCTCCGAGACAGAAGAGAAGATACCGGCGTCAACGGTGGGATTGCTTCCGTTCATTTGTAGTGTTGCGGTTTGTTTGTCGTATCTTGTTTGCATTTCCGCAAGAATGCCGTTAAAAATGTCCCGTTTGCTTTTGTAGTGTTTGTAAAGGGACGGAGCTTTGATGCCTACCGCATCCGCGATTTCGGCGACGGAGACGGCGTGATACCCTTTTTCTGAGAATAGTGTCAGGGAAGCGTCTAAAATTCGTGATTTGGTGTTCATGGAGACCTCGCTTGCTAAAAGATTATTCATTTGCTTTTAATATTGGCTAATAAATATTAGCTATTATGATGATTATAGGCTAATATTTATTAGCTGTCAAGCTGGTTTTTATATATTGAATAAGTGAAAGATTGAAAAATATTAAACAGAACTTGTGTTCTGCGTGAGATTATGGTATAATAATATCAGTAGCCGACAGGCTACCGGCAATCGTGTACATACCGTATGGTAAAGGGTGGGTGACCTTCATTCGGACGGAATGGAGGTGATGCCGATGAAGAATCGTTTTGAATTTAAGGATTTAATGTCCTTCGGAATGTTCCTTCTGGCATTATTGACATTCATATATTTGATTTGTCAGTAACAGAAACATAAAACAAAGCCTCCCCTGTACTTTGGCGAGTTAGGGAAGGCTTTTTCACTTAACTAAGGTCAACCACTCTGTGGCGATTGCCTTTTCTAAGTTTATTATACCATAGTTTTGACAAGATGCAAGTGTTTTTATTTGGAATAGCAAAGTATGGATACACGGATTTCGAAAAAAGTGCTTTCCTTTTTGGACATATTGTGGTATGATATATATTTAGCGGAGATATATCCCGAGACTTCTGAAAAGCATATCGGTTGCGGTGTGTTTTCCAGTTGTTTCGGCAATCTCCGCAAGAAAATAATACAAAAGGAGATTAGTTATGGCATTCAAGAGTTTTTCTATGGAACTCGCAGGCAGAACTTTGACCGTAGATATCGGCAGAGTTGCCGCACAGGCAAACGGTGCAGCTTTCATGCACTATGGTAACACCACGGTTCTTTCCACCGCAACGGCTTCCGAGAAGCCGCGTGACGGTATCGATTTCTTCCCGCTCAGCGTTGAGTACGAGGAGAAGTTGTACGCAGTAGGTAAGATTCCGGGAGGTTTCAACCGCAGAGAGGGTAAGGCTTCCGAGAACGCTATCCTTACTTCCCGTGTAATCGACCGTCCGATGCGTCCGTTATTCCCGAAGGATTACAGAAACGACGTTACCTTAAACAACATGGTTATGTCCGTAGACCCGGAGTGTAGCCCGGAGCTTACCGCTATGTTAGGTTCCGCAATCGCAGTAGCGATTTCTGATATTCCGTTTGACGGTCCGTGCGCTACTACCCAGGTTGGTATGATTAACGGAGAGTTCGTATTTAACCCGAATTCTTCCCAGAACAAGGTTTCCGACTTAAAGCTTACCGTAGCTTCTACCCGTGATAAGGTTATCATGATTGAAGCAGGTGCAAACGAAGTACCGGAAGCAAAGATGATTGAGGCAATTTATGCCGCTCACGAGATTAACCAGCAGGTAATCGCATTCATCGATAAGATTGTTGCTGAGTGCGGTAAGGAAAAGCACACCTACACCAGTTGTGCGGTTCCGGAAGAGTTATTCGCGGCTATTAAGGAAATCGTTCCAACCGCAGAGATGGAAGAGGCTGTATTTACTGATGAGAAGCAGGTTCGTGAGGAAAATATCCGTCAGATTACCGCAAAGCTGGAAGAGGCTTTTGCTGATAACGAAGAGTGGCTTGCAGTGCTTGGTGAGGCAATTTACCAGTATCAGAAGAAGACCGTTCGTAAGATGATCTTAAAGGATCACAAGCGTCCGGACGGCAGAGAGCTTACCCAGATTCGTAAGTTGGCTGCAGAAGTAGATATTATCCCGCGTGTACATGGTTCCGCTATGTTCACCAGAGGTCAGACCCAGATTTGTAACGTAACCACTTTGGCTCCGCTTTCCGATGCACAGAAGCTTGATGGACTTGATGAGAACGAAGTATCCAAGCGTTACATGCATCACTACAACTTCCCGGCTTACTCCGTAGGTGAGACCAAGGTTTCCAGAGGTCCGGGACGTCGTGAAATCGGTCACGGTGCATTGGCTGAGAGAGCACTCCTTCCGGTTCTTCCGACTGAGGATGTATTCCCGTACGCAATCCGTACCGTATCCGAAACCTTCGAGTCCAACGGTTCTACCTCCATGGCATCTACCTGTGCTTCCTGTATGTCTCTTATGGCTGCAGGTGTTCCGATTCGTAAGATGGTTGCAGGTATTTCCTGTGGTCTTGTAACCGGCGATACCGACGATGATTATGTATTGTTAACCGATATTCAGGGTCTTGAGGACTTTTTCGGCGATATGGACTTTAAGGTAACCGGTACTGACGAAGGTATTACTGCAATCCAGATGGATATTAAGATTCACGGTTTGACCAGAAGCATCGTTGAGGGTGCTATCGCAAGATGTCGTGAAGCAAGAATGTTCATTATGGAGAACTGCATGAAGCCGGCTATCGCAGAGCCGAGACCGGAAGTAAATGAGTTTGCTCCGAAGATTATTCAGATTCAGATCGACCCGTCCAAGATCGGTGAGGTTGTAGGTCAGAGAGGTAAGACCATCAACGCTATCATCGAAGAGTGCGGTGTTAAGATTGATATTACCGATGACGGTGCGGTTTCCGTATGCGGAACCGACCCGGCAGGTATGCAGCGTGCCATCGACCTGATCCAGATTATTGTTACCGATTTCGAAGAGGGACAGGTTCTGGAAGGTAAGGTTGTCAGCATTAAGGAGTTCGGTGCATTCCTTGAGTTCGCACCGGGCAAGGAAGCTATGGTTCACATCTCCAAGATTTCCAAGGAGCGCATCAACCACGTAGAAGATGTTCTGACCCTTGGCGATGTTGTAAAGGCAGTTTGCCTTGGCAAGGACAAGATGGGCAGAATCAGCTTCAGTATTAAGGATGTAAAGTAAAGGCAAAAGTTCGCTCTTTCGCATGAGAGGGTATTGAAACCAGTCGAAAAATGAAATAGTTTCACGGGAACCCGCTCTCGCTCTTGCACAAACGCAGCGGATACTAGGCTCAAAAATACTTCGCCAAGTACCGGCGTTTGCTTAAGGTTCCCTACTGAAACTTTTCATTTTTCGACTTTTGTTTTAGTGCTTTATATGCGAAAGAGCCAGTGTGATTACTTGATAGGAGATTAGGTCCAATGAGTTTGCTGTAATTTTATAGTTAATGGAGGATATGGAGTGCAGGATAAAATTGTCACAATAGAAAAGGCGGCTAAAGAATTATTATACGGCAAAATAGAAGATGCTTGCCATATTATTCAACAAGAATATCCTTTTGAGAGGTATGAGGTATTCCATAGAACCTATACACTTAAGCAAAAGATGAAAAAGTTTAAGGAAGATGGATTTATAGATAGATATACAGGTGAAAAATTGATTAATCCGGGAATATTAAAAATATTTTCGTTTTATTTTCCAAATGATTTTCCATATCATCCACATGGGAAAATGACAGAGGGACACATTGCTTATTGGGAGTTATTTCCGACAATTGACCATATTTATCCAATTGCAATGGGGGGAATAGATGAACCGGAAAATTGGGCTACAACATCTATGCTAAATAACGCTGTAAAAAGTAATTGGTCGCTAAAACAACTTCGTTGGGAATTACATCCAGCTGGTAAGTTTGAAGAATGGGACGGATTAACGAAATTGTTTGTTGATATTGTGGATAATGATAAGAATCTAATGGATGATAAATATATTAAAACATGGTACAATGCAAGTAAGGATATTTAAAAAAATTAAAGGTTGTTCTAAATCTAAAAATTGTTAGATTTATTCTGAAATAACAGAAAGGTTTATTTCTATGGATCAAATCGAGTTAATCAGCCTACCAAACGGTATCCGGGTTGTATTAGAGCCTATGCCGTATGTGAAAACGGCGGCGTTCGGCGTGTTTGTGGGCGTCGGCTCCGTGTGTGAGACAAAAGAGAATAACGGAATCTCCCATATGATTGAACATATGTTGTTTAAGGGAACGGAAAGCCGGAGCGCCAAGGAGTTAGCAGATATTACGGCGCGTCTCGGTGATACAGCAAATGCCTATACCGGTAAGGAGTATACGGCTTATTACGGGGTGACGGTTGCGGAAGAGTTATCGAAACTGATGGAAGTGCTGTCTGATATGTTACTTCATTCCGTGTTTGAAACAAAGGCGCTTTCTAAAGAAAAGGGCGTGATTTGCGAAGAGATAGATATGTATAACAATTCTCCGGACGATTTGGTGCACGAACTGGCGCAGAAGCGTGCCTGGCAGGGACATCCCCTTAGTTTTCAGATTTCCGGCACCAAGGGCATTGTGCGGGGAATGACAAGAGAGAAAATATTGACCTTTTATAAGCGGGAGTATCGACCGGATCGGATGGTGCTTTCCGTGGCAGGAGCTTTTGATAAAAAGGAAGTTATTGAGTCTTTGAGGTCGTTTTTTTGTCCGGGAGGACAGAGCGCGGCGGCAGGGATTAAGAAGGATGACTTGGCACCGGATAAGCGGTATGGGAAATATTACGGAGAAAACCGGTCGGAGAGGAAAATGTCTGAACTGGTGGAAACGCCGGTACAGAACCGCCCGGCAGCCGAATATACCCGAAACTTCTCCAAGTCCTATCAGGATACGTCACAGCTTCATATGAATCTGGTTTTCCCGGGGATTTCTTATCTGGATGAGAAACGGCATATTGCGACAGTATTTCAGTCGGTGTTCGGTGGAAGTAACAATTCCTTGTTGTTCCAAAAGATTCGTGAAGAAGAAGGATTGGCTTATGCGGTGTATTCTTACGGTTGTCCGTATGCAAAGGAAGGTCTGGTACATATTGATGCGGTGACGGCACCGAATCAGGCAGAGTCGGTGTTTGATTATGCGTTAGAGGTGTGTGACATTATGCGGAATCAGTCGGTGTCGGAGGAGACTCTTGTGACACACAAGGCACTCATTCGTACCGAGGCGATTTTGTCCAAGGAAAGTGTGCAAAGCCGTATGGAAGGTAACGGTAGAAGTGTTCTGCTTCGGGGAAGAGTGGTTTCCCAGGAGGAAGAACTGAAACATATTGAAAATGTTACGGCAGAGGATATACGAGAGTTTGCAAGACAAGTGCTTTGTCCGGAGAAGATGAGTGTGTGTCTTGTGGGCGAAACAAGAAGCGCAGGGCAGAAGCTTATGAGGAAATTTGAACAGCTCGGTTAAGAAGAAACAATTTGTAGGAATGAGTAAAATTGACGAGTAATATATTTGGGCCTCAAAACAGGCGCTTATGTAGAAAGGCAGGTGCGGAAGATGACACTACAACAGCTTCGTTATGTGGTAACGGTGGCAGAAACGGCAAATATTACGGAGGCGGCAAAACGGCTGTTTATTTCACAGCCGAGCCTGACCAGTGCCATCCGTGAACTGGAAAAGGAAATGCAGATTACGATTTTTCACCGTACCAATAAGGGGGTGGCGGTATCCAATGAAGGTGAATTGTTCTTGTCCTATGCAAGACAGGTATTGGAGCAGACCAGCCTTTTGGAGGAAAAGTTCCTGCATAAAAGGGAGCAGAGACCGAGGTTTTCCGTGTCATGCCAGCATTATTCCTTTGCGGTGGATGCCTTTGCGGCGGTGATTCGTGAGTTCGGAGAAGACCGATACGACTTTACCCTCCGTGAGACCCAGACCTATGAGATTATCGAAGATGTAAGCCGATTAAAGAGCGAAATCGGCATTCTGTATACCTCCTCCAAAAACGAGGAAGTGATACTAAAGCTGCTGAAACAAAACGGGCTGAAGTTTGAACCGCTGGTAACGGCAAAGCCTCACGTTTCTATTTGTACGGACCATCCGTTGGCGAAAAAGAATGTGATTACTTTGGAAGAACTGGAGGAGTATCCGTACCTTTCCTTCGAGCAGGGCGAGTACAATTCCTTCTACTTTTCGGAGGAAATCCTAAGCACTCTGGATCGCAGTAAAAACGTCCGGGTCAAGGACCGGGCGACGCTGTCAAACCTGATTGTGCGACTGAACGGTTATACCGTCAGCACCGGTATGCTCAGCAAAGAGTTAAACGGCGAGAACATTATCGCAAAGCCTTTGGCAGTGGATGAGTCCATGCAGATAGGTATTATTATGCAGAAGGAGATGCCGTTGAGCCGATACGGGGCGGCGTATGTGGAGTATTTGAAGGGGTATGTTGGGAAATAGAAAACAACACACGGTTGAGCGTAAAGTGCGCTCAACCGTTGTTTGCTTTTTGGGGGGTCTTCTGTTAGGATATCACTAAGAGAAATAAGCAGAAAAGGAGAATTACCAATGAGCTTAGATTTATTCAAAGAACGCCTCGCGGAAGCCAGAAAAGAAAAGGGATTTACCCAGGCAGAACTTGCACGTCGTCTTGGCGTAACGGCACAGGCTGTATCGAAATGGGAGCGTGGCAATGCATACCCGGATATTGAATTGTTGGACGGACTGTTTACGGTGCTGGATTGCTCGCCGGACTATTTATTTCAATACGAAAAAGGTACAAAATCCTATGTGACACAGGATAATCCGCAGTACCGGGCGCAGATTGATGCAGTGCTGTTAAAGGATGCACTGGAAATACGGTTTGGATGCAGGCTGGTGGAGTTATTTTTAGAGGAGCAGAAGCAGGGATTTCCGCAGATTCACGGCTTGCGGAAGGAGATGGCGGCAAAGTACGGCTTTTGTATTCCGACGATACGGCTGGCGGATGAGGCTACCTGTGCGCCGGAGGAATATAAGTTTATAATTTACGGTAAGGAAGTGGCTTGCGGAAGAGTAGTTCCGGGGAAGTATTTTGCGGTAAATCAAAAGGCGCGAAGTGAAGGGGATATAGAGGTGACGGAGCCTGTTTGGAAGTTGCCGGGAATATGGACAGAGCAGGAAAAGGATGCGGTTTCGCCCCTTTGTTTTATGATGATTCACTTAGAACAGTGCATTATGGAGCATTTGCGGTCGTTGTTTCACTGTCAGATGGTGGCGGAGCTGGTGGAAACGGTGGAACGGAAGTATCCGAAGGTGGTACAGGGTGTGGTGCCGGAAAGAGTGTCCTATTCTTTCTTGAAGAGGGTACTTCTGGTGTTGCTTTGTGAGAAGAAGCAGCCGATTCATCCGCTACATCGAATCATTGAGCTGTTAGATGAGATGATAGACGAGAAGCTGACGGTAACGGAGGCTGCGGAACGGGTGGCGAAAGCATTGGGAGCGTAGAGAAAGCAACGGGTGAGGATTGACGTGGAAAAACGCGTAGGTGATTTTTGAAAAATGATTGAAATCTATTGTGATATTTTATCCTGTAACTTCGTTTTATGAATAGAAAGGCCTTTCGAAACAGAAACAGGAGGAATGAGTTTGGATACGAAGGAGTATGAGCGTTTGACCACACTTTTCTTGGACTGTATTTACCGGGTGGCATGGAACGGATGCCGGAATTATGCGGATACGGAGGATGTGGTTCAAAATACGTTTTTGAAGCTATTAGAGCGGAGCGAAGGGTTCCCGGAGGATGTCCAGGCGAAGTACTGGTTGATTCGGGTGGCCATGAATGAATGTAAAAGCTTATGGAGAGCACCGTGGAGACAACGGGTAACTTCTACGGAGGAGTTATTTTCCGAACCGGCTTTTGAAACACCGGAACAGAGTGATTTATATTACGCGGTACGGGAACTTCCTGTAAAATACCGGCAGGTGGTGCATTTATATTATTTTGAAGACTTCAGCGTAAAAGAAATTGCCGGGATTCTTACGCTTTCCGAGACCGCAGTCCAAACGAGATTGCTCCGGGCAAGACAGAAATTGAAGGAAAAGTTAAGGGAGGCATGAAGCGGTATGAAGGATGAAATAACAATAAAAAAAGAATATAAAGAAGTATTTACAAAACTGTATGCGCCGGAGAATTTGCGCCGGAAGATACGGGAGTTATCAGATGAGGGGATACGGAAGAAAAAAGCGCCTTTGATGAGGAAGCTTGCCATTGCCGCAGCGGTAATTATTGCGTTGTTTTTGGGAAGCAACGGAATTGTGTATGCATCCACCGGGAAGACCTGGATGGGGTATTTAATTAAACCGGGAACCGAGGAGTGGGTAAAGCTCGGAACGGTGCAAAATAAAAGAGAAGCATGCCGGATTCCGAAGGAAACACTGGAACAAATGTCCAATGCCGAACTGATAGAAGCGATATTGGATTATCCGTTTTTGGTGGATCTTTTCTTGTCCGGGAAGCCAGGAGAGCCATCTCGTACTGCTGTGAAAAGTGTTTATGAGGGCTGCGATGCGCTACGGGAGTTGTTATCCAGGCGTGACGGAGAAGAGGCACTCAGAACTTTTTGGGAAGAACGTACGAAAAAAACGCCTGTAACCGCCAGGGAAGAAGTTGAGAATGATGCTATCGGAGCTTTGCTTAAGGAGTTGTGCGAGTAAGAGATGTTTAAGCGGAAAAAAATAAAGGGGAACTCACTTGTAGTTCCCCTCGCTTGAAAAACGATACGGATGCCCCACTCGTGAGCACCTTTCTTGTATCTTTATATTAGCACAAGGTTTTTGATTTGTCTATCTGTTTGCTAGAGCATTTTCTAAAAATGTTGTTAGAGATTTTAAATCAGTAAAGTGATATGTATTAAGTAATTTTTGAATTTCATCCACCAGTTGCTGCTTAGAGTCGAGTTCGGACTGTAATTGTATATTTTATAATTCCACTTGACCTTGCCCCGAGGGCAAGGATTATAATTGTCTCATCGAAAGGATAAAGCGGAGGAAACAGAAGATGGGACAGAGTCGGGATTATATACGCTGGTTGCGTGGTAAGGTCGGACATGAGAAAGTTATACTGGTTTTCGCAGGCGGTTGTATGTTTAACGAAAAAGGAGAGGTGCTTCTTCAACGGCGTGGAGACAGCAACAAGTGGGGATTCCCCGGTGGAGCAATCGAATTGGGAGAAACGCCGGAGATGGCAGCAATTAGAGAAGCTAGAGAAGAAACCGGACTGGATGTAGAGGTAGGTCGATTCATAGGCCTTTATACGGATTGTGATATGCGCTATCCAAATGGTGATATGGCACAAAGTATTCTTGTTGCATATGAATTGAATATTGTGGGAGGAGAACTTTATTGTGATAAGAAAGAAACACTGGAGTTGCAATGGTTTTCTCAGGAGAACATGCCGGAGCTGTTTTGTAAGCAACACGAAGATCTGTTAAACGATATCAGGTGCAGAAGAGAGAACTAGGTATTATAGGTTGTTCTTTACAGAAATATGGTTTTATGTTAAAATACAGCTTGTTATAGCTTTGGACTATAGCAAGCTGTTTGTTTTATGTATTTTTCAATACAAGTATCTTGTTGTATACTTAGTACATCAGAAGAACATAACAGGCAATAGAGCCTGACAGAAAGGAGATTTTTATGAACTCTAATATCGAAACCAAATGTATCCACGAGGGCTGGAAGCCGAGCCAGGGTGAGCCGAGACAGCTTCCGATTTACCAGAGCACTACCTTTAAGTATGACACCAGTGATGCTATGGGTAAGCTCTTTGACTTAGAGGCAGACGGATATTTCTATACGAGACTGCAGAACCCGACCAACGATGCGGTTGCAGCAAAGATTTGCGCCATGGAGGGTGGTGTAGCGGCGATGCTGACTTCCTCCGGTCAGGCAGCAAATTTTTATGCGATTTTCAATATTTGTGAGGCGGGCGACCACTTTATTGCTTCCTCCTCTATTTACGGCGGTACCTACAACCTGTTCGGTGTTTCCATGAAGAAGATGGGCATTGAGTGTACTTTCGTTGACCAGACATTACCGGCAGAGGAACTTGAAAAGTACTTTAAGCCGAATACCAAGGCTGTGTTCGGTGAGACCATTACCAATCCGACGGTAGGCATTTTTGATTTTGAAAAGTTTGCGAAGCTGGCACATGACCATGGTGTTCCGCTTATCGTAGATAATACCTTTGCAACTCCGGTAAACTGCAGACCGTTTGAGTGGGGTGCGGATATCGTTACCCATTCCACTACCAAGTACATGGACGGTCATGGCGTTGCTGTTGGCGGCTGCATCGTAGACAGCGGTAACTTCGACTGGATGGCTCATGCAGAGAAATTCCCGGGGCTGACCACACCGGATGATTCTTACCATGGAATTACTTATGCGGAGCGTTTCGGTAAGGGCGCTTACATTACCAAGGCTACCGCACAGCTTATGAGAGACTTCGGTTCCATTCAGTCTCCGCAGAACGCATTTTATCTGAACTTAGGATTAGAGTCCCTGCACCTTCGTATGGAGCGTCACTGCCAGAATGCTCTGGCTGTGGCAAAGTTCTTAAAGGCACAGGAGAAGGTAGCTTGGGTTCACTATGCGGATCTTGAAGGTGATGAGTACCATGAGCTTGCAAAGAAGTATTGTCCGAAGGGGACCTGTGGTGTTCTTGCGTTTGGTGTAAAGGGTGGAAGAGAGACTTCCATTAAGTTTATGGATTCCTTAAAGTTTGCGTCCATCGTTACTCATGTGGCAGATGCAAAGACTTGTCTTCTTCATCCGGCAAGCCATACCCATCGTCAGCTCACCGACGAACAGCTTGAGGAAGCAGGTGTAGCAACTGACCTCATCCGTTTGTCTGTAGGTATTGAGAATGTGGAAGACCTGATTGCGGATTTACAGCAGGCTTTGGATCGGATTTAATATTTGATTGAAACTAATAGTATGATGAAAGAACCAACTTTGGTACGAACTCGGTCAAGGTTGGTTCTTTTTATGGTCTGTTTATAACCTTGAATAAATTGTTCAGAATGTTCAGATTAGGAATGTGAGAAGGAAAACAAAATAAAAGTGCCTTGATATTTTGGTGAATGAGTGTTATAATAAAAAGTAACTAGATAATAGTTGCAAAAAACGGAAAGGATAAGGTGGATAGTGCCAAAGAAAAAGGAGTTAATTGAGAAGTTATGTAGAAAGCCGGCTCCGAAGAATTTTACAAAACGGGAGTTGGACACTTTAATGGGGAAATGTGATTGTACAAAGTTTTCGGGAGGACGAGGTTCCGGAATCGGATTTGTGCATAATAAGACAAAGCGGATATTACAGTTTGATGAACCGCATCCGGGGAATGAGTTGTATGGTTACCAAGTGAAAAAAACAATACAATTTTTAAAGGATATCGGAGAGGTAAAATAATATGAATGGAGTGAAGATTATGAATTCAATGCTAGAGTATAAGGGATATCATGCTACAATTGAATTTGACGCAGATGATGACATTTTTGTTGGGAAGGTGTTTGGTATCGCGGATTCTTTGAATTTTCATGGAAGTTCTATTCCTGAATTGAAAGAGATGTTTGAACAGTGCATTGATAATTATTTAGATTTTTGTGAAAAGATAGGGAAGGTTCCAGAAAAGGAGTTTAAAGGAAGTTTCAATGTTAGAATATCGCCGGAACTTCACAGAAAGGCGGCATTGGCGGCAGCAAATCAAAAGATAACATTAAACCAATATATTGTGAACGCAATTACGGAATCTTTTGAAAAGGTTTCGAAACCGGAAAATGTAGTACAGGTTTGAATTTTATCAGACACGGTGATAAGCCGTGTCTTTTTTTGTATGGAAATCATAGGTTTCGGACATACTGTTACCAAAAAACAGGAGGGAAACGGCAACGAAACATGAATCATAACAGAATCGATCATAACAAGGCAGAAGACGTAAACAATACAGATAATAAGAAAAACAATTCCACTGATGACAGAGCAGAAAAGAGAGAAGCAGAGAAACAACGGGATGAAAAAATCTCCGAATACGGACAGACGGTTTTAAATACGGAGGAACCGGGGAAACGGATTCATTTACTGTCCATCATCGGAGAAATCGAAGGCCATGAATGTGCCAACCAGAATATGAAGACCACAAAGTATGAGCATGTACTTCCGCAACTGGCGCAGATTGAAGATGATAAGAATATCGGAGGACTATTGATTTTACTCAATACGGTAGGCGGTGATGTGGAGAGCGGTCTTGCTATTGCGGAAATGATTGCTTCTTTAAGTAAACCGACGGTGTCGCTGGTGCTTGGCGGCGGTCATTCCATCGGCGTCCCGCTTGCGGTGTCTACGGATTATTCCTTTATCGTTCCCACAGGAACCATGATTGTACATCCGGTACGTATGAGTGGTATGGTCATCGGAGCTCCCCAGACGTATGAATATTTTCGCCGAATTCAGGACCGTATCACCGGATTTGTGGCATCCCACAGTAAGGTAAAGAAAGAGCGCATCGAAGAAATGATGTTAAAGGAAGGGGAATTAACCAAGGATTTGGGAACGATTTTGGTTGGAGAAGACGCGGTAAGGGAAGGTTTTATCGACGAAGTAGGCGGCATACAGGCGGCGATGAAAAAAATAAAGGAAATGATGGGATAAATCAAAGAGTGTCATGTTGAAAAATATGGCACTCTTATTTTGTGAGAAAATGAAGGTTAATAAGGAAATTTGAATTATTTGTATTGACGCAGAAGGAAGAATGGGATATAATTGACATCGAGTAAGTTTGAATTCTAAGAAACAACGCGAAGCGGATTGTTTCACGGAAAGAAGGGGAAGAAAAATGAGAAGAATTTTAAAAAGAAGTATCGTTGTTTTAGGCGTATGCGGTATGTTGTTCGGACTTATGGCATGTGGGAATGAGGCGGACACGGATGTGAAACCGACCACGGAAGTAAGTGATACCGCCACTACGGATGCGGACACAACAGTAACGCCGGAGGCGACAGTAACCCCGGAGGCAACCGCGACACCGGAACCGACGGCAACACCGAAACCGACCGTGACACCGAGACCGACGGCGACACCGGTGCCGGTATTTGCAGGAGAAGCATGGTTTGAGTTTGGAGAGGGAGAACCGATGAAAGAATTGATGACAGAAGTATCTGTTAAGGCACCGACGGAATATTTGAATATGAAATCGGAGGTAACATACGGAGAGATTATCACTACCACCTATTATTCCACCACCTGCGGAAGAGATAAGAATGTGATTATCGCACTTCCGGCAGGGTACACGGAAGAAAAGGAATATCCGGTAACTTATGTGTTGCACGGTGTGGGTGGTTCGGAAAAGGATATGATCGGAAACGGTAGCAGCGGTGTCCGTGTAATTGCGGCCAATCTGGCGGCAAAGGGCGAAGCAGAAGAGATGATTTTAGTGTTTCCGAACATGTTTTCCAGTGCCACAAAACCAAGCTTTACCGCAATTGACCATGAGAATATGGCTGCCTACGATAATTTTGTAAATGATATGGCAAATGATTTGATGCCATTTATAAAAGATAATTATTCTGTAGCTACGGGTCGCGAGAATACGGCAGTTGTGGGCTTTTCCATGGGAGGCCGTGAGTCTCTTTGTCTCGGATTTTCCAGACCGGATTTATTCGGTTATGTGGGAGCTATCGCTCCGGCACCGGGACTTACACCGGGAAAGGATATGTTCCTTGACCATATCGGAACCTTCAAGGAAGACGAGCTTGTATTTGAAAAAGAGAGTCCGTTTCTGCTTATGATTTGCAGCGGCGACAAGGATAGTGTAGTAGGCAAGTTCCCGCTTAGTTATCACAATATTCTGACCACCAATGAAGTAAGTCATATCTGGTGGGAGATTCCGGGTTCCAATCACGGCGACCCTGCAATTTCCAGCGGGTTGTATAATTTCTGTAAGGCTGCTTTTCAAAAGAATGCGGAGTAGAGATTCAGAAAATAACGGAATAAAGAATTTATTTTTAGGGATTGACAAGATATGACAGTAAGACTATAATACAACTGTTGTTAAGAAAAGGAAATCGGTAAGACCGAAATATGAAAGAAAGTGAGGAATGCGATATGAACAACAAAGGAATGATGCTTGTAACCGTAACAAACGAATATAGTTTATTTGTGCAAAGAACATATGGTATTACCTCATCTTGCCCGCAATAAAGAACGAGTATTTTATATGCGAATACATGAGACCCTGTAATGCTGTAGCACTACGGGGTCTTTTTTTGTAGGCAAAATGAGGTTTAGGAGGAGTTATGAAGAAAGTAAGTTTTTATTTGAAAAAGTATTGGTTTGCATATCTGATCGCGTTTTCCTGTATGGTAGCGCAGATTACCATTGATATGTTAAATCCGAATGTGACAGTGCGGATTATCGATGATGTTATCGGAAAGGGAGAACGTTCTCTTTTGAAATATTCTCTTTTGATGATGCTGGTGTTTGCACTGGGAAGAGTGGTGTTCGGATACGCGAAAGAGTATTTGTTTGATATCACCAGTTTTAAAATCAGTGTGGATATTCGGAAAAATTTATTCCGGCACATCCAGAAACTTTCCGTGAATTACTTTGATAAAAGTAATACCGGTGAAATCATGTCCCGTGTAAAGGATGACGTGGATCGTATTCAGGCAGCCTTCGGCTATATCGGTATGCTGATTATTACGGTTATTATCCATATGTCTATGGTAATATTCTGTATGGTACGCATCAGTTTTAAATTGTCCATTATTCCGCTGATTGCGATTCCGATTTGTGCGGTGTTAGCGATTGTTCTGGAACGGAAGTTGGATAAGGTATACGAAGACATCAGCGAAGAAAATGCGGAAATGAATACGGTAGCGGAAGAAAATCTTGCGGGTGTCCGTACGGTAAAGGCCTTTGCCAGAGAGAAGTTTGAGATAAAGAAGTTCATGCGGCATAATAAAAAGTATTATGACTTAAATATGCGACAGTCCAAACTATGGATTCGGTATTATCCGTTCTTTCAAATGATTTCCAAGGTATTACCGATTAGCGCTATTATCATCGGCGGTGTTATGGTAATGAACGGAGAAATTACATTGGGTAAGCTGGGTGCGTTTATTGAGTATTGTAATAACGTGGTATGGCCTCTTGAGATGTTAGGGTGGCTTTCCAACGAATTGGCGGCGGCCTTTGCTTCCAGAAAGAAGATTGATAAGATTTACAATGAGACTTCCATGATAAATAATCCGGACAATCCGGTGGTTTTAGAGAAGGTGAACGGTTCGATTTCTTTTCACAAGGTTGACTTTGCCATTGAAGGAAAGCGGATTTTAAAGGATGTTTCGTTCCATGTGCCGGCAGGAAATACTTTGGGTATTATCGGTGCCACCGGCTCCGGAAAAAGCTCCATAATCAACCTTTTGCTCCGGTTGTATGATGCGGACGGCGGTGCGGTTTGTTTGGACGGTGTGGATGTAAAGGAGCTTTCTTTGGGGCAGTTACGAGAGAGTATTTCTCTCGTAATGCAGGATGTTTTCCTATTTTCCGACACGGTCAGCGAAAACGTAAAGCTGGGCAAAAAAAGCAGTCTTACCGGAACAGAAGTGTCGGAAGCTTTGGAAAAGGCGCAGGCGGCCGGATTTGTAAATCGGTTGGAGGAAGGAGCGGATACGGTCATCGGAGAACGGGGCGTCGGTCTTTCCGGTGGTCAGAAGCAAAGAATCAGTATGGCAAGAGCCTTTGCAAAGGACACGCCGATTTTGGTGTTGGATGATTCCACCTCGGCCCTTGATATGGAAACCGAGCGTATGATTCAAAAGACCTTAAAGGAGATTACGGGGATTACAAAGTTAATTATTGCACACCGTATTTCTTCCGTGCGTCATGCGGATGAAATTATTGTACTGGAAGAAGGCCGGATTTGTGAGCGGGGAACCCATGAAGAACTGCTTGCAAAGAGAGGGTATTATTACAAAACCTATCAGGCACAGTACGGAGAATATATGGGTGATTTGCCGGTAGATTCCGTGGTGGCGGAAGTGGCAACGGCAACAGAATAGAGGTGAGTTTTTATGGCTAGAAATGCGACAAAACAAGACGAACAGATTGTGGCAAAGACCAAACGGGAAACCTTGTTTCGGTTGTTCCGCTATCTGTTCGGATATAAAAAGACCATTGTGGTTGTATTGCTTTTGATGGCGGCTTCCACAACGATTGTGTTATTGAACCCGATTATTTTGGAACGGGCGATTGACGTACATATCGCAAACAAAGATGAGACAGGTCTTGTAAAGTTAGGACTGATCGGCATCGGGTTGAATGTATTGCTGATTTTGTTGATTAAACTTCGCATGTATTTGATGGCGAAGGTATCCAATGATGTTTTGGTAAATATCAGACGGGAATTGTATGAGCATATCCAGACTTTGGGATTTCAGTTTTTTGATAGCAGACCGACGGGAAAAATTCTGGCCCGTTTGATGGGAGATGTAAATTCCTTAAAGGATGTACTGGCAAATTGTGTTACTACGTTTATTCCGGAAGCGGTAACGCTTATTGCGGTAATTGTGATTATGATTGTAAAAAACGGAAAGCTTGGTCTGGCATCCATGAGCGCCATGCCGTTAATGGCAATCGGTGTATGGTTTGTGCAAAGCAAATCCCATAAACGCTGGCAGGTATTCCGGAAGAAGAATTCCAACTTAAACGCATTCTTACACGAGGATGTGGCAGGAATCCGTGTCATTCAGAGTTTCCATGCGGAAGAAGAAACGGAGGAAACCTTTGATGATTTATTAAAGCAACATTACGATTCTTTCGATATGGCGGTTCGTTTTGCGGATGCCTTCGGTCCGGTGGTGGACATCTGTTGGGGAATTGCGGGTATGATGATGTACTGGGTCGGTGTAGTGTTAATCGGAAAGGGAGAAGTACAGGTGGGGGCTTTGGTTTCTTTCGGAAGTTACATTGCAATGTTCTGGCAACCGTTAATGAATCTCAGTAACTTCTATAACCAGCTTGTAACCAATATTACAGGTGCGGAGCGTATCTTTGAAATCTTAGATACGGAAGCGGAGATTACGGATGCAACGAATGCGGTAGAGTTGCCGACGATAAAGGGGGAAGTGACGTTTTCCCATGTGTCTTTCCATTATGATGACGACCCGGATGTATTATCCGATGTAAGCTTCACGGTAAAACCGGGAGAAACAATTGCCCTTGTGGGCCCGACCGGAGCCGGAAAGTCAACGATTGTCAATTTGTTGTCCCGTTTCTACGATGTACAAAAAGGAGAAGTCAAGATAGACGGATATAACATTAAGGATGTATCCATTTCCAGTCTTCGCGAGCAGATGGGAGTAATGACTCAGGAAAATTTCCTGTTCTCCGGTACGGTAAGGGACAACATCCGTTACGGAAAATTGGATGCCACCGATGAGGAAATCGAAGCTGCAGCAAAAGCGGTAAATGCCCATGAATTTATTATGAAGATGGAAGACGGATATGACACAAAAATTAAGGAGCGTGGAGCGGGCCTTTCCATCGGACAAAGACAGTTGCTTGCCTTTGCCAGAACCATGGTTTCGGCGCCGCGGATTCTGATACTGGATGAAGCAACCTCCAGTATCGATACCCATACGGAATTGTTGGTACAGCAGGGAATCGAAACCTTGCTTGCGGGGCGTACTTCCTTTGTTGTGGCACACCGTTTGTCCACGATTCAAAAGGCAGACCGTATTTTTGTTGTGGATAAAGGCGGCATTATGGAATCCGGAAGTCCGGCAGAACTTATGGCGAAAAAAGGCGAATATTATAAGCTTTACATGGCTCAGTTTGAAAATTAAAATATGGAGTCTGATTTCAACCCTTTCGGGAAAAGTTTTTACCCGAAAGGGTTGAGTTTTTTTTGTTAATCTTATATAATTATAAGATAGGAAATGAAAAGAGGGAATCGAAAATGGAGTTATTAAAAGCGATTATTTTAGGGTTGATTCAAGGAATTGCGGAGTTCTTACCAATCAGCAGTTCCGGACATCTGGCTATTTTTAAACATGTCCTTGGATTTAATACGGATACGGGACTTTTGTTTGATGTTTTGTTACACATAGGAACGTTAGTGGCGGTTTTTGTAGCCTTTTATAAAGATATTTTTGAATTGATAAAAGAGGGCTTTTCTATTATCGGGCAGTTCTTTAAAAGTTTATTCGGTTGTTTCTTTAAAAAAGCAAAGTGGCAACCGGTGGTGACGACTCCTTATCGTCGTTTTGTGATGTTGGTGATTGTTTCCACCATACCGACCGGAATTATGGGGATTTTGTTAAGTGACGCAATCGATGCGGCTTCGGCAACGCTCATTGTACCGGGAATTCTACTTTTGGTAAACGGAATACAGCTTCTTGTTTCCGACCGTTTACCGGACGGTATACTGACGGAAGCGGACGCTTCTTATACAAAAGCAGCAGTAGTAGGTGTGGCACAGGGCGTAGCGACTTTTCCGGGAATTTCCCGTTCCGGAACGACGATTACCGCATGTCTTGCCTGCGGTTTTTCAAGAGAATTTGCGGTAAAGTATTCTTTTATTATGTCTATTCCGGCAATTTTGGGTGCTCTGTTACTGGAACTTTTGGATTTTGCACCGGAACTGTTATCGGCTTCCGACTGGATGAATTATCTGGTAGGTACGGTGATTGCCGGTGTGGTAGGATATGTTTGCATTAAAACGATGTTGGTAATTGTAAGAGGAAAGAAATTTAAATATTTTGCTTATTACTGCTTTGCTATGGGAGCATTTGCGGTGATATTCAACTTTTTGGCATAAGCTTAAGGGAGGATAAGGATGGCATCCGGAAGCAAAGGAACAGGTACAAGACGAACAACCGGTACAAATACGTCCCGTAACCGTTCGGGAAACGGTACAAGGAAAACTACGGGAACGAGGACTTCAAGTACAAGAACTTCAAGGACTACCGGGAACTCCGCAAGGAGAAGTTCGACAACACAAAAGAAAAATCAAAAGAGAACCGCATCCAACGAGATTCAAAATGAAGTGATTTTGATGATTACGCTGGTGGTTGCGGTACTGTTATTGTTGAGCCATTTCAATCTCGGCGGAGTGGTGGGAAGCACCATTAACGGGATTATGTTTGGGTTGTTCGGACTGGTGGCTTATGTATTTCCGTTTCTTTTGTTTTTGGGAACGGCCTTTTATTTGGCAAACCGTGGAAGTAGGACGTTGACGGCAAAGATGCTGTATGTCTTGGGAATGCTGTTTATGCTGACGGCGGTAATTCAGCTTCTTACCACGTATCTTCCGGAGCAACTGAGTGTAGTCGGAGAGGGAAAGAAGATTTCACTGGGACAGTATTATACCCTTGCCAGAGATTATAAAAAAGGTGGCGGTATTTTCGGCGGTTTAATTTGTTATTTCTTTGAACCGTTGTTCGGAAAAGCCGGTTCCTATGTTGTTACCATTGCGTTGTTTTTAGTGTTCTTTATGTTGTTTTCCAGAAAGGCGATTTTTGCATGGATTGCAAAACGCAGTAACGAGCGTTATGCGCTTCACAAGGTGCATGCCATGGAACGCAGAGAACTTTACGAGGAGCGACAGGCTGAGCGAGCACGTCTGGTAGAAGAAAAGAGAAGAGAAGTAGGAGAGCGTAGAGCAAAAACCTTCCTGTTGTCGGAAGAAGAGAAGGCAAAGATGGAACAAAACGGTGGTTCTACAACTGTAGCAAGAACAGAAACGCCGATTGTTACACCGCCTCCTGCGGAACCGGTTCGTCCAAAGAAGGAGAAACGGAATTTCTTCGGTGGAAAAACACCGACCGGAGAATATATGATGAATATGAATAATCAATATACCTTGCCGAAGGAAACAATTTCCGAAGTAAATGCATTGTACGGAGAAGAAAAAAAAGCGCAGAATGCAGGGTTACATATGTTGGAAATTTCTCCGGAAACAGGGGAGTATAAGGAAACTACCTATACACCTCGTAAGGGTACAACCGTAGCGGACATGTTAAATTCCATGGAGGATGACGGAATCCGTCAGACTTCCGGGGGACAGACCTTCCGTAGAACTCCGATGACAGAAGCAAGAAACGTCGATGCAGAGGAACAGATAAAAACAGATTCTACAGATGTAGAGCAAACGACAGCAGACGCTCCTGTACGAAAAACCAGAGTAAAAACTGCCGGAGACAGTGCGCCGGCGGAGCCTCTTGTAATTGAAGAAAGCGAACCGGTGAAAAAGTATGAATTCCCACCGGTGGATTTACTTACGAAGCCGAAGGGAACCAAGGGAGTATCCGAGCGGGATTTACAAGAAACTGCCATGAAATTACAGAGTACTTTAGACAGCTTTGGTGTAAGAGTGACCGTAACCAATGTAAGTTGCGGACCAGCGGTTACCAGATACGAGCTTCAGCCGGAGCAGGGCGTGAAAGTCAGCAAGATAACCAGTCTTGCTGACGATATTAAGCTTAACCTGGCGGCTGCGGATGTGCGTATCGAAGCACCGATTCCGGGAAAAGCGGCGGTGGGGATCGAAGTGCCGAATAAGGAGAACTCCACCGTATTACTTCGTGAATTGTTAGAGTCTTCCGAATTTACCGGTCACGGCTCCAATGTAGCCTTTGCGGTAGGTAAGGATATCGGAGGGCAGACCGTGGTGACGGATATTGCGAAGATGCCGCATCTTCTCATTGCGGGAGCTACCGGTTCCGGTAAGTCCGTATGTATCAATACGCTGATTATGAGTATTTTGTATAAAGCAGACCCTTCTGAGGTGAAACTTATCATGGTTGACCCGAAGGTGGTAGAACTTTCTGTTTACAACGGAATCCCGCATTTGATGATTCCGGTGGTGACCGATCCGAAGAAAGCAAGCGCGGCACTGAACTGGGCTGTCATCGAAATGACCGAGCGTTATCAGAAGTTTGCGGAGTTGGGTGTCCGTGATTTGAAGGGCTACAATGAGAGAGTGGCGGATGCGAAAAAACAAGGTCTCGAAGAAGAAAAGTACAAGCATCTTCCGCAGATTGTCATTATCGTGGACGAGCTTGCGGACCTTATGATGGTGGCACCGGGAGAGGTAGAAGATTCCATATGTCGTTTGGCTCAGCTTGCCCGTGCGGCCGGACTGCACCTGGTAATCGCAACCCAGCGTCCGTCGGTTAACGTTATTACCGGTCTCATTAAGGCAAATATTCCGTCCCGTATTGCCTTTGCGGTTTCTTCCGCGATTGACTCCAGAACGATTTTAGACGGTTCGGGTGCGGAAAAGCTTCTCGGTAAGGGCGATATGTTATTCTTCCCGTCCGGTTATTCCAAACCGGTACGTGTACAGGGTGCCTTTGTGTCTGACAGAGAGGTAAGCGCAGTGGTAGACTTCTTAAAGGCAAATAACGAAGGTAGTGCCTACAACATGGAAGTGTCCGAAAAGATTACCAGTATGCCGACCGGTGGCGGAGACGCAGGAGGCGGTAATTCCGGAAATGCAAACGGATATGATGAATATTTTGCGGATGCGGGGAAACTGATTATCGAAAAGGATAAGGCTTCTATCGGTATGTTGCAGCGTGCCTATAAAATCGGTTTTAACCGTGCAGCCCGGATTATGGACCAATTGGCAGAAGCCGGTGTGGTAGGTCCGGAGGAAGGTACGAAACCTCGTAAGGTATTGATGTCTGCGGAGGAGTTCGAGCAGTATATCGGGGAGTATGTGTAGCGTTTGAGAGGATAGAATCATGACGGAACAAATGTATGATGAGAAAGAGGTTCTTGTATCCGAAAACAATGGTGTATACACAATCGATATATGGGTAGCCGAGATTCGGGAGAAAATTATTTTCGAAATTATTATGATGATGTTGCTATGGCCTGTTGCGATAATAGCGGCAGTGATAGTTCTTGTAAATATGCCGGAAGAGTATTTGGCAATTACGGGTTCTGTGTTGGTGTTGTCCTTTTGTTTGATTATTCCGATTGCTCTCAGGGTACGTAAGCTGGCAAAAAAGTATCATCAGGATTCCGATTATAAAAATATAGTTGTGCCGATTGAGGTTAGGAAGAACACGGTATATATGGATGGCAAAAAAGTAAAAATCAAATACAATTTTGATGAGGATGGATTTGACATATATACAAGCAAATTGAAAGGATATGCTGTGGACGGCGGAGTTACAGAGGAGTTTAGAACATTCTTGGAGAATAAAAGGATTCCATACAACTAAACAAAGCAGGAAGCTTTGAAAACGTAAACAAGATAAGGAGGATAGCAGATGAATGTGCTGGAGCTGTTGCATGAAGTGATGCAAATTGTAGTGGAAATTGCGATTCTTATCTTTGAATTTATCGGAATCGGTGTCATTATCTGCTCCGGTATCAAGGGGTTTGTGTACTATATCAGAAAGAATCCGAATGTGAAGCTGACGTTGGCACATGGCCTTGAAATCGGTTTGGAGTTCAAACTTGGCAGTGAGATTTTAAAAACGGTAATCGTCAGAGAGTGGGAGGAGATACTGACAGTTGGTGCGATTATTGCATTAAGGGCAGCTTTGACCTTCCTGATTCATTGGGAAATCAAAGAAGAAAATAAACATAAAAGCGAGCAGGAAGAAAAACTGCAAAGAAGTCATTTGCTGGGAGG
Source organism: Lachnospiraceae bacterium (assembly GCA_017503735.1). Classification (GTDB taxonomy): domain Bacteria; phylum Bacillota; class Clostridia; order Lachnospirales; family Lachnospiraceae; genus SIG307. The sequence continues at coordinate 58,959 of JAFVSN010000053.1, forward strand.
AAAAGGGAGCAATAAGAGTAAAGAATAGGGGTGTTTGAGACACCACCGTAAAAATAAGGAGGACGGTCAAATGAAGACTGATATTGAAATTGCACAGGAAGCGGTGATGCAACCGATTAAAGAGGTTGCGGCGCAACTTGGAATCACAGAGGATGAGCTTGATTTTTACGGCAAGTACAAGGCAAAGTTTACGGATGAACTTTGGGACAGAGTAAAAGGCAATCCGAACGGTAAGCTTGTGCTTGTAACTGCAATTAATCCGACTCCGGCAGGAGAGGGTAAGACTACCACTACCGTTGGTCTCGGTCAAGCCTTCGGAAAACTGGGGAAGAAGGCGGTTATCGCACTTCGTGAGCCTTCTCTCGGCCCGTGTTTCGGTGTAAAGGGCGGTGCTGCAGGCGGCGGTTATGCTCAGGTAGTTCCGATGGAGGATTTGAACCTTCATTTTACCGGAGATTTCCACGCAATTACCTCCGCAAACAACTTACTTGCGGCTATGTTAGATAATCACATCCAGCAGGGAAATGCTCTTCGAATTGACACGAAGCAGGTGATTTGGAAGCGTTGTCTGGATATGAATGACCGTGCGCTTCGTAACATCATCATCGGTATGGGCAAGAAGGCCGATGGTGTGGTAAGAGAAGATCACTTCATCATTACCGTTGCTTCCGAGATTATGGCGATTCTTTGTCTTGCTGCCGATATGGAGGATTTAAAGGCACGTCTGGGGCGTATTATTGTTGCATATGATTATGACGGAAAGCCGGTTACGGCGGCACAGTTAAATGCGGTAGGTTCTATGGCGGCTCTTTTAAAAGATGCTCTTCGCCCGAACCTTATCCAGACTCTGGAACATACTCCGGCCATCGTTCACGGCGGTCCGTTTGCGAATATCGCTCACGGCTGTAACAGTGTTCGTGCAACCAGAACCGCATTAAAGCTTGCGGATTATGTGATTACCGAGGCCGGCTTCGGCGCAGACCTGGGTGCCGAAAAGTTCCTTGACATCAAGTGCCGTATGGCAGGTCTTAAGCCGGATGCGGTGGTACTTGTGGCTACGGTACGAGCCCTTAAGTATAACGGTGGTGTGGCTAAGGCAGACCTTGGTGCAGAGAACGTGGAGGCATTAAAGAAGGGTATCGTAAACTTAGAAAAGCATATTGAGAATTTACAGAAGTACAAGGTGCCGGTAGTGGTAACCTTGAACCGCTTCATTACCGATTCCCCGGCAGAGCTTGCATTTGTGAAGGAGTTCTGTGAGGCAAGAGGTGCAGAGTTCGCTCTTTCCGATGTATGGGAAAAGGGTGGCGACGGCGGCGTAGAGCTTGCCAACAAGGTACTTGAGACCTTAGAAACCAAGGAAAGCTTTTTTGAGCCGATTTATAAGGATGAGCTTTCCTTAAAGGAAAAGATTGAAACCATCGCAAAGGAAATTTACGGTGCAGGCAGTGTGACTTACGATCCGTCTGCGGAAAAGGCTATTGCAAAGATTGAGGCGATGGGCTTCGGTAACGTGCCGGTATGTATGGCAAAGAACCAGTATTCCTTATCCGATGATCAGACAAAGCTGGGACGTCCGGAAGGCTTTAACGTAAATATCCGTGAAGCGTATATTTCTGCCGGCGCAGGATTTATGGTTGCTATTACCGGTACTATTATGACCATGCCGGGACTTCCAAAGACTCCGGCTGCGGAGCGCATCGATGTGGACGAATCCGGCAAAATCACCGGGTTGTTCTAGGGATGTATCATTCCGCTTATGCAAATACAGGCCAAATGTTAGAGTTTTCCTACGAGAACCCGCTCTCGCTCATGCGGAGACGTAGCAGATACTAGGTTCGAAAGAACTTCATAAAGTAAAGTTTCGCTTGCGAAACTTTTGCGCCGAGCGCAGTCGCTTGCGACAAATACAGTTTGCGCGAGTGCGCATCCTACGGAGTAAAAAGGCGGAACGTTGTGTTCCGCCTTTTCCAACATTTCCTTATGGTTCTCTTTAGGAAAATCTAACATTTGGCCTTTCTGGTTTTTGAAAAGGGGCGGAATGATACTGAATACCTAGAGGGCAGGAGTGATTTTGCACGGAGTTGTAGAAAAATAAAGATTTTTGTTTTTAGAGAGGAAATAAAACATGGACATTTTATTTCGTACAGAGGAATATGTGTTTTCGTACCGGGTTGCGGGTATTTGCATGTATAACGGGAAGGTGTTGTTGCAAAAAACTACCAACGATACAGCGTTTGCTTTTCCGGGTGGACATGTTGTCTTTGGAGAAACCAATGCACAGACGCTTGCAAGAGAGTTTCAAGAGGAAATTGGTGTTGATATTTCAGTAGGTGATTTGAAATGGGTGGCAGAGATTTTTTTCCCATGGGGCAATAAACCATGCCATCAAATCTGTCTTTACTATATGGTGGAGGTTACAACCGATAACATTCCGTTTGATGGTATGTTTTTGGGAAAGGAAAAATTAGAAGGAAGAAACTTCGATTTGGAATTTCACTGGGTTCCGGTATCGGAATTGGGGAATATAGAGATTTACCCAACCAATGTGGTGGAACTTATGAATCAGATTAATCAAGGAGTACAGCATTTTATTTACCGGGAGTAAAACGAAGCCAATAAAGAACAGGGAATAACACGGAATTCGGGGAAGAAAACAAATGAAACTATTATACGGTACCACAAATAACGGCAAGCTTCAGGCAATGAAGAATGCCCTGAAGGATTTTGATATAGAACTTATCGGTTTGAATGATATGAAAGGGAAACTTCCGAAGATTATGGAAGACGGAACTACGCCATTGGAAAATGCGGAGCTTAAAGCCAGAGCATATTTTGAGGCGTTTCATATGCCGGTGTTTTCTTGCGATAGCGGTTTGTATTTTGAGGAACTGTCGGAGGAAGAACAGCCGGGGCTTCAGGTGCGGAGAATCGGTGGGAATGAGCTGACGGACGAGGAAATGATAGAGCATTATGCCGCTTTGGCAAAGAAGCATGGAGGGAAAATTACCGGGAGGTATCGGAATGCGATTTACTTTATTCTGGACGAGAACCGACACTATTCCGGTATGGATATGTCCATTGCCACGGAACCCTTTGTTTTGGTGGCAGAACCGCATCCGAAACGTGTGAAAGGCTTTCCCTTGGATTCCTTGTCGGTGGATATCGCCACAGGAAAGTATTACTACGATTTGGAAGTAAAGGATGTCAGTACATCGGTGGACGACGGGGTGAGAGCGTTCTTTAGCGGGGCACTTGGAGGGAGACGAAAGAACAGCATGGATGAAATTATAGAACAAATGAAATTGTTATCTTCGACTGTTACGGAAGAAGAGTATGGCGCTAAACTTGAACAAGGATATGAACTACTGGTGAGATTGCATGATTTGGGCGCAGATAAAGACAGTGTGTACCAACCGTTGCTTGCGTATCTTAACAGTTTAGAAGACGGTATATCATACAATTTTATTGCAGATACGTTAGACTTTGTGGCTGGGTGGTGTTCCCCGGGAAAAAGCATTTGGAAAGAGAACATGAAATAAAAAAGGGAGTTTTTACAATGGATAACGAGTTTGAAACAAAGAATCCGAAGAAAAGAGAATCACTGCTAAAAGTGTTTGTAGACAGTTTTCTTACTTTGGTAGTTATTGTACTTATTGTAGGATTTTTGTTTACCTTAAAAAAGCATATGTATTGGCTTACGGTAATTATTGGGGGCGCATTTCTTTTGGTGATTGCTATCATAATGTTTGCGAGAGAGTTTGAGAAAGACCGAAAGCGAAATTTTTTGTTACCGATTATCACTTGTCTTATCGGTAGCGTTACGGTTTTTTGCGGGGTGATGTTAAAAAAAGACCCTGAGATGGTGAAAGCGTTTGTTTTGAAGTATGCGCTGCTTTTCGCGATGATTCTGATTTTGAGTGTAGGTGTCGGATTCCTTTTCTACGCAATTACCGAACAGCGCAGAAAAAGGCGATACTGTACCGTAAGAGTATTTGGTGAGTGTTGTGGGTTCGCAACAAAATTTTCTTCTTCCCGGGGAGGACACAGGGTACATGCTCCGATTTATAAATTTTACTTTGGAGAAGAGGAGTACTGTGTTGCGGAAAAATCCTTTTCCAGATTTTTTAATCCGTTGGAAGGGGAAAAGCGTGAACTTTATGTGGATACGGAAACCATGGACGAGATTTATGAGCCGATACGTTCCGGGAAGCTTAGAAAATTTACTTACGGACTAGGATTTTGTATTACCGTACTTTCAATGCTTGGATTGCTTATGATGTACTATTGAGAGATAAAAGAAAAATCATAAGATTCAAAATAGATAAGAACAGGAGAAGGATAATGGAAAAAGACGATATTATTATCAGAGAAGCGGTGATTCATATTTTGGATTCCATGGTAGGGATGCCAGTGTTGTCAGATTCCTTACTTGAAATGGGACCGGATTTGTGTGATTTTTTACGGAATCATATTTATAAGTTGCTGTCCGGGGATGAGTTGAAGAATTGTGTATTTGATACGGAAAGTTCCGAAGTGTATGCGGTTTTGCGGGATTTTAAGAAAGAGAATCTGATTCCGGTCAGCAAGCAGTTGGCAGGAAAGCTTTATGAGATTATGAACTCCAATATAGACATTCCGGCGGGGGATGTGTTTTTTGTAACTTTCCAGGTGGAGTCAAGACAACATCTGGCGATCCTTAAAATGAATTATAAAGAAGTGTATGTGCATTACACGTCTCTCGGGGAGCAGGATGAGAATATCAATGAGGTGATGAAGCAGACAGCGGCTTTGCCGCTGGCAGGAGGAAAGCTTTCCGAGGCTGTATTAATTGACCTTGAAGGGGATGCGGTACGACTGGTGGAAAAGAAGTTCCCGGTAAACGGAGAGAAAATCAATTACCTGTCGGAGCTTTTCTTACACTGTCATGCAAGAATGTCCCAGAAAACAAAGCTTGACCTTGTAACCAAGGCTGTGGAGCAGATTAATAAAAAGTATTATGATGATGACTTTGAACAGAAGATGAAGACGAAAAGTGTGCTCCATGAGGAGTGTGCCAAGGCAGAAGGTCCGATTAAGGTAGAGGAAATCGTTGAGAAGGTTTTTAAAGAAGCGGCACCGGAAATCAAAGAGGAGTTTGTGGAAAAGCTGGAAAAGTACAAGCTCCCGAAGGAAGAAATTAAACTTCAGAACGAGAAAACCACAAAGAAGCTTGAAAAGCAGTTTTTAACCACCGATAGCGGAATCGAGATTAACATTCCGATGGAGGAGTACAACAACAAGCAGCATGTGGAGTTTATTACAAATCAGGACGGGACAATTTCGGTATTAATAAAGAACGTAAACCGTATTACAAGTAAGTAGATGAATGCCCTAAGGGATATCAATCGTTATGTCGGTCCTTTAGGGCTGTTTTACATTCGATGTCAACGAGAATAATGTCCGGTCCGATTTGCTTGATGTTGCACCACGGAATGACATATTCACAGCATTCTCCGAAGAAACCAAAGAATTTCCCAGGACCCGGCACGATGATTTTTTCCAGACATCCGGTACATAGATTGAATTCCACGTCGCCTACAAAGCCTAAGCGGGCGCAGTCCCTGCAGTTGATGACTTCCTTTTGCCTTAAGTCACAAAGACGCATGGTGATAATCCTCCAAAAAAACAGTATATTATACTATATGTCATTTCCCGAAAACATTGACGAAAAAGTATGTTTGTGATAAAGTCATAGTAATAGGTATTTTGTATCAGAAAAAGGGGAATTATATGAAACCGTTAAAGAAAAGAATTCGTGAATATATGTTGCAGGTTACCGGAACGCTGATGATTGTGGTTCTGGCTTTTGTTGTGTGCGTACAAATATTAGGGGAACGACGCAGAGAGTATGAGAAATCGATTGAGGTTTTGGATCAAATCAAGCATTTTATTGTGGAGCATGTTATTTCGGAGGAGAGAGAGACCGGTGAGGAAGGCGGATATTCCAATATGTTTTCGCTGATTCAGGTGAACTCCGATGCGGATTATTATGTGATTTCGGAGAAAGACGGAAAGGTGCTCGGTACGACGGTAGATTCCGCGTTAGGGAGCTCCTGTGAAGAGATAGGGCTCAGTCTGAAAAAGGTAACGGAGGATACCGACGGATTTTATGAGAAGATTAACGGGTCTCTGGTTTATTGCGTGTTCCGGAAAATAGGAAACGAATTTGTAGGTCGTTGTGTTGACTGCGGTCAGATGTATCAACGGATACCGCCGACTGCAGGTTCGGCTTGTTTGTGTTCTCTTCTGATTATCAGCATTCTTACGTATGTGGTTAGTCGATATATGAACCGTTATGTAATAGACGGGATTTACGAGATAAATGATAAACTCAGCCGCATTACGGAAGGAGATATGGATGTAAAAATCGATATCCGGACCAGTGAAGAATTTTCGGAACTGAGTGATTACATCAATACGATGGTAGGTAGTCTTTCGGATTCTACCAGCAAGATATCGTATGTGTTAAGTAAGACGAACATGTTTATCGGAGTTTACGAATATAGAAAAGGTGCACGTCTGGTACATTGTACGGAGTATATTCCTCGTATTTTTTCGTTGGAATTGGACGAATGGAGATTATTGACTTCCGATTATGAACTGTTTGAACAGTATATTGATAAGGTTCGAATGAATCCTTATCATGAGGAGCAGGGAGTCTATATCCTTTCCGAGGAACCGGAACAATATGTAAAGCTTGAGGAAATGGAAATCGGATCCGAAGTGTTCGGTGTCGTGATTGATGTTACGGAAGATATATTAAAACGACGCAAAATCGAAGCGGAACGGGATGTGGATTTGCTGACCGGATTGTATAACCGACGAGGGATGGAGACCCAGATGTCACTGCTGCTCCGAAGTCCGGAGAAGCTCGGATATGCGGCCTTTGTTATGATTGATGCAGACGGACTTAAGGGGATTAACGATACGTTCGGACATGAGCTGGGAGATGCGTATTTAAAGAAAATCGGCGGTGTAATCAATAACTTCGGAATTCAGAGCAGCCTGTCGGCACGAATCGGCGGTGATGAGTTTGTTTTATTCCTATACGATTACGAAGATAAAGATGAGTTGTTGAATACCGTTCGCACGATAGAGTATATTCAGGGACACAGTTCGGCACGGCTGAATGAAAATCTTACAGTTCCGCTCCAATTTTCTTTCGGATACTGTATGATGAGGGCCGGAATGTCTTACGAGGAATTATTAAAGACAGCAGACGAACGGATGTATGAAAATAAGCGAAAGAGAAAAGCTGAAAAGGCGGAAAAAGAAAAGAATGGAGGGATTCGTATGAGTTATTGTACGTATATCGCATCGGACTATCCGTTGCCTTCGGTTCGTAATGTGCATGATCTGACGTTGTCGGTAAATGAGGCATTGGCAATGGGAATCACAGATATTCCGGAACCTTATTTACAACCGGGGTTTGATCGGGATGAGCCGGATGTTATTTTGTATTCCGACCGTGATGTCGAAATAAATACGGATACCGGAGAGCAAAAAGACGGAGATTACGATGATGATTTTGCCTTATATCCTGCAGAAGGACTCAGTGATCTTTATACCGAAAAGAAGTATGCGGTTTATTTGGAATGGTGGCGGTATACGGAAGGCCGGGCAAAGAAGATTATTGAGTATATCAAAGAAAATCTGGAGCATACGGATGAGGTGGAAATCTGGCACATCTGGATGGGAGCAGGCGAAGCCCCTACGGTACACACCAAAAAGATTCCGATTGCTGATTTAAGTCCGGAGATTATTTGGGAAATCGACAGCAGAGAGATAAAATTCGAAACGGTGGAAGGTCATGAATTGACGGAACAGTATCGATATGTGATAACGAAATAAGAGTATGAAAAACGAGAGAAGACGAGAGAGAACGTTTTCTCTCTTTTTTTTGAGTATGTTAGCACATCTTTTTTTGTATTTTCAACCTTGCGGCAAAGCTACCCCGGTTTGGACCGGAGGTATATAAAGTTTACAGATAACTTGACAGATGTAAAAGGCTGTGTTATACTGTGTCCGATATCTTGAAAAGGGAGAGTTTGTGTCGGAGTTCATCTTTGGATACAACATATATGATTATGGAGAATCATTTGATTACAGAGATACAACGGTTAAAGAAAGAAAAGAATGCGATTATTCTTGCCCATTATTATGTAAATGATGAGTTACAGGCATTGGCGGATTATGTAGGGGATTCTTTTTACTTAGCGAAGGTGGCAAAGGGGACCGATGCGGATGTGGTTGTTTTTTGCGGTGTTTCTTTTATGGGAGAGAGTGCAAAAATGCTGAACCCGGAGAAGACGGTGCTTATGCCGGATTTGACGGCGGATTGCCCGATGGCACATATGGCACAGGTAGAACGGATAAAAGAACTTCGGGAAAAGTATGATGATTTAGCGGTGGTATGTTACATAAATTCTACGGCAGAGCTTAAACGTTACAGTGATGTATGTGTGACGTCCTCCAACGCGGTAAAAATTGTTAAAGCACTTCCGAATCAAAACATTTTCTTTATTCCGGATGTAAATCTTGGCCGGTTTGTAGCGGAACAGGTACCGGAGAAGAATGTGATTTTAAATGACGGGTATTGCCCGATTCACAAAGAGATTCGCCCGGAAGGTGTTCGTATGCAGAAGGAAAAGTACCCGGATGCACTTGTGATGGCTCACCCGGAATGTGAAGAAAGCGTACTGAAGCTGGCAGACTACATTGGTAGTACGGCGGATATGATTGCCTTTGCCAAGGAAAGTGAATGTAAAGAGTTTATTGTTTGCACCGAAGAAGGTGTGAATTACCGGTTAAAGGCGGACAATCCGGAAAAGAAGTTTTATTTCGGCGGAGAGTATTTGTGTCGGGACATGAAGTTAAATACATTGGAAAAAGTATTGCATGTACTTGCAACCGGAGAAAACGAAATGACGCTTCCGAAGGAAGTGTGTGAACAAGCAGTAAAGCCGTTGGAACGGATGCTTGTGCTTGGGAAATAAGTTATAAAATAATAAGGCGGAAGTGGCGGAAAGAACAGAATAAGTTATGGTTTGCTTAAGGGCAGAAAGAAAAGATGTGAATGATATGTGTGAAAAAAACTTGAAAACAGACATTGTAATTGTCGGTTGCGGTGTGGCAGGATTGTATTGTGCCCTTCACTTACCGAAGGACCGACAGATTGTGATTGTATCAAAGGATGAATTTGAACGAAGTGATTCCTTTTTGGCACAAGGAGGCATTTGTGTTTTACGGGATGATGACGACTATGCCTCCTACTATGAGGATACCATGAGAGCGGGGCACTATGAGAACAATCCGCGTTCCGTGGAACTGATGATTCGTTCTTCCCGGGAAGTAATTAAGGATTTGATTGCTTGCGGTACGGAGTTTGAGAAGGATGAAAACGGTTATGTGTATACGAGAGAGGGAGCTCATTCCAGACCTCGTATTCTGTTTCATGAGGACGAGACGGGGAAGGAAATTACTTCAAAGCTTCTCGCTACGGTAAGGAAGTTGCCGAATGTGACTTTGATAGCACATTATACCATGGTGGATTTGTTGACAAAAGAGAATGAGTGCTACGGTATTGTAGGTCACGACAAAAACGGAGAGTATTCTACAATTACGGCGGATTATACGGTACTTGCCACCGGGGGAATCGGTGGTTTGTACGAACACTCTACCAACTATAAACACTTGACGGGTGATGCTCTTGCCGTGGCTTTGCGCCATGATATTAAGCTGCAGAATATCGATTACATACAGATTCATCCGACGACCTTGTATCAGGAGAAACCGGGACGGAAGTTTTTGATTTCCGAATCGGTACGAGGAGAAGGTGCGGTTTTACTGAATTCAAAAGGAGAGCGGTTTGTGGATGAGCTTTTGCCGCGGGATGTAGTGACGCAGGCCATCCGTAAGGAAATGAAGAAGGAAGGGTCAAAGCATGTGTGGTTGTCATTGGCACCGATTCCGACGGAAGAAATTCGAAGCCACTTCCCGAACATTTATGCCAAGTGTCTGGAAGCCGGGTATGATATTACAAAGGAACCTATCCCGGTAGTGCCTGCCCAGCATTATTTCATGGGAGGCGTAGCGGTGGATGAGTATAGCAAAACCTCCATGAACCGGTTGTATGCGGTAGGAGAGACCGCTTGCAACGGAGTACATGGGAAAAATCGCCTGGCCAGCAATTCTTTGTTGGAAAGTCTTGTGTTCGCGAAACGGGCATCGGGACAGATAACGGAAAACTATGTACCGGCAGAAGCCGCTCAGACGAAAGCTGTACTCGGTAACACGAATGTGACGAATGAATCGAATTATGCCGATTATGCGGAAAAATATAAAAAAGCGGTGCTTGCCGCAATTGAAAAGGAGAAGGATTACCATGAACAGTATCAGTATGATGTTGAACGCAGATGAGTTGATTTTAAGCGCATTAAAAGAAGATGTAAACAGTGAGGATGTGTCTACCAATGCAGTAATGCCGGAGTATCGGCTGGGAGAAGTGGAGCTCCTTTGTAAGGAGGACGGTGTCATTGCGGGATTGCCGGTATTTGCAAGAGTATTCGAACTTCTGGATGCCGATACGGAAGTGACTTTGTTTGCAAAAGACGGAGATGAGGTGAAAAAGGGACAGAAGTTGGGTGTGATCCGGGGGGATATCCGCGTGCTTTTGTCCGGAGAACGTACCGCACTGAATTACTTACAGCGTATGAGTGGGATTGCTACTTACACCCGTTCGATTGCGGTATTGTTTGAGGGGAGCAAAACGAAGCTGTTAGATACGAGAAAAACTACACCGAATATGCGTATTTTCGAGAAGTATGCGGTAAAGGTAGGAGGCGGCTACAACCACAGATATAATTTGAGTGACGGCGTTCTTTTGAAGGACAATCATATCGGTGCCGCAGGCAGTGTGGCAAAGGCGGTTGCTATGGCAAAGGAATATGCACCGTTTGTCAGAAAGATTGAGATAGAGGTTGAGAATTTAGATATGTTTAAAGAGGCGCTTGCAGCGGGTGCCGACATCATTATGTTAGACAATATGAGTGTGGAGGATATGAAAGAGGCGGTAAGTTTGGCTGCAGGCAAGGCGGAAATCGAGTGTAGCGGTAACGTGACCAGAGAGAATGTGGAACGCCTTATCAATATCGGAGTAGATTATATTTCCAGCGGTGCGTTGACCCATTCCGCGCCGATTCTGGACCTTTCCTTAAAGAATCTGCACGCGGTATAAAGGGGGAAATGCATGAAGGGAAAAGAACGAAGAAAGGAAATCGTTGCAATGATTATGGCGGCAGAGGAACCGGTATCGGGATCTGCCCTTGCGGAACGCCTCGGAGTATCCAGACAGATTATCGTACAGGATATTGCCATGCTCCGGGCAGAAGGCTATGATGTGTTATCTACCCATCAAGGGTATGTAATTACAAAAGGCCCTTTTGCGGAGCGGGTGTTTAAGTTACGTCATACCAGTGCCCAAACCGAGGATGAATTGACCACCATTGTGTCACTGGGCGGTACTGTGGTGAATGTGTTTGTATGGCATAAAGTTTACGGAAAAGTAGAGGCTGGTTTAAATATTTTTTCCGAACGTAGCATTGCACAGTTTATGGACGGTATCAAAAGCGGGAAATCGAAGGAACTGATGCATATTACGGAAGGGTATCATTATCATACGGTTCGTGCCGATTCAATGGCGGTATTGGATGAGATCGGGATTGCTCTGGATAAAAAGGGATATATTGTGCCGGAAATTCTGTAATTGTTACTTGCATTTTTTGACATTTCTTTTATAATAGAAAGTAAGAGAAGCGTTCGATGTTTGCTGTTTATGCAATGGTCGAAAGGTTGTGTGATACAACAGAAGGGAGAACTTATGAAGTGTCCGTTTTGCGGGAAAGAAAATACGAGAGTGATTGATTCCAGACCGGCCGATGACGGTGGTTCGATTCGCAGAAGACGTCAGTGCGATGAATGCGGAAAAAGATTTACTACATATGAAAAGGTTGAGACAATTCCTCTTGTAGTAATTAAGAAAGACAATATCCGTGAACCGTATGACCGTGCCAAGATCGAATCCGGTGTGTTCCGTTCCTGTCACAAACGTCCGATTTCAGTAGATCAGATTACGTTACTGGTAGATGAAATTGAAACCATTATTTTCGGTTTGGAGCAGAAGGAAATTCCGAGCAATAAAATCGGTGAAATTGTAATGGATAAGTTAAAGGATTTAGATGCGGTGGCATACGTCCGTTTCGCTTCTGTTTATCGGGAGTTTAAGGATGTGAATACCTTCATGCAGGAAATCAAGAAGATTTTGGACGCAAAATAGGAAATGCATAGGTGGCGACAGCTACGAAAGAGAACAAAGAAAACAGTGAAAACGAGTCCTTTCGCAAAGGAAAGGATGGATATGTTAGGAAAGGTATACTCTGCAGCCGTGTTAGGCATTGAAGCAGAAATGATTACGGCAGAAGTTGATGTGAAAGACGGTCTGCCGTGTTTTTCCATGGTAGGTGCACTTGCGTGCGAAACCAGGGAAGCAAAGGAGAGAGTGCGTATTGCACTGGAAAATTCAGGCTATCGATTGCCGGTGAAACGGATTACAGTGAATCTTTCACCGGCAGATATCAAAAAAGAAGGGACAGCATTCGATTTGTCCATCGCGATAGCAATTCTGGCCGCTTTCGGCTATGTTTCCGAGAAATCAGTAGAAAACAGTATGTTTATGGGGGAACTGTGTTTAGACGGTACAATGAATCCGGTTTCGGGGGTTTTGCCGGCTTCCTGCCTTGCAAAGGATAAGGGATTTACACAGGTGTTTGTACCCCGCGAAAATGCCGGAGAAGCTTCGGCAATCGGAGCATTCTTTGTATACGGGGTAACCTCTTTACGGGAGGTGGTAGAAATTTTAAACGGAAACGGTGATATTTTGCCGTACACGGAACCGCCGACGGAACACGTGAAAGAGGAACCGGTGCCGGATTTTTCTGATGTACAAGGGCAGGTTATGGCAAGAAGGGCATTGGAAATTGCTGCGGCCGGTCGGCATAATGTGTTAATGATCGGACCGCCGGGGACGGGGAAAACAATGCTTGCCAAGCGCATTCCCGGAATCCTTCCGGAACTTTCCTATGAAGAAAGTCTGGAACTTTCCAAAATATACAGCGTGGCAGGTCGGTTAAAGGGAAAATGTCTGATGAAAAAACCGCCCTTTCAGGCACCGCACCATACGGTTACCCAGTCTGCGTTGGCCGGGGGTGGGAGAAGGGCCACACCGGGGCTTATCAGCCTTGCGCATAACGGTGTATTATTTTTGGATGAGTTTCCGGAGTTTCGAAGGGAGACGATTGAAGTTTTGCGACAACCTTTAGAAGAAAAGAAAATTACCGTGGCACGTTACGGGGCTGTTTGTGAATATCCGGCGGGAGGAATGCTGGTTGCGGCAATGAATCCCTGCGCTTGCGGGTATTATCCGGATCGGAGCAAATGTAATTGTTCTTATACACAAATCAAACGATATCTTGGGAAAATCAGCAGACCGCTCATGGAGCGTTTTGATTTGTGTCTGGAAGTGGGACCGGTGCGGTTTGGGGATTTGAAAACCGATAAGAAAAATGAAAACTCGGAAAGGATAAGAAAACGGGTAGAAGCTGCCGTGTTGCGACAAAAGGAACGGTATTACGGAAAACCGTTCTCTTACAATTCCGAACTGCCGGGGGCTGAGGTGAAACAATACTGCCTCCTTACGGATGAGGCAAAAGAATGTATGGAAAAGGCATTTGAAAGACTGGATTTAAGCGCACGTACCTATCATCGGATTTTAAAAACGGCACGTACTATAGCGGATTTGGAGGGAAACGACCGGATAGAAAAAGGTCATGTGGGTGAAGCTCTTAGCTATCGGGAACCGGACAGAAAGTTTTGGGGAGGAGAACAGGGATGAGTATAAATTTAAAAGGGAAAGAACATCATATTTTCTGGAACGGGCTTGCAAATTTTTGTATCACGCCGAAAAAAACAGAAGCTGTTTTGATGTATTTCGAGACCCCTAAGAAAGCTCTGTGCGCTTCTGCCGGAGAATGGTCGGAGTTTTTTCTTCTTACTGAGCGTTTCGGATTTACGGAAGGTGAAAAGGCGAGAATTGCGAAAGTTTGCAACATGAATTTTGAAAAAGAATATGAAAGTTTACAGGAAAAGGAGATTTTTTTTGTAACACAAGAGGACGAGGAATATCCGGAACAGTTACGGAACCGGTTTGAAGCTCCACGTTTCTTCTATTATAAAGGGAGGCTGCCGGTAAATGAAAAGACAATCGCAATCGTGGGAGCAAGAAATTGTTCGTTCTATGGAAGTAAGATGGCAGAAACGATTGCAAGGGAATTGGCGGAACAGGGAATCGGTGTGGTTTCCGGACTTGCTTACGGAGCGGATAAAGCGGCCCATGAAGGAGCATTAAAGGGAAAGGGACGGACGTATGGTGTTTTGGGATGCGGAATTGATATTTGTTATCCGAAAAGCCATCGAATGCTGTACAATCATATTTTAATGAACGGGGGAGGCATTATATCGGAATATCCTCCGGGCGTACAACCGCTTCCCTGCTTTTTCCCTCAGAGGAACCGAATCATTGCGGGAATGTCAGATGGAATTCTTGTGACGGAAGCACGAAAAAAGAGCGGTTCCCTGATTACCGTAGCGTTCGGTCTGGAATACGGGAAAACGATCTATGCGGTGCCGGGACGTGTAGGAGATGTGCTCAGTGAAGGATGTAATTATTTATTAAAAGAAGGGGCGAAACCGGTTACCTGTGGGGAAGATATTTTAGAAGATTTATTATTGCTCTCGGAACGAAAAAATAAAAGAAAGAAAAAAGAGTTATGTTTGACGAAGGAGGAAAAACAGGTATGCGGGTGTTTGGGATTGCATCCGAAGCATTTGGAAGAAGTACTGGAAGAAACCGGACTTTCGTATGACAAGGCAGTCACTGTTTTGGAACATTTGTCTTGTCTCGGAGTCGTAAAAAGACAAGGACAGGCATATTATTCTTTAGCGGAAAAGAATGGATAATTGTTTAAAATTTATGAATTTTTAAAAATATACTTGCATCCTTCGGAAAAATAGTGTATGCTAGTTTGCGTTTGAAGCCGAAAATCGGGTTATTTTGGAAAGGTAAGGATTTGGGATGGCAAAAAATTTACTGATTGTGGAATCTCCTGCAAAAGCGAAAACAATTAAAAAGTTTTTAGGTGCCAATTATGAGGTGATTGCATCTAACGGTCATGTGAGAGATATTCCGAAAAGTCGTATGGGGATTGATGTTGATAACGACTATGAACCAAAATATATTACAATTCGTGGCAAAGGTGATGTGCTGGCAAAACTTCGGAAGGAAGTAAAGAAAGCGGAAAAAGTTTATCTGGCAACCGACCCGGACCGTGAAGGTGAGGCAATCAGCTGGCATCTGGCAGAAGCGCTTAAGATTCCGGAAGATGAAGTGAAGCGTATTACCTTTAATGAGGTTACCAAAAACGCGGTACGCAATTCCATCAAAGAAGCCCGCGGGATTGACATGAATCTTGTAGATGCCCAGCAGGCAAGAAGAATTCTGGATCGTATGATCGGATATCGTATCAGTCCGCCTCTTTGGGATAAAGTAAAAAGAGGACTCAGTGCGGGACGCGTACAGTCGGTAGCGTTGCGAATCATTTGTGACAGAGAAGAAGAGATTAATGCATTTGTACCGCAGGAATATTGGTCTGTGGATGCGGATTTTTCTGTAAAAGGAATGAAAAAGCCGTTCCGGGCGAAGTTTTATGGTACAACCGAAGGGAAAGTAGCCATTTCTTCGGAGGAAGAGGCAAATAAGATTTTGGCTGCGTTAAAGGATGCCAAATTTAAAGTGAGTGAGATAAAAATGGGAGAGCGGAAGCGTCAGCCGGCGGCACCGTTTACCACCAGTACGTTACAACAGGAAGCAGCAAAGGCACTGAATTTCTCCACTCAGAAGACGATGCGTCTGGCGCAGCAGTTATACGAAGGTGTGGATGTGAAGGGACACGGAACCGTCGGTTTGATTACGTATCTTCGTACCGACTCCATTCGTATTTCGGAGGAAGCGGATGCTGCCGCAAAACAGTTTATTGCAGATAATTACGGCCCGAATTCTGTGATGGAATCTGAGCAGAAGAAGGCGGATAAAAAGAAAATTCAGGATGCTCACGAAGCGATTCGCCCGACTTATGTGGAGTTAACGCCTGTAGCGGTGAAGGAATCTCTTTCCAGAGATTTGTTCCGCTTGTATCAGCTTATTTGGAAGCGTTTTATTGCCAGCCGTATGCAGGCAGCAAAGTATGAAACGGCGACGGTTAAGTTGGATGGTGGCGGATACCGCTTTACAACGACTACTTCCGAGTTGGTATTTGACGGTTTTATGGCGGTATATTGTCCGGAAGAGGATGAAGAGACAGAAGAAGTGAAGGGCGGATTCTTAAAGAATTTGACAAAGGACTCCGAGATAACGCTTACGGAATTGCTTCCGGCAAGACATTTTACCACACCGCCGGCACACTATAACGAGGCGTCGTTGGTAAAAACTTTGGAAGAACTGGGAATCGGGCGTCCGAGTACCTATGCTCCGACCATTACAACTATTTTGGCAAGGCGTTATGTAGTAAAAGAAAATAAAAATTTATATGTAACCGAAATCGGTGAAGCAGTAAACCGGATTATGCGTCAGGCATTTTGTTCCATTGTGGACGTAAATTTTACCGCAACCATGGAAGCGTTATTGGATGCGGTAGAGAACGGCGACGTATACTGGAAGACGATTATTCGGAATTTTTATCCGGATCTGGAGGAATCGCTTGCGAATGCGGAACAGGAGCTGGAAAACATTGAAATCGAAGATGAGGTATCCGATGTTATCTGCGATGTTTGCGGAAGACAGATGGTGATTAAGTATGGACCTCACGGAAAGTTTCTTGCCTGCCCTGGATTCCCGGAATGTCGTAATACAAAACCGTATCTTGAAAAAATAGGTGTGCCTTGTCCGGTTTGCGGAAAAGAGGTTGTTGTCCGGAAAACGAAAAAAGGCAGACGTTATTACGGATGCGAAGCAAATCCGGAATGTGAGTTTATGGCATGGCAGAAACCGTCCGGAAAAACTTGTCCGCAGTGCGGTGGAGCTCTCTTGGAAAAGGGAAATAAGCTTGTTTGTGCAACAGAAGAGTGCGGATTTGTGATAGTGAATGAAAAATAGTGCCTCAATTCGTAATTGTGTAGTAAATTGCGTTGCAATATATTGAATTCACAATTTACACTTGTTTTTTTAGAAAAACCGTGTTATAATATAAAAAACAGATAACGTATCGAAAATATTAGACAGGCGATTAGGCCGGAAAGGAGTTGCCGTGAGCGTACAGTTATTGGATAAGACCAGAAAAATCAATAAGCTTTTACACAACAATACTTCTCATAAAGTTGTGTTTAATGATATTTGTCTGGTACTTGGAGAAATTTTGGAATCGAATATTTTGGTAATCAGTAAAAAGGGTAAGGTTCTCGGTATCAAAAATCGAAATGATGTAGAAACAATCGGAGAGTTGATTAAAGATGCAGTAGGCGGATATATCGATGGTATGTTGAATGAACGTCTTTTAAACATCTTATCTACCAAGGAGAATGTTAACCTTGAGACTCTCGGATTTTCATTCCCGGAAGTGGAAAAGTATCAGGCGATTATTTTACCGATTGATATTGCGGGCGAGCGTCTCGGAACATTGTTTATTTACAAAAAGGGAACAGCTTATTCGATTGATGATATTATCTTAAGTGAGTACGGCACCACCGTGGTCGGCTTAGAAATGATGCGTTCCGTAAACGAAGAAAACGCAGAGGAAAATCGAAAGGTACAAATTGTCCGTTCGGCAATCAGCACGTTGTCATTTTCCGAGATGGAAGCAATTACACATATCTTTAATGAGCTGGAAGGAAACGAAGGCATTTTGGTTGCAAGTAAAATTGCGGACCGTGTAGGAATTACCCGTTCCGTAATTGTAAATGCGTTGCGTAAGTTCGAAAGTGCGGGGGTTATCGAATCCCGTTCTTCCGGTATGAAGGGTACTTATATTAAGGTATTGAATGATGTGGTTTTTGATGAGTTAAAGAAACTGTAAGTTTTGAAAATGAAATAAGAGTACAACCGGCATGGATTCCGGTTTGACGGTAAAGGGATTTTGAGTCTGCTCAAAATCCCTTTGTTTTCGTGTAGGTGCCCACGACGTAGCAGCGAAGCCACGGAGTGAGAGGTTGCACGGAGTGCGGTGCCTATGCGAAAAGTTATCGACACATACTACTTATGGTATTTTTTTACTAAAAATGAGGTTTTTCGTAAATATATCTTGTGTTTTTACAAAAGTTCGATATAATAGTATTGAAAGGAAGTGTATCCTATGATAGGTTCTGATGCTTTTAGTTTTGTAAACGTGCTGGACAAGGCGGCTGATGCCTCCTGGAAGCGCAATGAAGTGATTGCCAATAATATTGCCAATGTGGACACGCCGGACTTTAAACGGAGCGATGTTACCTTTGAAACCTATTTGGCGAAAGAGCTGACCGGAAGAGATGCGTTATCAAAGAAGGTCAAGAATATGGATTTGTCCAAGCTTGGTTCCACAACCTATTTGGACCATGCAACATTGGATTACCGCAAGGACGGTAATAATGTGGATATTGATACGGAGTCCGCATATTTGGCGGATAACCAGTTAAAGTATTATGCTTTACTGGATTCCATGACACAGGAGTTTTCCAGAATCCGTTCCGTGTTACAGCGGTAACGGCTTTTCGGCGTATAGAAATATAAGTAGTTACATACGGAGTGCATAATTGTTTTATGCGGAAAGGAGTAGCCTATGTCTTTGATGGGTTCTTTAAATGTCAGTGCCAGCGGAATGTCTGCACAGCGTACGCGAATGGATATTATTTCCCAGAATATTGCAAACGTAAATACCACAAGGGATGAAAACGGTGATGTATACCGTCGTCAGACGGTTGTGTTTGCGGAGAAGAACGATTCTAATTTTGAGTCGATATTAACGGCGATGCAGACCGGAATTTCCAGAAAAACCGATCCTTTGGGAGACGGTGTAAAGATTACCGGGATTGCGGAGGATCATGTAACGCCGATGAAGATGGTATATGATCCGGCTCACCCGGATGCGGATGAAGACGGTTATGTGACCATGCCGAATGTAAACACGGTAACGGAGATGACAAACCTGATTGATGCCACCCGTTCCTTTGAAGCGAATGTTACGGCCTTTAACGCAACAAAGAATATGGCGTTAAAGGGTCTTGAAATCGGCAGATAAACCTTAAACGGCAAATATGCCGGAAACAGAAAGGATGAGACGGTATGAGTTTAATTGCACCGATTAATAAAATACAGTCCCTTGACAATGTGTTTCAGGTGAATCCGGTAAAGGAGAAGGCGGTAGGTTCCGAGACGTTTGAATCCTTGTATCAGTCCGCAATCGGATTGTTGGAGGAGACCAACCGTTATACCCATGAAGCCGAAGAAGCACAGATGTCTTATATGTTGGGATTAAACGACAATGTGCACGATTTACTGATTGCCCAGAACAAGGCAAATCTTTCGTTACAGTATACCGTTGCCATTCGGAACGGAATCCTGGATGCGTATAAGGAACTGATGCAGATGCAGTTTTAGTGTGTTTTCTTAACTAGATTGATACAAAGGAGCAGCCATTATGCAGGAGAGGTTAAAAGAGCTTCCAAAGCGGTTATTGGAATTATGGAATAAGTATACAAGTAAGCAAAAAACCATTATCATCAGTGTGTTTTCCGGTGTGGTTTTGGCGCTTGCTATTCTTATTGTGCTTTTAAGCAGAACAAAGTATGTAACGCTGTCTACCTTTGAAACAACAAATATTGCCACCGGCGTGGTACAGCTTTTGGATGAAAACGGAATCAAGTATAAATTGAAAGATGACAAGCTGACAGTCGAGGTAGATCAAAAACGCCAGACGGATGCGGTGGTTTTGGTAGCCCAGAGTGATTTGGAGGACGAAGGCTTCGGTATTGAAGATTTGCTTAATACCAGCATCAGTACCACCAGCGGAGAACGTCTTACGAGAAATCATCTGTACCTTCAGTCGGATTTAAAGAAGAACATTGAAAAAATGGTGGGCGTGGAGTCTGCCAAAATAAGTTATGTACCGCAGGATTCCTCCACTACGATATTGACTTCTCCAAAGAAAACGCTAGCCAGTGTATTTCTTACGATAAATGAGGAGTTCGATAAAAATTCCACACCGGAGGCAATTGCGGTTATGGTAGCACTTGCCCTGGGGAATCCGACTACAGATGGAATCTGCGTAGTCAATCAGTACGGCGTGATTCTGTATAACGGTCCGGAACCGGAGGATGAGGAACCGACCCGGGATGAAATCCAAGCCTTTAAGGACGAGATTAATCTGGCTTACACAAATCTGGTTTATGCGGGCTTTGTGGCAAACCAGTATCAGTTGACGTGGGTAGGGGCTGAAATCACGGTGAACATGGATAAAAAGGAGGTTTATACCGAGCGGTATTATCCGGATAAGGATGACATGGAGCAGGGCTATCAATCCCACTACGAGTCCTATTCCGCAACGGGAGTGACCAACGACGGAGATATTCCGGGGACCGATTCCAATGATGAAGTAGACTATATGATTGTAAACAGCATGGGAGGAAGTTCATCCATTGATTCCGAATCCTATGATATGATTTATAACAAGCAGATATCAAATGAGATTTATGAAACCGGTGTAGTTGATAAGGATACTTCTTCCATCAGTGTTGTTGCCACCCATGTGGAGGAAGTCAGTGAGGCGGAGCTTCGGGAAAAGGAGCTTTTGGCCGAAGATATGACCTATGAACAGTTTAAACTTTTATACGGAAAGCCGGTAAAGACGGAGCCGTCCGAGGACTTGTACCAGATGGTGGCAAAGACAACCGGTATTCCGAGAGAGAATATACATATTACCACCTACGACCAGTATAAGTTTTTGGAAGTATTGGAGGAGCCGGTAAACTGGGAGTTTATTCTTACCATTGTTCTGGCGGTATTGTTACTTGCTTTCCTTGCCTATGTAGTATTCCGCGGTATGTCTCCGGTAGAAGTGACGGAAGTGGAACCGGAACTCAATTACTCGGAAATTTTAGCGGAGCACGGAAGCAATGCATCGCTGGAAGATGTTGAGTTCGGAGAAAAATCCGAGACTCGAATTTTGATAGAAAAGTTCTTTGATGAGAATCCGGAGTCTGTGGCTATGTTGCTACGTACCTGGTTGAATGATGAGTATTAATTCGGAGAGGAGGCAACGGTATGGCAGGAAGAGCACTTGATTTGACGGGAATACAGAAGGCATCGATTCTGTTTATTATTGTAGGACCGGAGCGTGCATCCAAAGTATTTAAGTTCTTAAAGGAAGATGAAGTAGAGCAGCTCACTCTTGAAATCGCAAATACGAAGAATGTAACACCGTCTGTAAAGGATGAAGTGCTGGATGAATTTTATGAAGTATGTCTGGCACAGCAGTATGTTACCGAGGGTGGTATCAGTTATGCAAACGATTTGCTCGAAAAATCCTTTGGTGCAGACAAAGCAAAGGAGATTATCGGAAAACTTACCGATTCCTTGCAGGTTCGTCCGTTTGAATTTGTACGTAAAACAGATCCGAGCCAGTTGCTTAACTTTATTCAGGATGAGAATTCTCAGACCATTGCACTTATTTTGTCTTATCTTTCCGCCGGGCAGGCCGCAACCATTGTCAGTGCGTTATCCCCGGATAAGCAGGCGGATGTCGCAAAGCGTATTGCGCAAATGGACCGTACATCACCGGATACCATTCGCGATGTAGAGCATGTATTGGAGCGTAAGTTGGCGTCCCTGGTAAATCAGGATTACACCATTGCGGGTGGCGTGGATGCAATTGTAGAGATTTTGAACACTGTAGACAGAGGTACAGAGAAGCACATTATGGAAACCCTCGAAATCGAAGAGCCGGAGCTTGCAGACGAAATCCGCAGAAAGATGTTCGTGTTCGAGGATATCCTTTCTTTGGACGACCGTTCTATTCAGCGTGTATTGCGTGAGGTTGACAATAACGAACTGGCTACCGCCCTTAAGAGTGCGAATGAGGAAGTACAGACCGTTATCTTTAATAACCTGTCCAAGCGCCTTGTGGCTATGATTAAGGACGATATGGATTTCATGGGTCCGGTTCGTTTGAAGGATGTTGAAGAAGCACAGCAGAAGATTGTTAATATTATTCGTAAGTTAGAGGACTCCGGCGAAATTGTTATTTCCAGAGGCGGAGGTGACGAGATCGTTGTCTAATATGATAAAGGCGTACTCGGTACGCTATAAAGAAGAGATGCGGGTCATTGACGTAGAAGAAAGAGAAGATGCCATCCATGCAAGGGCGGCGGAAGCTGCCGCATCGGCAGCCTTTGTGGGCGGACTCCGTGCAATTGCTTTGGAAGAACAGGAAGGTGCAGAGCCGTTTCCGGAGGGGATGGAGACGGAAGGTGTAATATCTGATTCTGAAGATGAAGAGGGCGGGGTTTGTATCGGAATGGACCATGCCGCATTAGAGGCCTGGAAGGAAGAAGAACGCAAGAAACTGAAATGCGAATTAATCGAGGCGGAAAAAATTGCGCTTCGTATTGAAATGGAAAAAGCCATTCGGACTCAGGCGGATATTATTCTGGAACAGGCACGGGCGCAAGGAGAGCAGTTGAAAACAAAAGCGAAACTTGTTGCCGAAGAGGAAAAAGTGCAGATATTCGATGCCGCAAAACAAGAAGGATATGAAGCCGGAAGGCAGATGTTGTTACAGGAACAAGAAGCATTAAATGCTTCTTATACGGAAAAGGAACAGCTCCTGAAGGAGCAGTATGAAATGAAACTGCAGGAGTTAGAGCCTATGGCAACCGAGGTTGTTATCCGGTTGCTGGAAAATCTGACAGGAGTCTGTCTGGAGACAAAGAACGAAATCATAACCTATTTGGTGTCAAAAGCTTTATCGGATGCGGAACGAAGTAATACGTTTTTGATTAAGGTTTCCAAAGAGGATTATGAAGAGGTACGAGGTGCTGCGGATTCGTTCCGGGCAATGTTTGAACGAGAAGTTACGTTAGAGATTGTGCAGGATTCCCTATTAAAAAAAGGAGAGTGCATGATTGAGACGGATTCCAATATTATTGATTGTAGTTTAGGTACACAGCTGGAGGGACTGATAGAGGACATCCGGCTGCTTAGTGTACAAGAAAGGGTATAGTATGGCTTTTTCGACCGAAGACTTTTTACGATTGCGGGAGCGGTCCTATGTAAAAAAATACGGCAAGGTTGTGAAAATCGTCGGTCTGACCATAGAATCAATCGGACCGGAAGCAAAGCTTGGGGATGTTTGTTTGATTTCATCCGCGGATAAAAGCAGACAAATCAGTGCGGAAGTAGTAGGATTCCGGGATAATAGAGTGTTGCTGACTCCTTACGAAGAAGTTTCCGGCATCGGAATCGGAGACAGTGTGGAACTCTGTTCCGAAGCATTAAAGGTTCCGGTAGGAGAAGAATTACTCGGAATGGCGCTAGACGGCCTCGGTCGTCCTCTTGACGGCAGTGAATTGAACGTGACGCAGTTCTATGAGGTCAATGCTACACCACCGGACCCGATGGATCGAGTGTTGATTCGGGACGTATTACCACTGGGGGTAAAAGCAATCGATGGTATGTTAACCTTAGGGAAAGGACAACGTATCGGTATATTTGCGGGTTCCGGTGTGGGAAAAAGTACGTTGCTCGGTATGATAGCACGTAACACGAAAGCGGATATTAATGTGATTGCATTGATCGGGGAACGGGGACGAGAAGTCAAAGAGTTTATTGAAAATGATTTAGGGGAAGAGGGAATGCGACGTTCCGTGCTTGTCATTGCGACTTCGGATAAGCCGGCACTGGTTCGTAAAAAGGCGGCACAAACCGCTACTGCAATTGCAGAGTATTTCAGAGATCAGGGAAAAGACGTTTTGTTGATGTTAGATAATTTGACCCGTTTTTCCATGGCGCAGAGAGAAATCGGGTTGGCGGCGGGAGAACCGCCGGTATCCAGGGGATATCCGCCGAGTGTGTATGCGGAGATGCCGAAGCTTTTGGAACGTGCCGGAAACGGTGCCGTGGGCTCCATTACCGGTATTTATACGGTATTGGTTGACGGTGACGATTTTAATGAACCGATTTCCGATACGGCCCGGGGAATTTTGGACGGTCATATTATTTTGTCAAGAAAACTGGGCCACAAAAATCATTATCCGGCCATTGATATTTTACAGAGTATCTCCCGAGTTATGAGTGCGGTGGCCACAAAAGAACACAAGAAACTTGCCAGTAAGTTAAAGAATACGCTGGCCACCTATTCCGATGCGGAAGATTTGATTAATATCGGTGCTTATAAAACCGGTTCCAATCCGGAAATCGACTATGCGATACAAAAGAACAGTGCGATTAATGAATTTTTATGTCAGGCTACGGATGAAAAGTTTACGTTTGAGGAAACCGTTGCGCAGTTAACGGATATTTTTTCGGCGGACGGGGCTTAGATGTGAAAAGTAAGAAGGAGGAATGTGGCGAATGAAAAAGTTTCGATATTCGATGCAGAGCCTTCTTGTGATAAAGCAGAAATTGGAGGATCAGGCAAAGGCGGCTTACGGTGCGGCAAAGCTTCGTTTGACGGAAGAAGAAGACCGGTTGTTTGCATTACAGCAAAAAAGAGAAGCGTATGTTGAGGAAAAACGTCAGGTGATGGCAAGCCGTTTGGATGTTCCGAAGTTAAATCGCCTGCAGTCTGCAATAGAGGCGATGGATGACCGGATTGTCCGGCAGAAACAGAATGTTAAAAAGGCAGAAGCGGCATTACATGCTGCGGAGGAACGTCTGGTAGAGTCTATGACGGAGCGAAAAACCCAGGAACGTTTGAGGGAAAATGCATTTGAGGAATACCGTCAGGAAATGAATGCGGAAGAACAAAAGGAAATTGATGAACGTACGAGTTTCCAGTTTGGAAGGAAAGATATGGAGGAAGCATAATGGCAAGAAGAGACCGGAGAAACGGAACGGGTGAAGAAAAGAAAGGCGGAGGATTTCTGACCGTCTTTATCATCATGCTCATTATTATTATCTGGCTGGCAATTTTTGCACTGCTGATTCGTATGGATATCGGAGGAATCGGAACCGCATTGCGTCCGGCATTCAAAAATGTTCCTTTGGTGAATAAGATTCTTCCTCCTGTTTCGGATGAAGAATTGGCATGGGAAAATGATTTGGCATATAAAGATATCATTGATGCAAATCAACGTATTAAGGAATTGGAGATTTTGGTCGATAAATTAACTATAGAGGGGGAAGATAAGGATGATGAGATAGCGGCCCTTACTTCCCAACTGGTCCGGTTAAAAGATCTGGAAAAAGAGATGGCGGAATTTGAGGACCGGGTCTATGAGTTTGACCGACAGATTGTATACGGGGAGAATGCCCCTTCCATCGAAGAATACATAAAATGGTATGAAACCATTTCACCGGAAAATGCAGAGCGCATTTATGAAATGGCAATTCAGAAAGAAGCATACAATGCTACGATTCGAGAGAAGGCATCCTATTACGAAAAGATGAAAGCTTCCGCCGCAGCTGAGGTTTTCGAAAATATGACGGCGGATTTGGAGTATGTTTGTAAGTTGTTGTATTGTATGAAAGTACAATCCGTTTCCGATATTTTAGCGCAGATGGACCCGTTATATGCGGCAAAGCTTACAAGAAAGATGAAAGAAATGGATGAAGCACGATTTGATGATTGGGTGCTTGAGGACTAATTTGTGAAATCCCCAAAAGGGTTTCTATAAAATCTGGAAGAAAGGAGGAAAAAAATGACAGCACAAGGAATTATGAGCGGTGCTGGTTCGGCGATGAATGCCATGTTTTCCGGGTTTCCTGCAGTAGGCGGTTCCGCAAAAGGAATGCAGGATGCTTCTTTTGAACAGTTTATGGAAACGTCCAAAAGCGGAAACGAAGGAGTTTTGAAAACGCCTACCTATGAAAAGGGCATAAAGGAAAACTCCGCAAAACCGAAGGATGTAACGGAACGGGCAAAGGAGTTGTTTTCCGGAGAAACGAAGGTAAACGAACCGGAAAAAGTACAGCCGGAGGAACCTACAGAAGTTTCTGAGGAACAAACAGAAGCAGTTTCGGCATTACTGGTACAGGTAAAGCAGGTAATCTGTGAAACATTAGGCATTACGGAAGAACAGTTAACCGCAACAATGGAAGAACTTGGGTTACAGGATGCGGATTTGTTTGACCGGGACAGCATGCAACAGATTTTCCTGAACATTCAGCAGGCAGAACCGACCGAGTTTCTGACAAATGAAGCGTTGTTTCGGGAGTTTGGCGAGCTTATGCAGGCGGTAGAGCAGACAGTGGAAGCTTCGGAATTGTCGGTAGAAGAGGTGCAGACGGTACTGAATGCCATGAAGGAATCGGAAGCAGATACGGATGCGATCCGGCAGGATGTATTAGACACACCGACGGATGATGGTTTGAAGCCGGATGCAAAAGAGGATGAGCCGGAAACGGTTCAAACCGAGACAGCGGAAGCAGTGGAAGCTCCGAAGAATCCGGAGGCTGAGGCTAAAACAGAAACCGGTGACGGCAAAGAAGACAAACATACGGCGCAGGCAAAGAGAGAAGGCGATAAGGTGGTTGTTTCCTCGGAAACCGACGCAACTATCAAAAACGTTTTCATTGATGCACTTGCAAATCATGCAGTGAATGAGACCGGAGAAGCAAGTCTTGCTGTGGCGGCACAGGTAAGAGAAATTGCAAACCAGATTATGGAGCAGATTAAGATTACCATCCGTCCGGAACAGACCAACATGGAGCTTCAGCTAAATCCGGAACACCTTGGCAGAGTGAATCTTACCATTACCGAAAAGGAAGGCATGATGACTGCTCAGTTTACTACCCAGACGGAAGTAGCGAAGGAAGCAATCGAAAGCCAGATGGCATCCCTTCGGGAGGCTTTGCAGAATCAGGGAATCAAAGTGGAAGCAATTGAAGTAACGGTTTCGGAATTCGGCTTTGAACGGGACGGTGAAGCGAAAGGAAACGGAAACGGTGAACCGGAAAAACGAAGAAAATCCGAAACATTCCGTGTGGATGATGCGGAAGAGAGCATACCGCAAACGGAAGCGTATTTTAATGTAACCGACAGCAGTGTAGACTATTCAGCGTAAGAAAGGAATTAAGTTATGGCATTGATTCAACCGGTAAAAGACGGAAAAATCGAAAATACCGCTATTGAAAGTACCAAGAAGGAGACGAAAGGGACTTCCGAATTGGGAAAAGATGCGTTCTTACAGCTTTTGGTAGCACAGATGAAGTTTCAGGATCCGTTAAATCCTACGTCGGATACAGAGTACATCGCACAGCTTGCACAGTTCTCGCAGCTTGAGCAGATGCAGAATCTTGCGGCAACAAATGAGAATTCCCAGATGTTGTCCATGGTAGGAAAGGAAGTTTGCGTTTCCTCGGAAAACGAAGACGGTACTTTAAACTACAAGCAAGGTGTTGTGGAAGGCGTAACCATCAGCGGCGGAAAAGCTTACCTTACGGTAGACGGAAGCTTGTATGATTCGGAACATTTGGTTGAAGTATATGATGCGGGATATTTGTTGGAGCAGAAGATGCCGGATATGACATCCCAGTATTTCATATATGACGGAACAAAGCCACAGAATTTCTCCTTTGAGGTTGATTTCGGTACAGAGGAAGCAAAGGCAACGGAAATTGCATTGATTGTAGACGGTGAACAGATTATCAATCCGGAGTATATCCGAAAGAATAAAAACTATTTCACCGTAAATCAGGATGTATTCCACCAGCTGACTCCGGGAAAACATACCATTTCCGTTATGTTTAATAATGCCCCGTATTACACCACGAAAGAGAATGTAATCGAAGTGGATGTAATTCATTCCGAACCGAAGGAAGACACGGATATCTTTATTAAAGACAATCCGGTAGAGGCTGAAAAGAATGAAGCCGGTCAGGAAAACACCGCAACAGGAAATGAAGAGAACAACGGACAGACAGAGTAACTTTATCACGGAGGATTACGCATAACGCGTACAGCAAAGAAGGGAAGCTTATGAATCAGTTACAGAACGGTCGTTTTGTATCGATTGAACAGATGACAAATCAGTATCTGGATACAAGCGGCAAGAAGAAACGAACCAATGTTTCCCAAGCGACCGATGTGACATTTCGTCAGATTCTGGAAGAAAAACAGGCGGGTACGGCCGAACTTCGTTTTTCGAAACATGCAAACGAACGACTGGCCAGTCGCAATATCCGTTTATCGACAGAACAACGAGAGCGTTTGGAAGACGGAGTGGACAAGGCTTCGCGAAAGGGAATCAGAGACTCGCTGGTTATGGTGGATAATATGGCATTTATCGTTAATGTAACAAACCGGACGGTGATTACGGCGGTTGGGGATGGAGACGATAAAATCTTTACCAACATAGACGGCGCAATTATTACATAACTGCCGGACCTGATTAGGAGGCAGTGCTCCCCGGAATGACAGAAGGGGAAGCAATGAAGGAGGTCACAAAGTATGTTAAGATCACTTTATTCCGGTGTATCCGGTATGAAAGTTCATCAATCAAGAATGGACGTTATCGGTAATAACATCGCGAACGTAAATACGGTTGGATTTAAGTCCAGTCAGGTTACGTTTTCCGATGTTTTGTATCAGACATCGTCTGCAGCATCCGGTCCGGATGAAAATACCGGACGTGCCGGTGTGAACCCGAAGCAAATCGGTCTCGGTGCAAACTTTGCATCGGTAAAGACCACGATGGATTCCACTGGCGGCTCCCAGAGAACGGATAATCCGTTTGACTTAATGATTGAGGGAGACGGGTTCTTTATTGTAAATAACGGTACCACAAATTTGTTTACGAAAGCCGGTTCCTTTACTTTAGACGCAAACGGAACCCTTTGTACCGCATCCGGTTACAGTGTGATGGGTTGGCAGATTGACCCGACCAATCCGACCCAGATTAAAGCGGATACGGTATCTCCGTTACATATTATGAGTGCGGAAAATATGTATTCCGAACCGGAGGCAACCACAGCGGTGCATTTTGAGGGAAATATCGACAGTGCCGATTCGGATTTGGCAGGTTCCGGACGTGTTACCAATTTTACGTTCTATGATAATTTGGGACAGAGCTATACGGCTCAGCTGTTGATTAAACAGAATACACAGGCGGATACCTTGATTAAGTCCGAGTATACCGTTGCCATTACGGATGTGCTGGATTCTACGGGACAGTCTATTTTCGTAAGAAAGGTAGTGGATGAAGCAACCGGAGATATTTCTTACGAGTTAAACGAAGCTGTCGGTGAGGTTTCATTGGGAGATTATGAATTTGATGCACAGTCTGTAGATGAAGAAACCGGTGTTCCGACGTTGCTTTGTAATGACTTACCGGTTATTAATTTTAATCCGTCTACCGGACGTATGGTAAACATCGGTGAAGTGGATGGACAGCAGAGTCTTACGTTCCATATTCCGATTAACGGAGACCATCCGTTTAAGGATATCAATGTGGATTTTTCCGCGTTGACCATGTTTGCGAACAGCGGCAAGACCACTATCGAAGGCAGTAAGGGCGGTTTGGATAATCTCGGAAAGGGACGTACCGCAGGCAATATGTCCGGCGTATCCATTGATAATGCCGGCAAGATTTACGGTGTATACGACAACGGTGTCAGCAAGCTTCTGGGACAGGTCGTTGTAGCAAAATTTGCAAACAATTCCGGTCTTGAGGCAGTCGGTAACAGCTTGTTTGCCGAATCCCAGAACTCCGGTGAGTTTGACGGTATCGGTGAAGATATTACCATGTCCGGCGGTAAATTTAACGTTGGTGTATTGGAAAGCTCCAATGTAGATTTAGCAAGTGAGTTTACGGATATGATTACGACCCAGAGAGGATTCCAGGCGAATTCCAGAATTATTACCACATCGGATACTTTATTAGAAGAACTGATTAACTTAAAGAGATAATGCCATGAAAGGTCGGCAGGGGTTGCAGGTATAGCAACTCTTGCCGGCTTATAGGTGTTTTGCGGGGGATTTATGATTGAAGTAACGAAGCTGAACGATGTAAAAATCACGTTGAATGCGGATTTGGTTGAGCTTGTGGAGGAGATACCGGATACGGTAATTACTCTTACTACAGGGAAAAAAATATTTGTAAAAGAAAGTAGACAAAAGATAGAAAATCTAGTAAAATCATATAAAAGAGACATTTTTCGTCAGATTTTGAATGTAAATGAGTAAATAGTTGCTACATTTTATGCGATAGACTTTTAAGAACTTTGATGGGAAGGTGAATTGGTTTGGATTTATCTACATTAATCGGTGTTATAGCGTGTTTGGTACTGTGTATTTTCGGTATGATAGTAGGACAGCAGAGTGCATTGGAGTCTGTTATGTCGTTCGTGCATGGGCCTTCTGCGCTGATTACGTTCGGTGGCGCTTTGATGGCTACGCTTACCATGTCTCCGAGTATAAAGGACTATGTAAACGGATTTAAGTCCTTCGGAATTGCATTAAAGAAGGTGGAGTACGACGAAACAGAAAAAATCAAACAGATTATCGATTTGTCCAATGTGGCGCGTAAAGAAGGCCTTTTGGCATTGGAAGAAGCGGCAAACAGCAGTATCGACGATGAGTTTATGAAAAAAGGAATTCTTTTGATTGTCGATGGTACAGACCCGGAGTTTGTACGAAGAATTTTGGAGACCGAGTTGGAATGTATCGAAGACCGTCATAAGTCTACCATTACGTTTTGGGAGAATCTTGCTTCCATGGGTCCTGCATGGGGTATGATCGGTACTTTGATCGGTTTGATTCTTATGTTAAAAGACTTACAAGATATCAGTTCCGTAGGACCGAATATGGCGGTTGCGCTTGTTACAACCTTCTACGGTTCCATTCTTGCAAACTGGATTTGTCTTCCGGTTGCGGCAAAGCTAAAAGAAAAGAACTCGGCAGAGGTTATGATTAAGACTATCGTTGTGGAAGGATTATTATCCATTCAGGCAGGTGAGAATCCGCGTGTCATTGAAGAAAAGTTAAAGTCCTTTATTGATCCTTCGGCAAGAGAGAGTCTGTCTTCGGGAGGCGGTGAATTGTAATGGCAAGAAAGAAAAAGGAAGAAGCACCGGCACCAGGCGCACCGGCGTGGATGGCTACCTTCAGTGACCTTATGAACTTGTTGCTTTGCTTTTTCGTATTACTTTTTGCAATGTCTTCGGTAGATACGGCAAAGTTTAATGAGTTGGCGCAATCTTTTGCCAGCACATTCAGTATATTTAAAGCCGGCGGAGCATTTTTCGGAGACGGAAATCTTGTGGCAAACGGTGCTACCCAGTTAAACAATCTGGATGAGCATAAGGCCACCATGGGAGAACAGTCCGACTCAACCGTAGATAAGAATGAGATTTATGAGGGAAAGGGTGATACGGAAGAGCTTCTGGAATATTATGAAAACAAGGTAGCCGAATTGGAGGGAAAGATAGAAGAACTGGAGGATGCCGATCAATACAAGCAGGAATTGAAGGAAGAAGCAACCTCTACGGTTTATGATGAAGTGTTTGAACTGGCAGAACGGTATAATCTGGGAGATTATGTTGAATTTGGCATGGACAAAGCGTATAATTATGTTAAAATAGATGTAAAGGGTTCCGTGCTTTTTAAATCGAATTCCGCAGAAATCAGAGAGGATGCAAAACCGGTATTATTAAAAATCGGTGACATCTTAAAGGAATATGACCAATACGGAATCGAGATTATCGGACATACGGACAATTTGCCGGTAATTACCGGACCGTATGAGGATAACGATTATCTTTCTGCGGCACGTGCCATAGAAACCGCGCAATATTTAATCGAAACAAAGAATCTGGATGCAACAAAGCTGTCGTTTTCCGGAAAAGGAGAGCGTGAGCCTGTGGATACGAATGCAACAGAAGAAGGCCGGTACAAAAACCGGAGAATCGAATTCCGAATTTTCTCTCCGATAAAGTAAGGGCAGAAGAGAATTGACCGGGGTGCAGAAAAGTTCCTACAAGGAGGAAACAGTTATGAAAAAGAATATGCTTGCAATAGTAATTCTTGCGGCAACATTGATTAATTTAACATTATCCGCCGTATTGATTTTTACGGTTATTCCGAAAGCAAAGCGTACGGATGCTTTGATTGAAAAGATTGTAGCGGCAGTGGAATTGGAGACCGAATCCGGAATCGGAAAAGACTACGGTGAAATTGCGTTAGTGGATCAGGATGAATATACCTTTAAGGATAAGAACATGAACTTAAAGGCCACCGGCGATAACGTAAGCATTGCGCAGGTAAGTATTACAATTACCTTAAACAAGAAACATGATGATTATGCGGCGGTACAGCCGTTAATCGCAAGCAAGGAAAATAAGATTGTTGCGGAAGTAAGTAAAGTGTTAAGCGGATATACATCCGCAGAAGTTGCTTTATACACGGAAGATATCAATAAAGACGTTTTGAAAAAGATTCAGGAGATTTTCCAGTCTGAATGTGTAATTGAAGCAACATTAAATGTACTTGCTGCAACAAATTAAAATTTTTGATGCTTTTTTGGACAATATGTGGTATTATAGTAGTAGGTATATATTTTTGTAACTGCGTAGGGAGGTTTCGGTATGGGTGACGTTTTATCCCAAAAGGAAATAGATGACCTGCTTGCTGCGTTCAGTAGCGGTGAGATAGACGCCGAGGAAATGAAAGGGACGACGGAAAAGCAGGTAAAAAACTATGACTTTAATCGTCCGACAAAGTTTTCCAGAGAGCACCTCCGTACCCTTGAGATTATTTTTGAGCATTACGGACGTTTGTTATCGACCCACTTACCGGCATATTTACGAAGAACGGTAAATGTTGAAGTAATGAACTCGGAGGCAGTAATTTATTCGGAGTTTACGAATGCGCTTTCAAATCCGGTGTTATTGGGAATTGTTGATTTTAAACCGTTAGAAGGAAATATTATTATCGAACTTTCCGATAATCTCGGTTTTGCGATTGTTGACCGTATGCTCGGAGGTCCGGGACTTCCTCTTGATAAGTCCAGGGATTTTTCTGAAATTGAGTTGGTAATAATTGAGCGAATTTTTACAATTATTACAAATTTGCTTCATGATCCGTGGGAGAACGTAGTGTCTTTAAGACCGCGTTTGACGCGAATTGAGACAAACTGTCAGTTCGCACAGATGATTGCACCAAACGAGACGGTTTCCATTATTACATTGAATGTAAAGATAGGAAACACGGAAGGTATGTTAAATATTTGTATTCCGTACGGCGTGTTGGAGCCGGTGATTGATAAGTTGAATACAAAGTCATGGTATTCCTCCGAAAAGTTGAAGGATGACGAGATTTACAGAGAGTTTATCGAGCTTGTGATTGCCAAGGCAAAGGTTCCGATAAAAGCGATTCTCGGCAGAAGCACAATTTCGGTAAATGATTTTATCAATATGCAAAAAGGGGATATCATTAAACTGGATACAAAAATGGAAGATGAGTTAAATGTGTTTGTCGGAAATATATGGAAGTTTACGGCTTTGCCGGGTTCGTCCTCGGACACATATGCAGTAAAAATATCAAGTATCGTGAGGGAGGAATAAGGGCATGGACGGAATGTTATCGCAAGAAGAAATTAATGCGTTGTTCAGCGGCATGGACATTGAAGATGAGCCGGCGACGGATGCTCCGGATTCCGCAGGGGACTCTGACTTGTTAACGCCGGAGGAGAAAGATGCCATTGGGGAGATTTCCAATATCAGTCTCGGGTCTTCGGCTACAACGTTATTTTCTTTGGTAAATCAAAGAGTAAATATTTCTACACCGACCGTTTCGGTTTGTAAATGGGATGATCTTTCGAGACAATATGATAAACCGTGTGTGTTTATTCAGATTTCTTATAAAGAAGGCTTAGACGGTAGAAATGTACTGATTTTACAGGAAAAAGATGTAAAGATCATTGCCGATCTTATGATGGGAGGCGACGGGTCCGTTACGGACGGAAATCTGAATGATATGCACCTGAGTGCAATCAGCGAAGCGATGAACCAGATGATGGGAGCTTCTTCTACTTCCTTGTCTTCCATGTTTGAGATGAAGATAGACATCAGTCCGCCTTCCGCAAGTCTGGTAGACTTGAATGATGTGGTAAGCGGCGAAGACATGGATTTGTTTTTAAACAATGAGTTTGTTAAGGTTTCTTTCCGCATGGAAATCGGAAATTTGATTGACAGTGAGTTGATTCAGATGTATCCGATTGACTTTGCAAAGAGTTTATATAGGAAATTTATTAACGATGAGGCAGCTGCCTCCGTACCGGCACCGGAAACACCGGCACCGGCACCGAAAACAGCACCACAACCGGCACCGGTTCCGCAACAGGCGGCGGCTCCGATGCAGGATTTAAATATGATGGCAATGGGACAAATGCAAGGAATGATGCAACCGCAGATGGTTATGCCGTATGCGATGCCGCCGGTTCAGGATGTTAATATTTCGCCGGCACAGTTCCAGGCATTTCAACCGGTACAGAGTCCGCTGTTACAGACAGAGAATATCGATTTATTGTTGGATGTTCCGTTGGAAGTAACGGTAGAACTGGGCAGAACCAGTAAATCCATTAAGGAAATACTTGATTTTGCACCGGGAACCATTGTTGAGTTAAACAGGTTGGCTGGTGAACCGATTGATGTATTAGTCAACGGGAAGTATGTGGCTAAGGGAGAAGTCGTTGTAATTGAAGAGGCTTTCGGTATCCGAGTTACCGAAGTCATCAAGTAACGGCAATGTAAGTCAGGCAAATTATATTTCAAGATTGGAGAGGTACTATGGCAAAAAACATTCTGATTTGCGATGACGCCGCTTTCATGCGTATGATGATTAAGGATATTTTAACAAAGAATGGCTATGATATTGCCGGAGAAGCAGAAAACGGACAAGTAGCTGTGGATAAATATTCTGAAGTCAAGCCGGATTTGGTTATGATGGATATTACGATGCCGGAAAAGGATGGTATCCAGGCTTTAAAGGAGATTAAAGCAAAAGATCCGACAGCAAATGTAATTATGTGTTCGGCAATGGGACAGCAGGCAATGGTAATTGAGTCCATTCAGGCTGGTGCAAAAGACTTTATCGTAAAACCGTTTGCGGCAGATCGTGTTTTGGAAGCTGTTCGTAAGGCAGTGGGCTAAACGATAAAGGAGTTAATATGGCAGAAGCTTTATGGAACATAAATGTTTTTTTAACCCAAAGAACAATGGGAAAAAACATTCTGGAGTTAATTGTGCTTTTGGGCATTTTTGTGTTGGTTCTTGTTGCCTGCGTTTTGACGACCCGGTTTATTGCCGGTCATCAAATGCAGCGCAACAGGAGCAGCAATTTTAAAGCCATCGAGACATATCAGATTACACAAAACCGTTATTTGCATCTTGTGCAGATCGGGACAAGATATTTTGTTGTGTCGATAACAAAAGAGAACATAAACTTCATTGCCGAGTTGAACGAAGAGGAAATTGTTGTAAGGCAGGAAAAGACAGGGTTACAACGTTCGTTTAAAGAAATTTTATCTGAATTTAAAGTAAAGGTTGATAAGCATGACGACGCACAAAAGTAACAAAATTTTGAAAATTTCCGTGTATGTGGGAGTTTTCATTACGGCGTGTCTATTAACCTTTATTTGTCATGCAGAAAAGACAGCATATGCAACACAAATCGGTACAGAGAACGGGATTGATATTAACGGCAATGTCGGAAATGTTGATTTTACCGTTTCTTCGGGAGACGGAGAGGACAGTTCTTTGGCAACCACGTTGCAGATGCTGTTTATTTTAACCATTATATCTTTGGCACCGTCTATCTTGATTCTTGTGACTTCGTTTACAAGAATTTTGGTGGTGCTTCATTTTGTTCGTTCCGCAATGGGAACACAGACAACACCGCCAAATCAGATTTTAATCGGTTTGGCGCTGTTTTTGACGTTGTTTATTATGTCTCCTACCTTATCCAAAATCAATAACGATGCAATTAAACCGCTTTCTGCAGGAGAAATTACGGGAGAGCAGGCCATTGATGCTGCTGTCGAACCGATTCGGGAGTTTATGTTCGGAGAAACAAGAAACGAGGAGTTAGCGTTGTTTGTGGATATTGCGGGAATTGAAACGGTTGAAACGGCGGATGATATTCCGACCTGGGTATTGGTTCCGGCGTTTATTATCAGTGAGTTGAGGGCGGCATTTATTATCGGATTTTTGATTTATATTCCGTTTATCGTAATTGATATGGTGGTATCGTCTACATTAATGGCAATGGGAATGATGATGTTACCGCCGACAACCATATCGATGCCGTTTAAGATTTTATTGTTTATTATGGCAGACGGATGGACACTGATAATCGAAAGTGTGTTACGAACCTTTAAAACGTTTGGTGGATAAGAAGGAGGCGAGTGGCTTTGGATGAAGCGGTATTGATTGATCTTTTGGTTTCGACCGTGGTTACAATTATCAAGGCGTCCGCACCGTTGTTGATTGTTTCGCTCGTGGTGGGACTTGTAATTAGTATTTTACAAACAGTGACTTCCATCCAGGAACAAACGCTCACATTTGTTCCAAAGCTTTTGGCGGTATTTCTTGTGCTGATTATTGCAGGAAACTGGATTATGGGCCTGGCCGTTGAATTGATGAAAGAGCTGTGCATGAATTTTGAATATTATATTCACGGATAAAAATGACGATTTCTTTATACCATTTGGAATATTTTCTGCTGATACTTGTGAGAATCAGCGGATTTATGGTGTCTGCCCCGATTTTTTCGTTACGAAATATACCGATGCGGGTAAAGACGTTGTTGGCACTGGCGTTGGCAATTGTTGTTTTTCATATTGTTCCTTATAAAGAAGTATCGTATTCTACGACAATAGAATACACAATTGTTGTGATAAAAGAGATGCTGGCCGGTGTGATTATGGGCTTTATGGCGAATGTGGCGTACTACATTCTTTCCTTTGCGGGACAGATTGTGGACCAGGAAATCGGGTTTTCTATGGTCAATCAGTTTGACCCGATTACAAGCACGCAGGTGACTATTACGGGTAATTTTTATACGTATGCTGTTATGTTAATGCTGTTTCTTACAAACATGCATCATTATTTAGTACGGGCAATTACCGATTCCTTTCAGGTACTTCCGGTGGGAAGTGTAGCCATTGATTTCAATTTGTATACTGTGATGAAACGATTTGTAATCGATTATTTTGTGATCGGCTTCCGTATTGTTTTGCCTATATTTGCGGCGATGTTGGTGGTAAATACCATATTAGCGATTTTAGCAAGAGTAGCTCCACAGATGAACATGTTTGTCATCGGTTTACAGTTAAAGGTATTTGTGGGGCTTTTGGTATTGGTGTTAATGGTTATGATGATTACCGGTGTGGCAGATTTGATTTTCCAGGAGATGATGTCCATGCTTCGGGAAACAATACCGTATTTAGGCGGAACAGGAAGCTAGCCGGGGATTTATGAAAGGAGCGTGTAGGAATGGAGTGGGAAGAAATGAAACGGTCTTCATACTATGTTCCGATGCGACTCCAGTTCTTTGCGGATGAAGGCGGAGCAGACAAGACAGAGGAAGCAACACCAAAAAAGTTAAGCGATGCAAGAAAGGAAGGGCAGGTAGCCAGAAGTCAGGAACTTTCCACCGCTGTGATGTTGTTAGCATTTTTTCTTGTGATTAAAGTGTTTATCGGCTTTATCGGAACCCGATTTTTAAAAGGTTTCGGGGATGTTTATCAGGCGATAGATGTGTATGTGGCGGATGAGTTCGGTGCGGCAATGGGAAGTGCCTTTTTAAGGGACGGTCTGGTAGATATTTTATTGATCTGTTTGCCGGTTTTTATTGTGGCGGTACTGGTGGCATTTGTAGTGACTGTTGCACAGGTAAAGTGGAAGGTAACAACAAAACCGCTACAGCCGAAATTCAGTAAGTTTAATCCAATCAACGGCTTTAAGCGTATTTTTTCCAAGGGTAAGTTGTTTGAATTAATCAAAGATGTCATAAAGATTGCTTTGATTTTTTATGTAGCCTATTCCGATTTAAAGGAAGGGGCCGAGACGGTGTCTGTTTTATATGATTTTTCGTTGAAACAGGCGGTTGTATACATAGGAGATTTTGTAATTGATCTGGGAATTAAACTCAGCGCGATTTATCTCATTGTGGGAGTGGCGGATTACATTTACCAGAAGTTAAAATTTAAAAAAGATTTGATGATGTCAAAACAGGAAGTAAAAGACGAGTACAAACAGCAGGAAGGAGACCCGCAGGTAAAGGGACGTATCAAGTCCAAAATGCGAGAGGTTTCCCAACGACGTATGATGCAGAAACTTCCGGAGGCAGATGTTGTTATTACCAACCCGACACATTTTGCCTGTGCGATTAAATACGATAAAGAGGTGTCGGAAGCTCCGGTTCTCATAGCAAAGGGAGCGGATTATCTGGCACAGAAGATAAAAGAGGCGGCAAAGGAAAACGGGATTCCGATTGTGGAAAATAAGCCTTTGGCGCGAATGTTGTACTATAATGTGGACTTGGACAGCGAGATTCCGAGGGAATTATATCAGATGACGGCAGAAGTGCTGGCGTATGTATATAAGCTGAAAAACGGCGGTGCCGCTTAAGGAATTTCGTTGACGGGATTATGAAGCGTACGGAATCAGTGCGATAAAATACAGCGAAGGGAGGAAGGACTGTGAAAAAAACAGATATATTTCTTGGTATCTATATTCTGGCTGCAATCATGTTTTTGATTATTCCGCTTCCGACCGCTCTTTTAGACGTGTTGATGGCACTTAATATTTCCGTAGCACTCATTATTTTGTTTAATGCCTTGTTCTCTCAGGAAGTACTTAATATGTCCACTTTCCCGATGATTTTGCTGTTTACGACGATTTTCCGTATCAGTTTAAATGTGTCATCGACGAGAAATATTTTAACTAAGGGTTATGCGGGAGAAGTAGTAAATGCTTTCGGTGAATTTGTAGGCGGCGGTGATATGGTTGTAGGTATCATCGTGTTTATCATTCTCGTTTTGGTACAGTTTATGGTAATCAATAAAGGTTCCGAACGAGTATCCGAAGTACAGGCACGTTTTACTTTGGATGCAATGCCGGGTAAACAGATGGCAATCGATGCGGACTTAAATACCGGTGCCATTACGGATGCGGAAGCTAAAATACGTCGTGAAAAGATTCAGGCGGAGTCGGCTTTCTTCGGTTCCATGGACGGTGCTACAAAGTATGTTAAGGGAGATGCGGTTGCCGGTCTGATTATTACTATGGTAAATATCATCGGTGGTCTGATTATGGGTATCACCAGAGAAGGTCTGGATATGACCACGGCACTCAATAAATATGCCATTATTACCATCGGTGACGGTCTGGTAAGCCAGATTCCGTCCTTACTCATTTCTTTGTCCACCGGTATTATGGTTACGAAGGTTTCCAAGGAAGCCGATGTGGGCGATTTGTTAATGAGAGAACTTTTTTCCACGCCGAAGGTACTTTACATGGTAGGTGCGGGATTAACGATACTCGGTATTTTTACAAAGTTACCGACTTTGATTTTTGTGGCATACGGTGTCATTTTTATTATGGTAGGCCGGAGCATTCAGGCGAAAATCGAGGTGGCAAAGACCGAAGCGGAGGCCGGTGCGGCAGAGGAGGAAGATTTGCCGATTCGTCGTCCGGAAAACGTCCGGGAAATTATTTTGCCGGATCAGGTGGAGTTGGAGTTCGGTTACGGTGTTATTCCCCTTGCGGATGTGAATCAGGGCGGCGACCTTTTGGATCGTGTGGTTCTGATTCGAAGGCAGATTGCATTGGAACTGGGTTGTGTTGTTCCGACCATTCGTTTGCGTGATAACATCCAGTTAAATCCGAATCAGTATGTGATAAAAATAAAGGGAATCGCGGTCAGTGAAGGCGAGATTTTGTTTGACCATTATATGGCAATGAATCCGGGATACGTGGAAGAGGAGATTACCGGTATTCCGACCTTTGAACCGTCTTATCATTTGCCGGCAATCTGGATTACGGAAAGTCAGCGAGAACGGGCGGAGTCTTACGGTTATACGGTAGTTGATCCGCCGTCCATTATCGCAACCCATTTGACAGAGGTAATTAAAGCTCATCTGGATGAACTGCTTACCAGACAGGCAGTGCAGGAGCTTATTAATAATATTCAGGAAGCCAATCAAGTGCTTGTTACCGAACTTATTCCGAAGCTGCTCGGAATCGGCGAGGTACAGAAAGTTTTACAGAATTTATTAAGAGAAGGAATTGCAATCCGTGATATGGTAACGATTATGGAGACGTTGGCGGATTATGCGCCGACCACCAGAGACACGGATGTTCTGACCGAATATGTAAGACAAGCATTAAAACGGGCGATTTCCAACAAGTATTTCCCTGGCGGAGAAACGACAAGTGTAGTAACCTTGGACCCGAAAGCAGAACAGGATATTATGAATTCCGTAAAACAGACGGAGCAGGGAGCTTATATTACGTTGGAACCGGAAAAGACGCAGCGTTTGATGCAGTCGGTTAAGATAGAAGCTGAGAAATTGGAGAATCTCGGAAAGAATCCGATTGTTGTGACTTCTCCGATTGTGCGTATGTATTTTAAGCGGTTAACGAAAGATTATTATCCGGATTTGATTGTCATTTCTTACAATGAAATCGAGTCCAATGTTGAATTACAATCAGTTGGGATGGTGACCGAATAGTATGAACATCAAAACTTTCAAAGGAAAAACAGAAGAAGAAGCAATGGAACTTGCGAAAAAAGAGTTGGGCGAACGTGCGGTGAAGATGGCAGCCAGGAAAGTGGAACCGAAGGGCTTTTTTCAAAAGTTGTTTTCTCAGCCGGTGTGGGAAGTCACAGCAGCGGTAGATGATCCGGATGTGTACGAACGCACCATTGTACGCAAGACAGCCCCGGAAGATGCGGAAGCACGTTATATGCCGACTGCAACTGTATCCAAGGTACCGGAGCTGTTTGACGAAAAGAAAACAGAAAACGGTTCTAACGCAATCGAACAGAAGCTGGATACCTTGAAGAAGCTGTTTGAAGAACAAATCAGGGAGCAAGGAAAAGTGTCGGAAGACGGGAAAGAAAAAGCAGATACAGCGGAACCTGAACTTCCGGATAAGAATATTGCGTTTCTTCGTTTGATTTTTCGTCAGTTATTGGATAATGAAGTGGAAGAGCAATATGCGAATCAGATTATTACAGAAATAGAGGCTTCGTTGAAGAAGGAAACGGATGTCAGTAAAATTCTGGCCACGATTTATCAAAAGATTGTATTGAAGTTGGGACAAACAAAGACGCTTGAAGTGGTAAGCGGAAAGACGAAGTATATTTTCTTTATCGGACCGACCGGAGTAGGAAAAACTACAACGATTGCAAAACTGGCATATAGTCTGATGGAGCAAAAGAAGGCTAAGGTGGCATTACTTGCCGCAGATACTTATCGAATTGCTGCGGTGGATCAGCTTCGGACCTATGCAGAGATAATGAATATTCCGCTTTATGTGATATATAGCGAAAGCGAACTGGCAGAGCAGAAGGTAGAGTTAGAAAAATACGATGTAATTTTGGTTGATACGGCGGGGCGTTCTCATCGCAGTAAAGAACAGAGGGATGATATTGAGCGTTTGATACATTCCGTGCCGGCACAGGCAAGGGAAGTGTATCTGGTGCTTAGTGCTACAACGAAATACAGGGATTTGGTTAAGATTGCAGAGGCATATTCGGAAATTGCAGAATATCGTTTGATTTTTACCAAGTTAGATGAGACCGGAACCATCGGAAACATTTTTAACATTAAAATGTTGACCGGTGCACCGCTTTCATATGCAACAAACGGTCAGAATGTACCGGATGATATCAGTCGGATGGATCCGCAAAATGTTGCAAGACAGCTGTTGGGAGGTGGAAACTGATGGATCAGGCAGAACAGCTCAGAAAACTTGTAAGAAAGCAGGAACGTCAACAATCCGCAGCGCGGGTAATTACGGTAACCAGCGGAAAAGGCGGAGTGGGAAAGACAAGTATAGCAGTAAACTTAGCAATCCAAATGAAACGTCTGGGGAAAAGAGTGATTATTCTGGATGCGGATTTCGGACTTGCAAATATAGAAGTTATGTTGGGAATCCGTCCGCAGTATAATCTTGCGGATTTGATG
Source organism: Lachnospiraceae bacterium (assembly GCA_017503735.1). Taxonomy (GTDB): domain Bacteria; phylum Bacillota; class Clostridia; order Lachnospirales; family Lachnospiraceae; genus SIG307. The sequence goes on from JAFVSN010000053.1 coordinate 101,487, forward strand.
TTTCGAGGAAAGTCTCTTACGGAGATTATAACGCAGGGGCCGGAAGGAATCGGATTCATTTCCGGAGGTTCCGGGATTCAGGAATTGGCACGGATGACAAAAGAGCAAGTAATGTATTTGACACAAAAACTGGTGGAACTGGATGCGATGGCAGATATTATTATTGTGGACACCGGTGCGGGAATTGCAGATAATGTGTTAGAGTTTGTAACTGCAAGTTCCGAAGTGCTTTTGGTTGCAACTCCGGAGCCTACTTCCATTACCGATGCGTATGCATTATTAAAAGCATTGAACCGCCGTGCCGGTTTTTCAAGAGAACACACCAGTATAAAAATGATTTCAAATCGTGTCGGAAGTGAGGCGGAAGGTAAAAATTTATATGAGAAAATGAGTATCGTAGTGGATAAGTTTTTAAATATTCAACCGGAATTTTTGGGAATTATTCCACAGGATGATTCTATTTCAAAGGCGGTAATGGTACAGAAGCCGATTACAATTGCTTATCCGAATTCACAAGCTGCAAAGGCAATGCAATTAATTGCTGCGAAGTTATGTAACGGGGCGGAAACGGAAGTCAGAAAAGGAATTACCGGATTGTTTTCAGACATGATTCGAACCAAATTCCGAAAGGCACGCAGTAAAAAAGAGGGAGAATAAGATAGTATGAGTCACCTCATTGAGACAGGAACAAAACTGGAGCTGATAAAAATCAGACATATTGAAACAAAAACGGATATTAGTTATATCAGTCGCTTTTTGTATCAAAAGTCTGTAGATGAAGCGGTAATTGAGATGCCGACAAAAGCAGGAGTGCTGGTGCCTTTGGAGCCTGGAGAAACTTTTCAGGTATGTTTTTATACCAGCAAGGGATTGTATCAATGCCAGGCTCAGGTCATTTCCCGTCATTATGAGAATTCTTTACCCGTAGCCGTAATCAAACTTCGGTCGGAGTTTGAAAAATTACAACGACGTCAGTATTATCGAATGGAATGTATTTTACAATTGGAATTTGCAACGGTAACGGAAGAAGAAATGCAAAATTTATTAATGCAAAAAAGTACACTCGGAAATCAGATTGTGAAAAGAGATGGGGCAGATGTGGGAAAGCGAGAACCACAGATGCGTTTTTATCCGGGAGTTACATTGGATATCAGCGGTGGTGGAGTACGGTTTAATTCGGAACATGCCGCACAGAGCGGAGATATTATTGCAATGCGGATTGCTTTTTTATCTCCGGACACGCAACGACTGAAAATTCTGTTCGCAAGAGTCTTAACGGTTCTATCGGTTCCGAACAGGAACGGATTATATGAACATAGGGTTGAGTTCGTTTCGCTTCCGAATGCGGAGAGGGAATGTTTGATACGGTATATATTTTTGGAAGAACGAAAACGTAGAAAAAGAGAGGCCGGAATCGAATAGAGGTGAAAAAGGATGGAAAAGAAAAAAATTTTAATTATTGATGACTCTGCACTCATGAGAAGGGTGCTGTCTGATATAATTAATTCAGATGAAAGATTCATCGTTTGCGATGTTGCAAGCAATGGTCTGGAAGCATATGACAAGATAACCTTAAATCCGAAACGATATGACGTAATTCTCCTGGATATTAATATGCCGAAGATGAACGGAATTGAGTTTATGGAGGAAATCAACCGTTTGAAATTAAATCTTACGGTGATTGTGGTTAGTACCATTGCAGTGGAAGGAGCAAAGGAAACCATTCGTTTGCTTGAACTCGGGGCTTTTGACTTTGTGACGAAACCAAACAGTTTCGCGGAAGCAAAAGAAAATACTTTCCAAAACAATGTACTAACGTGTCTTGCCTGTGCGACGGGTTTTTCCGGTTTGGAGGAACGCAGCAAAAAGAAGCATGAAACCGTTTCGGTTTCGGAGCCTGTGCGAAATGAAACAACGCCTGTAATTTCCGCAAAAGGTTCGGTTACACGAAAACCGCATAAAGCGGTAGGGAAGAATGCGACAAAATTGATTGCGCTTGCTTGTTCAACCGGTGGCCCTAAGGCCTTGCAGCAGGTGGTGCCTCGGTTACCTAAAAATTTGGATGCACCGATGATTATTGTACAGCATATGCCGGTGGGATTTACAGAGACGCTGGCAAACCGTTTGAATGAATTAAGCGAGATAACGGTAAAAGAAGCTGTCGATGGCGAATGCCTGCGGAAAGGAACGGTATATGTCGCAAAAGGAGGTTCCCAGTTAAGGGTAAAAAAATCCGAAGCAGGGTATGTGCTTTCTGTAACAAATGAGCCTGCCAGAAACGCATTGAGACCTTGTGCGGATGTCCTGTATGAATCTTTGTTAGAATCTGACTATGATGACATTACCTGCGTTGTGCTGACCGGCATGGGCAGGGACGGCACCGTAGGAATTAAGCAACTTAATGACAAGCGCAATATTTATGTAATCGGTCAGGATGCTCCGTCTTGTACGGTATACGGTATGCCACGGGCACTGTTTGAAGCAGGACTTGCGGATGTGGTTGTACCGCTTGATGAAGTGGCTGATACGATTATAAAAAACGTAGGAGTGCGATAATATGGATGTAAGTCAGTATTTGGAAATATTTATTGATGAAACAAGAGAGCATTTACAAAGCTTAAATGAGCAGATTCTTGTATTGGAACGTGAACCGGAAAACGTAGATACGATTAATGAGATTTTCCGTGCGGCACATTCCTTAAAAGGTATGGCCGGCACCATGGGATATAAGAGAATGCAACGTCTTACCCATGATATGGAAAATGTTTTTTCCGAAATTCGGAACGGAAAGATGAAAGCGTCTGCAAAACTGGTAGATGTATTATTTAAAGGCTTGGATGCATTGGAACAGTATTTAGACGTTATTGTAAATTCCGGTGACGAAGGTACGGAAGATAATGAGGATATTATTAAATCGTTAAATGATATTTTAAACGAAGGTCTCGGGGCAAGTGCGGCACCGACGGCACCGGCAACACCGACCGCTGCAGCGGCTGTAGCCGCACCGGCAACGGAAGCGGTAGCGGACAGCGGAGTGAAGCCGATAAAGCTTGCAGAGCATGAACAGAGTGCGGTAGCGAAAGCACTTTCCGAGAATATGAATGCATTTGCAATGACGGTGTATATCCAGGAGACCTGTATATTGAAAGCAGCAAGAGCTTTCTTAGTGTTTAAGGCACTGGAGGATCTGGGAACGGTAATTCATTCGGAACCTTCCGTTCAGGATATTGAAGATGAACGCTTTGATTTCGATTTTTCCGTTGTTCTGTTAACCGATAAGGATGCAGAGACGGCGAAGAAGAAAGTAGAAAATGTTTCTGAAGTTAAGATGGCTTGTATAGAAGCAATTCGTGCCGAATCTTTATCTCCGGCTGCAACAACCGAGCAAAAAGTTGCAGAGGAAGCATCCGGTACCGTGCAGAAGGAAGCAACGGCGCAGGCTGCTGCTGCCCAGCCGCAGAAGAGTGCAACTACCAGTAAGCCGGTAGTGAATCGTTCGGTTCGAGTAGATATTGATAAGCTGGATGATTTGATGAATCTTGTCAGTGAGTTAATCATTGCAAAGAACGGTTTGGTTTCCATTAATTCCGCAGATGTTACGGGACTTCGCGAAAGCGGTTTTAATGAACAAATCGAATATTTGGAGCGTATTACTACGAACTTGCATCAGTCCGTTATGAAAACGCGAATGGTGCCGATTGAGAATGTAGTGAGCCGTTTCCCTCGTATGATCCGGGATATCAGTAAAAAGTTAGATAAGAAGATGGAATTATATATGTCCGGTGAAGAAACCGAACTCGATCGTACCGTTATCGATGAAATCGGTGATCCGCTTATGCATATGTTACGTAATGCCGCAGACCACGGTTTGGAGTCCAACGAGGAACGTATTAAGGCCGGAAAGCCTGAGGTCGGCTCCATTTTCTTAAATGCATATCAGGATGGTAACAACGTTGTTATCGAAGTAAGAGATGACGGTAAGGGCGTTGATGTTGAAAAGATTAAGAAAAAGGCAATCGAAAAAGGTGCGATTACAGCAGAACAGGCCGCAACAATGACGGAAAAAGAAGCCATTGACTTGTTGTTCCGTCCGAGTTTCTCCACCGCAGAACAGATTTCCGATTTATCCGGAAGAGGTGTTGGCCTTGATGTAGTTAAGTCTAAGATTGAAGCCCTCGGCGGTGATGTAGAAGCGAAGACAGTGCTCGGTTCCGGAACTACCTTTATTGTGCGTTTGCCGCTTACACTTGCAATCATTCAGGCACTGATGGTAGAACTGGGTCAGGAAAAGTATGCGATTCCGTTAGGAAGCATTCAGACCATCGAGGATGTATTGCCGTCGGATATTAAGTATGTACAGACGAAGGAAGTAATTCATCTTCGTGGCAATGTGATTCCGTTAATTCGTTTACGGAATGTACTTGACATTGAACCGGATGATTTTGCTCCGGAAAGCCTGACAGTGGTTATTGTTGCTAAGGGAGACCGCCTTGCCGGTCTTGTGGTAGACAACTTGATCGGTCAGCAGGAGATCGTTATTAAGTCCATTGGTAAATACATAAATAACAACAAGATGATTGGTGGCGCAACAATCCTTGGTGATGGTGAAGTCGCATTGATTCTTGATGCGAATGCAATAGTCTAGGAGGTGCCGATATGACAGAAACAATTTCAAGTAAAGAAGCAAAGCAATATATTGTAGTGAAGCTTGGAAATGAACAATACGGCATTGATATCCAGTATGTGGATAATATTGTCCGGATGCAGAAAATTACCCGTGTACCGAAAGCACAGGAGTATTTTAACGGTGTAATTAATCTGCGTGGTGAAATCGTACCGGTTATGAGCCTTCGTGTGAAGTTTGAACTGGATGCGGATGAGTTTACCGGAAAAACCCGTATTTTGATTTTGAAGTTTGAGCCACAGTCTGCAGTCGGAGTGATTGTAGATGAGGTCAGAGAAGTTGTTACGCTGGATGCGGATGCCATTGAGAAAGTAAGTTATGATCCGAATGATGAAAAATCCTTGTATTTGTCCGGAATCGGAAAGCATAACGACAGTTTGATTTCTCTGTTGAACATTGCGGGAATTATTGTAGAAAAAGAAAAAGAAGCATAAGTAATTATCCAAGGAAGAAGTCAGGGGTGGCTTCTTCCTTGGTGTGTTTGAAACGGGAGGAAGGTATGGCAAAACTGGAATTAGAAACAATGGATGTCGTACAATATGATGTATTAAAAGAAATCGGAAATATCGGTGCCGGAAATGCAACAACGGCTCTGGCAACCATGCTTCAGGTAAAAGTTGATATGAAAGTTCCGAAAGTTGCTTTGCTTGATTTTCAGGAACTTCCTGAAATTTTAGGCGGTGCAGAAAATATTATTGTCGGCATTTTACTTACATTAAGCGGAAATATTGACGGCATGATGATGTTTATTTTGGAACGAGATGCGGCCCATTCCATGGTGAATATGCTGATGGGACAGGATGTTCCGTTGGATGCGGAGTTTTCGGAAATGGAAGCTTCTGCGTTACAGGAAATCGGAAATATTATTACGGGAGCTTATTTGTCCTCCTTGTCCAATTTGACGAATATGTCAATCAATGCAAGTATTCCATATATTGCAATCGATATGGCGGGCGCGATTTTAAGTGTCCCGGCAATCGAATTCGGAAAAATCGGTGATAAGGCACTTTTAATACAAACAGAATTCGGAGAAAAAGATACGCAGGTAAATGGATTTTTCATTTTGATACCTACATTAGACTCTTATAATGCAATTTTATCGTCGTTGGGCTTATAGGAGGTATTATGGGAAAGATGATTAAGGTAGGCATGGCAGATATGAACTATTGTCATGCACCTGATGCAATTACAACATTAGGGCTTGGCTCTTGTGTCGGCGTTGTTTTGTATGATGCGAATACAAAAATTGCCGGATTAGTGCATATCATGCTGCCAGATAGTACAAAAATTAAGAATAATGAAAATTGTGCAAAATTTGCGGATACCGGAATTGATGAAATGGTTCGCCAGATTGTGGCAGCCGGAGCGTCCAGGGCCGGATTAAAAGCGAAAATTGCAGGCGGAGCGCAGATGTTCGCGTTCAGTTCCGAGAATGATTTACTTCGTGTGGGTGCGCGTAATGTAGAAGCGGTAAAAGAAAAATTAGCATCGCTTTGTATTCCGATTATAGCGGAAGATACCGGAAATTCATACGGACGGACCATAGAGTTTTATCCGGAAACAGGCGAACTACTTATTAAAGCGGTAGGAAAGTCAATATATACAATTTAGGAGACGGTAGGATGGAAGGGAAAAATATTTCACCTATTATTACGTTGACGGCTGCAAGTATTGCATGCGTTATTTGTATCCTTCGCGGAGCGACGTTGTATTCTACACTAAAGATTGTTTTGTTGGTTATGATTGTCTTCTATATTATAGGGCGCATCGTGCAGAAGGTTCTTGTAAAAATCGATCAGGATGCGGAAGAAGCGGCCTTGCAGCGTCAGCGGGAAGAACAGGAGTTGGCGGCAAGAGAGCTGGCAGAGGCAGAATTAAACAAGCAAAACGAAGAAAATGCAGAAGAAACTGAAGCGGGACAAGCCGTTGAAAACAAAGAGTAAGCGACAGAATAAGCAAAGACAGGAGTGCCTATGAGTGCAGAGGAAAAGCTGAAGTTATGGGAATTATACAGTAAGAACAAAACTCCGGAATTGCGTGAAAAAATTATAATTGAATATGCAAATCTTGTTAAAATCGTAGCTGGAAAGCTCGGGATATATTTAGGTTATAATGTTGAGTATGACGATTTGGTCGGATACGGGACCTTCGGACTGATTGATGCAATTGACAAATACGATTTTGACAAGGGGGTAAAGTTTGAAACATACGCCTCTTTGCGTATTCGTGGTGCAATTTTGGATCAGGTTCGAAAAATGGACTGGTTACCGCGTACGGTAAGACAGAAACAAAAGAGAATGGATGCCGCATATCAAAAGTTGGAAACAGAGAACGGAAAATTTGCGACGGATGAAGAATTGGCGGCAGAATTGGAAATCTCTGTAGAAGAGTTAGGACAGTGGCAGGCTCAGACCAAGGCTGCCGGGGTCGTTTCGTTGGATGAATATTTAGAACAGGGAAGCGAGAACGGGATTGTCAGTGGCAGGGAAAGTGAGGAGTTTGCACAGCCGGAAAAACAAATGGAACAAAAGGCGATGAAAGAACTATTGGTACAATCGCTTGAATCTTTAACCGAGAAAGAAAAAAAGGTTGTTTTGTTATATTATTATGAGGAATTGACTTTGAAAGAAATCAGTGAAGTATTGGAAGTTTCAGAGTCAAGAATTTCGCAGTTGCATACAAAAGCAATTCAAAAACTGCGGTTGAAACTGGGAAACCAAATCGAGATGTTTTTCTAAGAAAAGGAGTATAAGATGGCACAGAGAAACGGATATTTCCGGCTAAGTATCAGAGACAACGGAACATGGATGGTTATTTATCCGCCGCAAGAGGATGGGAAACCGGTTCGTTTTGATATGGTCGATGCTTATTTAACCAAATGGCGTATCGGTTATGATAAGAAAACATTATCGGATGCGCTCGGTACTGTAAGAGAGAAAAAGGAGTTGCGTCTGACTCCGGAAAAAATACATCCGATTGATGAGTCCTCTCTTGTATTTGTCGATACCAATCATCTGAGCGCGGAAATAACATTGTTTCCACCGACAGAAGGGGGAAAGATGTTCTCGCGTGATGAGATTATCGGAGAATTGGTTCGTGGTGGCGTAAAGTATGGGTTGGTGGAAGAACGTTTGAATGCGTTGGTGAATGAAAGAGAGTATTGTACGGCAATAGAGTTGGCAAAGGCAACGCTTCCGATTGAAGGTAAAAACGCAAAGATTACCTATCACTTTAATACGGATTTAACACTAAAGCCTAAAATGTTAGAAGACGGTTCCGTGGATTTCCATACCTTAGATACCATATGTCCGGTAAAAGCGGGCGATTTGCTTGCTGAGTTGGAACCGGCGGTTCAGGGAAGACCTGGAATTGATGTATGCGGAAAACCAATCAAACCGATGAAGGTAAACAATCTTATTCTTCGTCATGCAAATCGAATCCATCTTTCGGAAGACGGGTTGAAGATGTATTCGGATGTCAGTGGACATGTTAGTCTGGTGGACGATAAAGTTTTTGTTTCCGATACATATGAAGTGCCTGCGGATGTGGATTCTTCTACCGGAGATGTGGTTTGTGAAGGAAATGTAGAGGTAAAAGGCAATGTCCGTACCGGATTTAAGATTGACGCCAAGGGAGATGTAATCGTACATGGCGTTGTGGAAGGCGCGGAAATCAAAGCCGGCGGTCAGATTGTATTAATGAGAGGAATACAGGGGATGTCCCGTGGCAAACTGATTGCGCAGGGGAATATAATTTCCAAGTTTATTGAAAGTGCGGAAGTGATTTCCCGTTACGGCTATGTACATTCCGAAGCAATTATGCACAGTCAGGTTTCCGCAAAGACAGATGTAATTGTCGGAGGGAAAAAGGGATTTATCAGTGGCGGAAGTACCAGATGCGGTCAATTGATTGAAGCAAAAACAGTAGGCTCCAACATGGGAACCAACACGTTGTTAGAAGTAGGTATCGATCCGACGGTGGCGGAAGAATATCGAAGATTGGAAAAAATGATTCCGGAGTTAGAGGTAGAAAAAGAAAGTTGCGTTCAGAATATTGTTCTTCTGGCAAAGAAAATAAAGCAGGGAGAACAACTACCGGTAGACAAATTATTGTTGTTTAAACAATCTCAAAAGCGTGTAACCGAGATTGAGAAACAAATTGAAGAAATCGATCAACGTCTGGATGAATTACAGGATGATATGGAGATGAAAGAAAACGGAATGATCCGGGTATCTCAGACAGCATATTCCGGGTGCAAAATTACCATATCCGGAGCGGTATATTATGTGAAGACGGAATTATCGCATGCCAGATTTGTGAAAGAACGCGGTGACGTAAAGATTGATGCATATTAAGATAAAAAGTCCGGTAAGTGCCGGACTTTTTAAAGGAAGGAGGAAACGGTTTGCCGATTACAAGATTGGATATGATTTCCATGGCACCGAAAACCCAGGAAGCAGGTACATATAAACAACAGGAAGTACAGCATCCGTCAACGCAACAGCATAATATTGCAGGAACAGTACAACAACAGGCCCGTCAGCAGGAAACACAAACCGTTCGCTCCAATAAGACTGAAAACGAAGAGCAGAAATATGATGCGAAGGAGCGGGGGAAAGGTGCTTACGGCGGTTCTTCCGGACAACGAAAAGAGCAGGAAAAGAAGGAAGAAGAACAGCGCATGAGAATGCGCGGAAGTACATTTGATATTACGGTATGATACAGAAAAGAGGATGTAGATGGAACCGATTACAATCATAATGATTCTTTTAGGCATTGCTTTGTTAATTGCCAGTTGCTTTATGCATAAGGAAGAAACGGTGGAAACAAATTATGATGAGTTGATAAAGCGTTTGGCCAAGAGAGAACTGACCGGTGAAGAAATTGAACGTTTGCGTCAGGAAGTTGACCGGATTGTGTCCGAAAAGACCGAAGAAGTTATTTTGAAAACAGATGACTATTTAAGTCAGGTGGCAAATGAAAAAATAATGTCGGTAGATGAGTTCTCAAAACAGATTCTGGAGCGTCTGGATAAAAACAATTCAGATGTGATGTTTCTCTATAATATGGTAACAGAAACCAAGGAAGAATTGAAAACAGAAATTGCAAATGCAAAAAAAGCAAAAGACGCTTTGGAAAAAGCAACAGAGAAGAGAACGGACGGAACGGTAACATCGATTGAGAAAAAACAGGAAGAACGTGCTAAAGTTCCGGTGCAGAAGATGGAAAGAAGCAAGCCGTCTGTTGCGAAGAAAGACGGAAAAGAAGAAAGGAAACCGGATGATATTGCAGCGTTGTTGGCTGCCACAATGGCGATGGAACCGGATACGGGAGGAGAAGGGGATTTGCCAAAGGAAAAGATACTTGCGTTGTATAAACAGGGAAAAAGTATCCGTGAAATTTCACGAGAACTGGGAATGGGACAAGGCGAAGTGAAATTGGTTATTGATCTGTACGGAATGTAAGATAAAGGATGGATTACCATGAAGAAAAAATATTATATGCGTGGCTTGGGAATCGGTATCATTGTAACTGCGATTCTGTTTACGATTGCATTTCCGAAGCAGGATGCGACGATGACAGATGATGAAGTGATAGCAAGAGCGCAAGAATTGGGGTATACCAAGCAAACAAGCGGTGTAACTGCGGATGACATAAATAAAATCAAAGAAAACGATTCAAAAACCCCCACAACAGAGGATGCGTTAGAAGAAACCCCTGTGCCGACACCGGAGGATACACCGGAACCGACTCCGGAATCAACACCGGAACCGACTCCGGAAGCACCGGAACCGCCGGTTTCGCCGGAAGCGCCGACTCCGACAGTGAAAGAACCGGAAAAAACGCCGTCTCCGAGTCCGACTGCTACATCGGCACCGACTGAAAAACCGGTAAAAACAGAGTATAAAATAAAAGTAGAGAAAGGGATGTCTGCCTCCATGGTGGCACAGAAGTTGGAAGAAGCCGGGGCCATAGAAGATGCGGACGTACTTATTTCTTATATTATTAAGGAAAAGATGGCGGATTACATTAATATCGGAACCTTTACGATCCCGAAGGGAGCAAGTAATAAGGAAATTGTAGACATACTTACAAAATAGTAGAGCTTAGATACAAAATGAAATGAACGGAATGAGATTGATTCGTTCGTTTTTACGAAAAAAAGGCAGGAACTTTGGAAAAAAGTGCTTGCCTTTTTGCTTTGTTTATGATAAAATGACAAACGGTGCAGTCGGCGTAGGCCGAAATAAGCATGTGTGTGGACTCACGGCAGGGTGCCGTTTGCTCGCGGTTTGCCGAGGACTGAGGCACACAGAAGAATAAAACCAAATGGAGGTAGTATCATGAGCGTTATTTCTATGAAGCAGTTACTTGAAGCAGGTGTTCACTTTGGTCATCAGACCAGAAGATGGAACCCGAAGATGGCAGAGTACATCTATACCGAGAGAAACGGTATCTACATCATCGACTTACAGAAGTCTGTAGGTAAGGTAGATGAAGCTTACTTTGCAATCAAAGACATCGTTGCTAACGGTGGTAAGATTCTTTTTGTTGGTACCAAGAAGCAGGCACAGGATTCTGTTAAGACCGAGGCTGAGCGTTGCGGTATGTACTATGTAAACGAGAGATGGCTCGGCGGTATGCTGACCAACTTCAAGACCATCCAGTCCAGAATCGCTAAGTTAAAGGCAATCGAGAAGATGAGCGAAGACGGAACCTTCGAAGTTCTTCCGAAGAAGGAAGTAATCGAGTTAAAGAAGGAATGGGCTAAGCTTGAGAAGAACCTTGGCGGTATTAAGGATATGAAGGAAATTCCGGACGCAATCTTCATCGTAGACCCGAAGAAGGAAAGAATCTGCGTACAGGAAGCACATTCCCTTGGTATTCCGTTAATCGGTATTGCTGATACCAACTGTGATCCGGAAGAGCTTGACTATGTAATTCCGGGTAACGACGATGCAATCCGTGCAGTTAAGCTTATCGTTGCTAAGATGGCTGACGCTGTTATCGAAGCTAACCAGGGTGAGCAGTTTGTAGATGCTCCGGCTGCTGAGGCTGAGGAAGTTGCAGAGAATGACGCTGAGTAATATTTTCAGATAAGAACGATAGTAGTGCGTTCCCGATTTCGGGGACGCACTGTCAAATAAAACGAATAGAATCAGGAGGACAATGAAATGGCAGATATTAGTGCATCTATGGTAAAAGAGTTAAGAGAGATGACCGGCGCAGGTATGATGGACTGTAAGAAG
>JAFVSN010000054.1 GCA_017503735.1 Lachnospiraceae bacterium
CACTCAGTCGTGGACGCGCTCACGCGTGTGATTTATAAAAGCCATTTTTCGTGCAGCCCCGATGCTGCGCATCGCCACTCACTTCGTGTCCTAACGGACACTCAGTCGTGGACGCGCTCACATTCGTGATTTTTCAAAAAAGCATTTGCTTTTTGAAAAATCACGAATATTCGCTTTGTCTGCACGAAAAAAAACCAAATATGACAAATGCGTGACATAAATTTGACACAAACAAATTGCATTATGAGTGTGAGCCAAGTGTAGAAAGCGCACTTACGCAGGTATCTTGGAAACCGCGTGTCACATCCTAAATTAGATATTGCGATATCTGAGGAACATACTGCGGGGGCGTATTGATTACATTGGCATTAACTCAAAACTTCCAATATCACAAAAGATAGCAATGACGGGGGAGGGAAAGTACAGACATTTATGTAAAAGTGGATGAAAGTACTTGACCTTTGGTGCGTTTATTGTTATAATCTATTTGTTATTGGAACGGTTATGTCCTCGTGACGCAAGAGACAGAGATTTTACCCAGTAGCCGGGGAATGTCGATGAATCTTTTTTACCGGGACATAACACCACCATATTATTTAAGGAGGAAGATAAAAGATGAGAAGTTTCTCTAAGAAGCTTGCTTTTGTTTTAGCAGCAGCAATGGTACTTACCGGTTTTGCTCCGGCTGCTCAGGCAAAGGCTGCTGATGATTTCAGCCTTAACAGAACCAGCTACATTCTCTACACCAGTACTGAGAGCGTAAACCATCACGGTTCTGAGACTTTGGCTGATGGATTGTACGGCAACGTTGAAAAGTTTGATTTTAACTTAAAGAACGCGCCGGCTAACTGGGCTACCGCTTATTCCTATAAGTGGGCTTCCAGTAAAGAAGCAGTTGCTACCGTAGCAACCGGCGGTCTTGTAACCGCAAAGAGTGTAGGTGTTACCGAGATTTCCTGTACGATTACCGATAAGGCTACCGGTAATGTGGCAGCTACCCTTAAGGCAACCGTTACCGTTAAGGCTAACGCTGCTGACCTTGAGATTGAGGCAGCTGACGGCGAAGAGTACGACGGCGCAGAAGTTGCACCGGGTACCAAGATCGACTTCAACAGAACCATGGCTGATCAGGATGGTAACTGGTCCAACATTAAGGGCAAGTACGTTACTGACGAGATCAGATGGGTTGTTACCCCGGCTGACAAGGGTGTAACTGTTGACCAGTCTAACGGTGTTGTTACCGTAGGTGATGACGCTGACGGCGAGTACACTGTATACGCTGAGGCTTATCAGTCCAAGATGTATAATGCAACGACTGCTACTTCCAACAAGGTTACCTTCACTGTAAACGCTGAGAAGGAGCTTGAGATTGAGCAGACCGCTGTAACCAAGTTTACCATTGATTTAGGTGCTGCTGTAGAGTCTGTTGGTGATGTTACTGTTACCAGACTTTACCCGACCGCTACCGCTGTATACGAGTATCCGATGGGCGTTGCATCCGCTACGCTTAACAAGGATGACAAGTCCAAGGTTGACGTTGTATTGTTCAACAATCTTGCTGACAATACCAAGTACATCGTAACCGTAGCAGGTTATGAGCCGAAGGAATTTACTGCTCAGGCAGGCAATCCGGACAGCATCGTGCTTTCTGCAAGTGCTACCGAAGTAAGCCCGTTTGTACAGTATGGTCCGAATCCGGTTGCTCTTTACTATCGTTTGTATGACGGTACTGTGGATGTAACCGACCTTGCATTATCCAAGGGTACTGTTCTTCTCAGCACCGAGTCCTTCTCTCAGGAAGGTAAGTACTTCGTAAGCAACAACCAGATTTGGTTTGCTGAAGAGAACATCGATGTAACCGTTGTAGCTGAGTACCAGAGCAACGAGTACAAAGATGGCAAGCCGGCAGTTTACGTTAAGGATTCCGCAATGTTCACCAGCGTATCTGCTCCGGCTACCGTAATTGATAAGGTAGAGGCTTATACTCTTACCGGATGGCAGTCTGCAAAGACCTACGTTCCGTTTGGTGAGCCGGCTGTTTTAGGCGCAAAGATTAAGCTTTCCGCAGGTGACCCGGTAACCGTAGAAAACGGTGGTAACCTTCTTGACGGTACTGTTCTTTTCGAGTCCGTAACTACTGATGTAGCAGTTATGGAAGGAACTAACGTTGTATTCTTCAAGCAGGGTGTTGCTAAGTTCATCGTTAACTATGTAACCGTTGTTAACGGTCAGCAGAACGTTCTTCCGATCGGTACTGCTGTAGTAGAAGCTAGAGATGCTAAGGCATTCAAGGACTTCAAGTTAAGCACTACTGCTCTTACCATGGGTGCTGATACTCCGTACGACGAAGAGACCATCACTGTTACCGCTGAGGATAACTACGGTGGTGCAGCAGCTGTTAACACCGTTGTTGTAACCGGTGCGGATGCAAATGCAACCGCTGCTCTTGCTGGTGTTGATTACACCACTGAGGTTGGTAAGATTACGTTAAATGCTACCACCATGATTAATGCGCTTAACGGAAATCCGGCAACCGCTCAGTTGACCTTCAAGGTTAAGGTTAATGACAAGATTGAGAAGACCTTTACTGTATTGATTAAGAAGCCGGGTGTTGTTGGTACTGAGTACATCAATATCGTAACTGACGGCTTTGGTAAGGATGTTGCTAGAACCGTTGCTTCCGATGCTGCAAAGGCTGAGAAGACCGCTTCCTTCACCGTATTCAAGATGAGCAACGGTGTTAAGGTTGGTGTTCAGGATATCGTTCCGTATACCTCTACTACTGTAGTGACCACTGGTGATTACTACTTCAAGGTATTGAAGGACGGCGTAGATGTAACCAATAAGGTTGATATCTCTAACATCGCAAACGGTGTTGTTACCCTTAAGTTCTCCAAGGCTACCACTGCTTTAGCAAACGTTGTTGATAACACCGGTGCTACTGTAAACGGTACCAAGGTTGAGTACAACTTAGAAGGTGGCAACTATGTATTCACCTTATATCAGGGTATGGCTGCTGGCGACAAGGCTGTAGCAATTCAGCGTAACTCCGCTGTAGGTTCTGTAACCTGCAACAAGGGTGCTTACGGCAATGCTGTAAGAAAGGTTGATACTGTTCCGGCTACCGACGCTAAGACCATTCGTGATGCATTCACAGTTAAGAATACTAAGGGAGAGAATGCTACTGCTCCGTTCTCTGTAGACTCAACTGTTGCAGGTGGATATGTAAACGTTAAGTCTATCACCTTCTATGATGAAGTTGCGACCGGCGTATACGCTCCGTACACTGTAAATGTAGGTGTAACCTTAAAGGTTCAGCCGTAATTGAATTAGTTCATTACTAATCTGATAGAGGAACCCCTGTGGGAAACCACGGGGGTTCTTTGCATTTGTGTTGAATACAGCAGAAAAGCGGCCTCCGTGTTTCCACGGAGACCGCTTTAATTTTTGTATCGCTATATGCAATTGGAATTACTGTGCGTACTGGTCAATCTTTAAGGTTACACCAAGATTTACAGTGTACGGAGCGTATACGCCGGTCGCAACTTCATCATAGAAGGTGATAGACTTAACGTTTACATAATCTCCGGCAGTCACAGAATCTACGGAGAACGGAGTCGTTGCGTTCTGACTGTTGGTCATATTGAACTTAAATGCAGCGCGGATGGTTTCCGGATTGTCGTTAGCAATCACATCCTTATTCTTACCTGCAAAGCTGTAGCTACCGGTATTGCAGGTTACGGAACCTGCTGCGGAGCGACGCTGTACAGCAACTGCACCCTGACCGGCAGACATACCTTCATATAAGGTAAATACATAGTTACCGGCCTTTAACGGATATACAACCTTGGAAACAGCAACAGAAGCACCTGCATCATTAACAGCATTGGTTACAACCTCTGTGTCGGAGAAGTTAAGAGTAATAACACCATCTGCATAATCAACATCGTTGGTTACATCCTGACCATCTCTGGTTACGGTGTAGTAGTATCCGCCAACGGTTACATTGCTGGTATCGTTCTTGTTGTACTTCTCAAGAGTCTTGAATCCAATCTGAACACCGTTGCTCATCTCAAGAACGGAGAAGGAAGCAGTCTTTTCCTTCTTTGTATTGTCGTTTGCGTTAGTTCTTGCAATGTCTGCGCCAAAGCCCTTGGTTACAACGTCAACATACTCGGTACCAGGCTTGCCCTGCTTCTTAATCAATACAGTAAAGGTCTTCTCTGTCTTATTGTTCGGATTGTAAGCATCCGTTACAGTAACCTTAAAGGTTACCTGTGCGGTATCTAAGGTCTTGCCGTTGTAAGCACATACTCCGGCTAACATATCGGTTGCATTCAGGTTGATGCCGGTTTCAGACCAGGTAACACCGTTAAGAGCAGCAGTTGCATTCTTGTCGGTACCGGTAATGTTTACGGAATAAGCCTCAGCACCAAGTACTTCCTCGTAGTTGTTCTTTGCAGTGATGGAAATACTTGCGGTATCATAAGCGGTATTAGCACCCATGGTAAGAGAAGAAGTGCTCAAGTCAAACTTAGCATAGGTTCTCGGCGCGGTTGCCTCAACAACAACAGTACCAACCGGTAACCAGTTTTCTTTGCCGGTATTATCCATGGTTACATGGTAAACAATAATCGTTGCCTTGCCCTGCTTGAAGAAACGAACATCGCTTCCTGCTACAACAGCAGTTTCGGTGGAAAGAGATTCAAACTCAAGTCTTCCGTCAATCTTAAGAGCGCTGGAAGTCCATACCGGATCGGTACCATCAGAGTAGGTAAGCTTTACCTGCAATGGATAGTAGTTACCGTCAAACGGCACCTTATTGGACGGGCTGTACCACTTATTGGTGAGGTCTGCGGTTTCAATCTTCTTAATAACGATCGGATCCTTTGCCTTACTGATGAAGGTCTCGGAATCCTTAACGGAGATTACCGGAGCACCATCCTTGTACTCGTGGCTCTGGAACTCAGCAAGTACGGTCACTTCAAGGTTTTCATCAGAGAACCAAATCTGATTACCGCTTACGAAGTAGGTTCCGTCGGTAGAGAAGGTCTCTGCATTAAGAAGAAGGTTACCCTTCGACTTATAAATTTCGGTTACGTCTACGGTTCCGCAGTACAGGGTGTAGAAAATTTCGGAGGTCTTCTCGCCGTCAATTTCTACAAACGGGCTGAAACCATCAGCCTTAGCGGAAAGCTGAATGCTGTCCGGAACACCTGCAACAGCCGTAAGGGTATACGGCTCATAACCCGGTACAGTTACGATGTAGTTGGTCTTATCTGCTAAGTTGGAGAACAACTCAACATTAACCTTAGACTTATCGTCCTTGTTAAGAGTAGCACTCTTAACATTTACCGGATACTCATATACCTCGGTAGCCGTCGGGTAGAGTCTGGTAACGGTAACTTCACCGATAGATTCTACAGCAGCACCCAAGTCAATGGTGAACTTCTTAACAGAGGTCTGCTCAATCTCAAGCTCCTTCTCACCGCTTACAGTGAAGGTAACCTTGTTGGAAGTAGCGGTGGTAGCAGTATACTTACTGGACTGATAAGAGAAAACGGAAAATAGTGCATTAAATGGGTAAAAAACCGGCTATATTGTGCCGATGCCTGTCGACATCTGTAGAATAAGCACTAAATTCTACAGTTGTAACTTATGGTTAGTAACAAATTAGTGACAAATCTCAGACCTTAATTTTATTGATTTCGGTACGGAGTTCTTCGAAAGTCCGGTGGCCGTAAACAGCTTTTTCTACGTCTTTTCCGAGACTGTGTCCCATTAATAAATGTTTGGATAAATCATCTACACCGTATTTGTCGCACAACCAGGAAAAGGTATGACGACAATCGTGTGGTGTGTGCTTTTTGCCGTTTGCGGTGACGGAAATTCCCAAACGTTCCAGTGTAGGATAGAAAAAGGTTTTACGAAAGTTTTCTACCCGGAAATGTGGAAAGTTCTTGCGAAAACGCAATGCATAGGTGCGGATAGAAGGGTGAATCGGAACGACGCGGCTCTTCCCTGCAATGGTTTTAACCCCGCCTTTAAAGTAAAGTTCTTCGGCGTTTAACTCAATGGTTTCAAGGGCTCTGATACGAAAACCGGTGTAAATCATAATGAGTATCATTTGCACTGCCGGGTCCTTTTTATTTTTCCATAAAATATCCAGTTCTTCCTGAGAGAAAGGTTCGCCCTTTTCGGTATCGTCTTCCTGGTTAATAGTAACAAACTGGGAGTAGTTCTTTTCACTGATGTCATTTTCCAGAGCAAAACGGTACATTTGGTTGAATAGTTTTTTGATGTTACAGAGGCTGGAATAGCCTAAATCGCAGTTGTCCAATACCTCTTGCATCTCTGCTTTGCGGATATCCAGAAACCGCCGGTTGTGCAATACTTCACAGTTTTTAAAGGCGGCAGAGTAAGCTTGTTTTGCGGAAAGGGAAAAAGGTTTTCTTGCCTGTTCGAATTTGGAACGGTAAAACAAGGTATAAATATCTGCAAAGGTATAGTCTTTTGTTTTTGGGTCATAAGGCGAACGATGATATTCACCTAAGGCCAAGTAGGCAGAATGCCAGTCTTTATAGTAGCCGATTGCCGGTGGAGTGGTTCGGTGAGGTAGAGAGGTGTATCCTGCGGTGGAGAGGTAAGCGGCATAGGGACGACTACGGTTTCCGCTTAGCTTTTTTATGCTACCGTAGCCATTTGGCAATTTGGGCCGCCGCCGTTCTATGGGCGGCTTGCGGGATATAATTGCGGTAGCGACCGGCAGATGGCCGGATATAGGATATCCGCATCCGGGACAGGCAACTGCTTTGTCGGAAACAGTGTGGTCACATTCGGGACAGGTAATTAATGACATGGTAAAACCTCCTGAGTATTTTGTAATTAGTTTCTCTTATGTTAACATCAATCATACCATAATATGTGGGGCTTGAAGAAATTCGGAAAGTGTGTATAATGTAAAATAGAGCGTAAGAACAAAAGTTTTTTGATAGAGGATGAGAAAATGGGAAAAAAGCGTTACTATAAAAGAAGACGGGAACTTCCGAAGGATGGGTATTTGGGAGCGTTGTTACGAATGTTGCCGGTTGTACTGATGGTGGGGTTTGTTCCGCTTATTGTACGACAATACCAATACGAAACGAAATTAATGCAATATGCATGGTTTGGCAGTAAGGAAATCGATTATGAGTTTTTTCTTGCATCCAAATCAACGGTATTGATGCTGTTGCTGTTTGTGATGGCTGGGTGCATTCTGATGCGGTTTTGGAAAGAAAAACGGAAAATTCCTTTTTTGAAGATTTTAATTCCGCTGTTTGTTTACGGCATCTTTGCGTTTTTATCGGCTTGTTGTTCCGTGAATCCGGGTTTTTCTTTTTCCGGCGGGTACGAACATTTTGAAACGATCTGGGTATTACTCAGTTATGTCCTGGTGGTATATTATGTTTTTTTGTATGCACAAACTGAGATGGAACTTCAGGTGGTGGCGGATGCGATTTGCTTCGGGGCTACCGTTATCGGTATCTTGGGTACGTTGCAAGGATTGGGTTTTGATTTCCTTGCCAACGGCGTAGTACAAAAGTTGGTGACGACGGATTGGTTTCTTAAAGCAATCGGTGGAAGGCTTTTGCTTAATTTTCCGGACAATCACGCTTTGGCGACACTGTACAACCCGAACTATATGGGTGTATACGGTTCCTTTGTGCTTCCGTTTTTAACCATGCTATTGTTGTTTGAAAAGGATAAATGGCGCCGGATCTGGCATCTGGCGGATTTTGTATTGTTGGCGGTTGCACTTTTGTCCAGTCGTTCCCGGGCGGGTCTGATTGCGGCTGTTCTGGCGTTGTGCGTAGCGGTAGTGCTTTGCGCCAAGAAGATGGTAAAGCTTTGGTATTTGACAATTCCGGCGATTAATTTCGGAATTGTGTTGCTGTTGTTGGTAAATGCCTATAATGACAATTTGATTTTTGACCGTTTGCAAGGGATTTTTATGCCGGATACGAAGGCAGAAGTGGCAGAATTTGTCGCAGAGGATGGAACGGTGGTCAGAGAGACGGGACTCACGGAACTCTATACAACGGAGGATGGAGTGGTGCTTCGTTATAATGAGGTTGCGGCAAAGGTTTCTCTCTATGTAGAAGGTGAAATGTACGGATTTTATGCCTTTGGCGAAGACGATGAACAGATTGAGATGGTGCCGGATGAAGAAGCGGTGTTTTCTTTACAACACCCAGCATTGTCGGACGTAAAAATACAGTTGTACCCTTTGGAAGACCGAGTTGCATTTTTGATTCAAGCGGATGGTCCATGGTTGTTTACAAACAATCAGGTAAAAGGGAAATATCAGTATGTTGTGTTTTACGGAGAAGAGGGTGAACGGGTTATAAAGGAAACGGACATGACTCCGGGAAAACAGATTGGCTTCAAGAATCGTCAGAAGATGTTTTCCGGCCGGGGACATATCTGGAGCCGTACGATTCCGTTACTGTTGGATCATATTTTTATCGGCTCGGGACCGGATACTTTTTTACTGGAGTATCCGCATACGGATTTTCTTGCCATGAAGCAAAACGGTTTTGAACGTCAGATCATGACAAAGCCTCACAGTATGTATTTGCAAGTGGGAGTCCAGACCGGCGTGGTATCTCTGTTGTGTATTTTAGTGTTTTATGTCTGGTATGCGGTGTGGAGCATACGGCTGTATGCGTTCCGTAAGTTGGAAAACGTGGCGGAAGGGTTTGGTATTGCTGCATTTATCGGTAGCATCGGCTATATGATTTCCGGTATTTCCAATGACTCCATGGTGGTGACGGCGCCGGTATTTTGGGGAATGATAGGTTTGGGCATTGCTGCCAATGCGATGGTGGACAAGCTTCGAAAGAAAAAGGAAGCATAAGTTTGTCTTCGTATTGAACAGAGGAAATAGACAATCAGATATGGGAAAGAGTCTCGCTTGCGGGACTCTTTTTGCATAATAGAAAATTGTGCATTTCCGGTGGAGTAAAAAGTGGGAAACTTTCTTGAATGACATGAAACTGACATATAGTCATCTTATACTGATTGTGGTAGAATGGAAACGAGTATACTACTAGATATGGATGAGATAGTACGAAGGAATGATAGATAAGTTACGTGTTAAAGGAGAGAGTGCGATGAAGATACAAAAGCGGTGGAGAAAAGGTCGTGTAACGCTTGCGGTATTGTTGTGTACGGGACTGTTGCTTGGGAAATGCGTGGCTGCGGTGCCGGCTGTATTGCAGGCGGCACAGGAAGGAAAGATAATTGCTTCCAGCCTTTATGTGAGGAGCGGTCCGAGTACCAGTTACAGTAAAATGACGGTAAACGGTGAGGATGTTTTTTTGACAAAAAATACGGAAGTAGAGATTCTCGGGGAAGAGAACGGCTGGTACCGGATAAAGACCACGTTCTCCGGTCGGGAGGTAACCGGCTATGTCAGCGGAAAGTATGTGGAGACCGTGTCTGCCACGACCCCGACGCCGACTGCGAAACCGAAAGCCACCGCCACACCGACCGCAAAGCCGGCAGGGACTTCCGGAACGCCTGCGTCCGAGTTTTCCGTTCCGGCACGAATTTGGGTCAGTGAACTGAATATCAGACAGAGTGCGGGAACCTCCGGGACTCTTTTGGATACGTTAAAAAACGGTGCGTCCGTTACGGTCATCGGTCAGACTTATGTGGGTACGGAGAAGTGGTACAAGGTAACCTACCAGTCCGGCGGCACCACAAAGACCGGCTACGCATTTGCATCTTATGTGACGTTAAACGGAACGATTCCGACGGCGACCCCGGTGCCTGTGGCAACGTCTACGCCGACCCCGAAACCGTCGGGCGGAGTTTATGCGGATACATTTTCTATCCCGGCAAAGGTAACGGCAAGTGTTTTGAATGTACGTGCGGGTGCCGGTACGGATAAGGATTTGATTGCTACGTTAAAGTACGGTGCGGCAATCACGGCAACCGGTATGACGACCGTAGGCGAAGATACCTGGTATCGGATTACGTTTGATGTCGGAGGAGAGAAAAAGACCGGCTATGTTTTCGGTTTGTATATAACGTTAAATTCTGCGGTGCCTACCGCAACGCCGGCTCCAACGGCAACTCCGACTCCGACCGCAACGCCGATTCCGACGGCAACACCGAAGCCGACGGCGACCCCGGTTCCGAAGGTGCCGGTGTCCGGCTATAAGATTCCGGCAACGGTGATTGCAAAGGAAGTAAATATCCGTGCCAAGGCCGGAACAGACAGTGAGATTTTGGGAGTATTATACCTTTCCATGAAGGTAACGGCTACGGAAAGCTGTTATGTGGGCGAGGATAAATGGTATGGAATTGAAGTAACCATTGACGGAAAGCAGATAAAGGGCTATGCGTTTGGCGACTTTATTTCCCTTTCCACGCCGGAGCCGACCCCGGTTCCGACGGCAACCCCGGTTCCGACCGCAACACCGGTTCCGACCGCAACTCCGACGCCGACGGCAACGCCAACGCCGACCCAGAGTCCGGCGGAGGGAGAAAACGGGTATGCGTATCCGGCAAAGGTGACGGCGAATCAATTAAATCTCCGTAAGGGAGCCGGAACCGATTTTGATGTGTTGGCGCGTCTGAATCAAGGAGATGAAGTAAAGGTAATCGGAGAAGCCAGAAACGGTGATGATAAATGGTATCAGGTCAGGGTAGGTGATTCTACCGGTTATGCATCGAGTAAATATATTGCGTTAACCTTCGAGGGCTCTCCGGAAGCGGTATTGACGGAAGCGGTACGGTTGCGTTCCGATGCGTCAGACAGTGCTTCTTATGAAAAGACCCAGGGTGGTTCCATCGTGGTGTTGCCGAAGGGAAGCGGAGTGCTCTTAACGGAAGAACGTACCGTGGGAGAGGTGAAGTGGTTCGGTGTGACTGCGGAATTTAAAGGAGAAACGGTAACCGGATTTATAAAGGCAAATGTAACCGAGTTCGGAACACCGGAGGAAGCGGCACCGACGGCGACTCCAAAGCCGACCGCAACTCCAACGCCAACCCCGAAACCTACAACAACCCCGACGCCGACCCCAAAACCGACCGCAACTCCGAAACCGACGGCAACGCCGGTGCCGGGAGCGACCCCTTCCGCAGAGGCAAAGAAGAATACTCCGGGGGTACAGGATGGATGGGGAAAAGCAGTTCATCCGACAGCATCAAAGATTGTACTGAAGGAGTTGCCGATAAACGGTGGCACCAGCTTAAAGGTAGAAGGAACCACGAAGGGTGTTTCCGTAGATGGGGATGATTTGCTAAAACTTTACGGTAAGTACGTGGACGAAGACGGTAAGATATTCCGCCATGTGGCTGCCACCTACAAGGGAAAAGAATATTACGGCTATATTTTAGATAAGTATATTACGGAATGCGATCCGCCGATTTCCTCTTCTGTGGGAACAACAACCCCGGGGGTAACGCCGACTCCGTCCGTGCGTCCGAGTTCCGAGGCGAAAGAGAATACGGAAGGTATACAGGACGGTTGGGGAAAAGCAAAGCATCCGTCCGCATCGGCACTTATGTTAAAGAGCCTGCCGATGGGTGGTGTGACCAGTGTGAAGATTGAAGGCACCACAAAGGGTGTGACAGTTTCCGAAGCAACTTACTTAAAGTTATATGGTCTATATAAGGATGAGGATGATAATCTGTATCGTCATGTAGGTGTGACCTATCAAAGCAAAGATTATTATGGTTATATTCTGGACAAGTATATAACGGAATGCGATCCGCCGGCACCTCCGTCCCCGATTCCGGGTCTGGATATTTGGGGAAATGAGTCATGGGGTTCCGGTATCAGTGCGGACTTTGAGCTAAACTTGACGATAGAAGGGTTCCCGGACTCCTATAAGCCATATTTACGTGAATTGCATGAGCAGTATCCGAACTGGGTATTTAAGGCATATCGCACGGGATTATTCTGGGAAGATGCTATAAGAGAAGAGAATATTCCGGGTAAGAACCTGATTCCGAACAGTTACGGTGTTGCATGGAAGTCTCTGGAAGAGGGTGCGTACAACTGGAAGACAGACAGCTTTATTGTGTACGACGGTTCTACCTGGGTAACGGCGTCCAAAGCGGCACTGGAGTATTATATGGACCCGAGAAACTTCCTGGATGACAAAGCGATTTTCCAGTTTGAGGTGTTGAATTTTGAACCGACGTACCAAACGGAAGCGGGTGTAGAGAACATTTTAAAATATACACCGCTATATAATACCAGCTATATGTACAAGGATGCTTCCGGACAGTTAAAGTCTATCAGTTATGCAAAGACCTTTATTGAGGCGGCAAAGTATTCCGGTGTCAGCCCGTATCATTTGGCAACCCGTGTAAAACAGGAGATCATTACGGGAACAACTACGGTCAGCAACAGTGTGACCGGTACGGTTTCCGGATATGAAGGGTTGTATAATTTTTACAATATCGGGGCATACCATAGTACAAAGCCGGGCGGTGCCATTGCCAACGGTTTGAAGTATGCAAGATACGGAAGCAGCACGGACGATGTCTTAAACAGCGCATCTCTGATTCCTTGGGATAACCGTTATAATGCGATTGTGGGCGGTGCCTATATCATCGGAAATTCCTACATTAATCGCGGACAGAACACGATTTATCTCCAGAAGTTCAATATGACACCGACCTATACATACAGTCATCAGTATATGGCAAATGTGGTAGCACCGTCTTCCGAGGGTAAGAAAACAGCCCAGGCATATACGGGAACAGCCGGCAGTCCGATTGTATTCTCGATTCCGGTTTTCGAAAGCATGCCGGAGAAGGTATGTGCGGCACCGGGAACGGCGTATAATCCGAATAATTATTTATCGAAGCTGACTGTACAAAAAGTTGACGGAAAGACCCTTTCCCTGACACCAAGCTTTGACGGTGCGTCAAGCAATACTTATTCCCTGATTGTGGACCATGATGTGGAAGTGATTATGATTAATGCGACGCCGGTAAGTAAGAAGGCAGTGGTGACCGGAGACGGTTATCGTACTTTACAGGAAGGAATGAATGAGCTTACGGTTTATGTACTGGCAGAAAACGGTGACAGACGGGAATATGTACTGTATGTGGTAAGAGAATAGCAGAGGAGATTCAAAATGAAACGAGTGTTGTTTTTCATCTTGGTTGCCGCTGTGCTGGGATTCGGAAGTACGAAAACGGCACAGGCTGCAGTTGCAACAATTGATTTGCAGGTAGAAGAGGAGGTTGTACGGGTCGGCGACGAATTTGAAGTGACGTTGACGATTCAGGCGCAACCTACAGAAGATGAAACACCACAGGATGCGCGAATCGGTGATTTTGAAGCGTATTTGATTTATAATGCAGATGTGATGGATTTTGCTACGGCACCTTCTTGTATTACAGGAGGTGCCGGTATGCTTAGAATCGTGGATATGGGTGCACCGGTAAGTGACGGAAGCAGAACCTATGCCATACGGTTTACGGCGCTTGCAAGAGGAACGGCAGAGCTTTCTTTGGACAGCCGGCCGATGGTGTATACCTACGGTACGGGAAATGCCATGTCGGTTTCCAGTAATGTGCTGCAATTGACGGTAGAGGCATCGAAAGATGCTTCCGATAATGCAAATTTGTCGGCACTGAAAGTGAATCCGGGGAAGATTTCTCCGGCATTTGCCACCACAATCCGGGAGTACGAAGTGACGGTACCCTATGACACGGAAATGATTGTAGTCAGTGCCCTGACAGAGGATGCAAATGCGGTGGTGGGTGTGAACGGAAGTACGGGATTGAAAATCGGACGTAATACGGTGGTGGTGACGGTTACGGCAGAAAACGGGACCGAAAAACGGTATTATTTATATGTAACCAGAGAAGAAGAGAAACCGGAACCGACGGCAGTACCGGAACCGCCGAAGGAAGAAAGCGGCTATGAGGAAGGTCTGCATGCTACAGAAGAGAACGGAAAAACGGTGCTTTTGTATGCCGGTTCTTATACGGTATCGGAAGACCCGGAAGCCTATGTGGCACCTACCGGATATGAAGAAACAGTCCTTTTTGTGGATGGTGTGCGAATCAAAGCCTATGTAAAGAGAGAAGCTCCGGACAGTGATTTTTTTGTACTGGTGTTAGAGGACGAACTGGGCATGGTGGGATATTATCGTTATGACAGAAAGGAACAGACCCTGCAGCGTTTTGATGAAGAACGGATTGAAATTAAGCAGGTGGTAGAGGAAGATAACAGTGCTGTATACGAGGCTTTGTCAAAGTATAAGAGTCAGCAGATCTTTTTGTTGTTTTCTTTGGCAATGATGATTGCACTTTGTGTATTGCTTTTATTAATTGTGGTAAGATTGTACCGGCGGAGACAGGAAGACGAGGAGTTTGATGACCGGTAATGCGGAAGAAAGGGCGACGGCAGATGGTAATACGAATTGACTTCGGCAGTGAAGAAGCACTTTATGTGCAACTTTATAATCAAATAATATACGGGATTGCCAATGCCCAATTGTTACCGGGAGAGGCGTTGCCTTCCGTGCGGGAACTGGCGGAAAATATCGGAATTAACATGCATACGGTGAATAAGGCCTATGCGATTTTGCGTCAGGAGGGCTATTTGCGGTTAGACCGCAGAAACGGAGCAGTGGTGGCGGTAAACAGTGATAAGTTACGGGCAATGGAGAGTTTGAAAAACGAGATGAGGATTTCGCTGGCGAAAGCACTGTGCCGGGGACTTTCGGAGGAAGAAATCCATGGGGTGACGGATGAGGTATTAAGGGAGTTTCAAGTTTAGTGTAAAACGGCAGAAAGGAAAACGTATGGGAAAGTTGTATACCGAGCAAGCAGAGCGGGTGTTATACATTGCACAGCAGGAAGCGGAGAAAAAATCTCACGGCTATATCGGCAGTGAACATTTACTGGTGGCACTGTTAGATGAAGAATGTATTGCGAGAGAGGTACTGCAGGGAAACGGAGTGCAAAAGGAAAAACTGGAGGAGTTGATTGCCCAGTTGATTACTCCGCAAAAAAACGACCGTAGAAAGAAAATCGGGAATACCCCGCGACTGGCTCGTATTTTAGAGAAAGCGGAGGCAGAGGCGGTCCGCTATAAAAGTGATAAAATCGGAACAGAGCATTTACTTTTGGCGATTTTACAGGAGACGGATTGTATTGCGGTGCGTCTTTTGAATACATTGGGAGTTCCGGTTCAGAAGTTATATTTTGCTATTTTGGAGGCCATCGGAATTGATGCCAATCGCGCAAAAGCAGAGTATGCGACGAGTAAAAGCCGGATGCATAAGGGAGAGAATGCGTCCTTACTGGAAAAATATAGCAAGGATTTGACCGAGGCGGCACGAAATAAAAAGGTTGACCCGGTTATCGGCAGAGAAGAAGAAATCGGCAGAGTGATTCGTATTCTGAGTCGCAGAACGAAAAATAATCCGTGTATGGTGGGAGAACCGGGTGTCGGTAAAACCGCAGTTGTGGAAGGTCTGGCATGCCGGATTGCAGACGGAAATGTGCCGGATTGCATGAAAAAGAAACGGGTGTTGTCTCTTGATTTGTCCGCAATGGTTGCCGGTTCCAAGTACCGCGGTGAGTTTGAGGAACGGATTAAGCGGGTTATGGAAGAGGCAATGCAGGACGGGGATGTATTGATTTTTATCGATGAGCTGCATACGATTATCGGAGCCGGTGGTGCGGAAGGTGCGTTGGATGCCTCCAATATTATGAAGCCGGCCCTTGCCCGGGGAGAGCTTCAGGTAATCGGAGCCACCACCAGGGAAGAATACCGTAAGTATATTGAGAAGGATGCTGCGCTGGAACGCAGATTTCAGCCGGTTGTGGTGGAGGAACCGTCCCTTGCGGAAGCGGAGGCGATTTTGTTCGGGCTTCGCAAGACCTACGAGGAACACCACGGGATTGTCATTAGTGATGAGGCGGTGAAAGCGGCGGTAAAGCTTTCCGAACGTTACATTAACGACCGCTTTTTGCCGGATAAAGCCATTGATGTGTTGGATGAAGCGGCATCAAAGCTTCGGTTGTCGGTATTTTCGGGAACGGTGGCAGATAATGATAAGGAAAAGCAGCTGGCACAATTGGAAGCGGAAAAGGAGCAACGGTTACTTGCCGGGGATACGGAAGGGGCCATTGCCATAGCGGCAAAGCAGAAACGTATCAGAAGTCGCTTGGAGGAGAAGGATGCTTCCGAAAAGGAATTGCCGGTGTTACAGGAAGATATGGTTGCGGATGTGATTTCCGCCTGGACAAAGATTCCGCTTGCAAAGCTGTGCGAAGCGGAAAGCGAACGGTTATTGAAGTTGCCGGAAGTGTTAAGAAAAAGGGTGGTGGGCCAGGAGGATGCGGTACTGGCAGTGGCAAAAGCCATTCGACGTGCCCGCGTGGGCTTGCAGAATCCGCAGCGTCCGATTGGGTCCTTCTTATTCTTAGGACCGACCGGTGTGGGAAAAACGGAGCTTTCGAAAGCACTTGCGGAGGCGGTATTCGGAAAAGAAGAGGCATTAATCCGTGTGGATATGTCCGAGTACATGGAGAAACACAGTGTATCCAAGATGATCGGATCTCCGCCGGGTTATGTAGGCCACGAGGAGGGCGGTCAGCTTTCCGAACAGATTCGCAGGAATCCGTATTCCGTGGTATTGTTCGATGAACTGGAAAAGGCGCACCCGGACGTGTTCCATATTTTGTTACAGGTATTGGAAGACGGTCACATTACGGATGCTCAGGGAAGACGGGTCAGCTTTAAGAATACCATTATTATTATGACCTCCAACACCGGAGCGGGCCGTATTATGGAGCCGAAGAATCTGGGCTTTTTAAGTAAAGCGGACGAATCGGCGGATTATGAGCGGATGCGCGGGGCAGTGATGGAAGAGGTAAAGCGTGAGTTTAAGCCGGAGTTTTTAAATCGAATCGATGAAACCATTGTGTTCCGTACTTTAAACGGAGATGCATTAAAGGAGATTGCGAACCTGCAACTGGGTGAAGTGGTGAAACGGTGCAAAGAGCAGTTGTCGCTGCGCGTAAAGCCGGATGCTTCGGTAACGGAGTTTATTATAAGAAAGGGATCCGACGAAAAGTACGGCGCAAGACCGATTCGCCGTGCGGTACAGGTGCATGTGGAAGACTTGATTGCGGAAGAGATTTTAAGCGGAAAAGCGGAGCCGGGGGATACGGTTGTTTTGACGGTACAGAAAGCGGAACTGCCGGAACAGGAGACGCTTCGGTTGCGTCGTGTGCGTAAGGCTAAGAAATCATAAAGGAATTATGAGCTTTTTATGAATCTGTGAAAATTTGTGGAAAAAAGAGAGTATTTGTGCTATACTGATATTGTAACAAATAACAGATGGACGGCTGTTACAGGAGGATAAGAAAATGGCAGAACTGATTTATGTTCAGGACAACGGAAAGCTTGCGTTTGGGGATTACACGCTTGCTGCAAAGGCAAAGGCCGACGGTTTTTTGTTTGGCGGGGATTTGTATAAAGTAAAGACATTTCAGGAGATTACGAAGTTAGAGCGCAACGGAATGTTTGCGTATGAGTCCGTACCGGGTACGGATGTGACGGATTTCTCCGCAAATGATAAAGAAGTCGGTTTTTCCGTAGTGGGAACGACGGATACTCAGGTTGCATTGGGCCTTGAGGCAGAGACTGAGTATAAGCTTTATATCGACGGTACCAATATCGGTAAGATGAAGACGAATCTGGGCGGTAAGCTGGTGTTCAGTCTGGAACTTGCAGCGGGCAGAAGCTCCCAGGTTCGTGTAGTAAAGCAGTAGAATATCCGGGGGAGTTATGGCAAAAGGGAAAGCAGTGTTTTTTTGTAAAGAATGTGGAATGGAATCGCCGAAATGGCTCGGACAGTGTCCGGGCTGTAAGGCGTGGAATTCTTTGGTAGAGGCGCCGCAAGCAGGGAAGGGAAAGTCTGCTTACGGCGTTTCGTCGTTACAGGCGGCGGAGCCGGTTCTTTTGTCCGAGGTAGATACCGGGGAGGAAGAACGGATGGTAACCGGCATCGGAGAATTGGACCGGGTGCTGGGTGGCGGTATTGTGGTCGGTTCTCTTGTTTTGGTAGGCGGTGATCCGGGCATCGGAAAGTCTACCTTACTTCTTCAGATGTGTTATGCATTGGCGAAGAAGGAGCGGAAGGTGCTTTATGTGTCCGGAGAGGAATCCATTCGCCAGATTCGCATGCGGGCGGACCGTTTACAGGTAACGGACGGCAGTACGCTTCTTTTGGCGGAGACAAGCCTGAACCGGGTGGAAGAAACTGTTCGGCAGATTTTGCCGGAAGTGGTGATTATCGATTCCATCCAGACCATTTACCGGGAAGAGACAGAGGCGGCACCGGGCAGTCCGGGACAGATTAAGGAAGCAACCGCTTCTTTGCTTCGTCTGGCAAAGGGGCTTGGTATTACAATCTTTATTATCGGGCACGTAACAAAGGAAGGTGTGGTGGCCGGTCCCCGGATGTTGGAGCATATGGTGGATACGGTACTTTATTTTGAGGGTGAAAACCATATTTCCTATCGTATTTTGCGTGCGGTAAAGAACCGGTTCGGTTCCACCAATGAGATCGGTGTGTTTGAAATGGCAGGTGCGGGACTTCGTGAGGTGAAGAACCCGTCGGAATATATGTTGGAAGGACGTCCCGAGGATGAACCGGGGTCTGTTGTCACGGCGGCAATGGAAGGCACCCGTCCGATTTTGGTGGAGGTACAGGCACTGGTGTCTCCTACCAGTTTTAATATGCCCCGTCGGACCGCTGCGGGCACGGATTATAACCGTGTGACGCTTTTAATGGCGGTACTGGAAAAACGTCTCGGGATTTCCCTTGCGGGCTGTGATGCGTATGTGAATGTGGCAGGCGGTATGAAGATTACGGAGCCTTCCCTTGATTTAGCCATTGTGCTGGCACTTTTGTCCAGCTATCGGAATCGTCCGCTTCCGCCTCGTACCGTAGCTTTCGGTGAGGTAGGTTTAACCGGAGAGATTCGTGCGGTAAATCTGATGCAGGCCCGGATTGCGGAGGCGGAGAAGATGGGGTATCGTACCGTCATTGTGCCGAAACGCAAAAAGACGGAGGGCGAGAAAAACAATGCAGGAATTCAAGTGATTGAAGTGGCAACGGTGCAGGATTTGCAGTCGGTGTTGCGGAATTTATAAAAAGGGAACGGGAGAATGGAAACAGGAGGTTTTCGGAATGAGAAAGGGAACAAAGATTGCGATTGCGGTATTTGCCGGTCTTTTTCTGTTGGGTTGCGTGGCGGGTTTATTCATACTTAAGAAAATTTCGGCAGCGGGAGGAATCCGCTATTTATATAATTTGAAGCACGACACGACGGGAATGGCAGAAACGGAGTATTATCCGGAAAATACAGCGGATGCGGACGGAAAAGTGACTTGTACGGAGCAAACGGCTCCGGTGAGACTCGGTATTACGGAGACGATTCGCTTTACCAAGGGCGGTGAGTCGGTTGTATGGAACGAGGATTATGCATATATGCGTCCGGAACAGGTTTTCTTTCAGAATGAATTGATTACGGGACAGGTAGAAGGGATTTTTACGTTCCGGGGAAATTATCACAGAACGGCTGCCTCCTACGGTACGGCGAAGATTGAAAAAGAAGCCTTTGGAGAAACCTTTTGGAGTTATGATACCGGGAAGTTGTTAAAGTCAAGCGGGACAAGCTTTTGGTCCGGAAACGGCTGGACCGGACAACCGCTTATTATTTCCTGGCCTGAGGAAACAAAGCAGAGTATGAATCTGTATCCGGAGAAAAAGGCAAAAGAGAATTTTGTGGAAGTGATTTATTCCGGTATGGACGGATATATTCATTTTCTTGATTTAGAGGACGGCAGTGAAAGCCGGGATGCAATCCATGTAGGGATGGTGTTTAAGGGAACCGCTTCCCTGCATCCGTCGGGGATTCCGCTTTTAGTACTCGGTTCGGGGGATGCCCAGACCGGATTGTTCGGAGAAAATGTCAGTCCGAGAGCTTACATTTACAGTCTGATTGACGGAACAAAGCTGTACGAGTTCGGCTATAATGACGACATGGCGTTTCGCACCTTCCATGCTTACGACAGTTCCCCGGTGATTGATGCGGCAACGGATACGCTTTTTTATCCGGGAGAGAACGGTGTGTTGTATACCATAAAGTTAAATACGGAGTATGACCCGGCGGCGGGGACCCTTTCGGTAGCCCCGGAGCATGTGGTGGATTACACGTACTCTACCGCACGGGCAACGGAAGAAGCCTTTACCTGGGGAATGGAAAATTCTGCTGTGGTAAATGAGAATTATCTATATGCGGGCGACAACGGCGGCGTATTCTATTGTCTGGATTTGAATACCATGTCCATGGTGTGGGCTCAGGATGTATACGGGGATGTGAATTCTTCCCCGATTTATTCCGAAGAAGAGAAGGGCAATTTTATTTATGTGGCCACCACGTTGACGGAAGCGATGTTAGACGAGCATTCCATGGGAGAAGTGGCGATTTATAAGTTAAATGCGGCAAACGGAAGTATTGTTTGGAAGAAGGCGTTTGCCTGCCATAACGTGGATGGAGTAGAAGGCGGTATCCTTGCTACCGGTGTTTTGGGGCAGGGAGCCATTGAGGGACAGATTATTTATTCCGTGTCCCGTACTCCGGGCCTTTCTTCCGGGTATTTAGTATCTTTGGATACCGAAACGGGAGAGGCGGTTTGGTTGACGGAGCTTGAAAATTATGCCTGGAGTTCTACCGTGACATTGTACTCTCAAATCGGTGCGGTGTATCTGGTGCAATGTTGCTCCGACGGAACGGTACTGTTATTGAACGCCGCTAACGGTAAGTTGTTAGACTCGGTTTCCCTAAATACGACGTTGGAAGCAACGCCGGCAGTGTTCGGGAATACGGTGGTGTTAGGAACAAGAGACGAGCGGATTATCGGTCTTACGGTGGAATAGAACGGAGGGTAACATGAAGACAAGAACAATCGGCCTTTGGGCTGTAATAGGAATCGTGGTGCTGTTGCTTCTTCTGACGGCCGTAGGATTTGCCAAGCCGGATGCGAAAGGACGGGAGATTACCACAACAAAAGAGCTGGAGGGCTGTGTGTTGGCCGGTGTTGCTTCGGCGAGTCTTCCGGAAGAAAATTCGGAGATTTTATTTGAGACAATTCTCGGAACAAAGCTTTCCGGATATCGCACGGTGGAAACGATCGATGCATTATTGTATGAGTTAAGAAGCGGTCGCGCGGATGCAATTTGTTGCCCGGATGTGACGGCAAAGTATTTACTTCGTACCGAAAAGGGCCTTGTACGGCTTACGGCACCGGAGGATACCTCAAACGGAGCAGAAGGGGGAGGACGTCTTTCTTTTGCTATGGCATTGCGGAAGGATGCGACGGATTTGTGTGCGGAACTGGATGCGGCGATTTCCGAGCTGGAAGACGAAGGAATATTAAAGGCACTGGCGGTGGCTTATGTGGATGCGGATGTTCCGATGGAGTTGTATGAAACGAAGGAAGCATCCCGGAAAAAGACGTTATATGTCGGCGTGACGGGAACGGTTCCGCCGGTGGATCGCTTTGATGCGGACGGAGTTCCCTGCGGATTCTCCGTTGCGTTTTTGGAGGAGTTGGAAAAGAGAACCGGATATCGGTATGAACCGGTTCCGATTGCAATAGAGGATTCCTTTACGGTATTAAACAGTGGCAAGGTTGAC
This sequence comes from Lachnospiraceae bacterium, assembly GCA_017503735.1. Taxonomy (GTDB): domain Bacteria; phylum Bacillota; class Clostridia; order Lachnospirales; family Lachnospiraceae; genus SIG307. The sequence goes on from JAFVSN010000054.1 coordinate 21,742, forward strand.
TTGCTGTTTGCCTACGGCACCGGTAAGAATACGACGCCGGGAGAGAAGGAGTATCTGGTGACAAAGGGATATTACACCATGCAGGAATATGCGTATCTGACCTTAGAGTAGATAGGCTTTGGATAGAATGAAGAATGGAGGAAGAAAGTATGATACGGAGAATCTATGATGCGGTGTATCAAAATTTGATCGGAGGCGGCGCATATCTGCGTATTATAAAGGGCTGTGTGTTTACCCTGCTCATTTGTGTTTTGGCATTGTGTGTGGCAGGCGTTTTGGCTGCGGGGCTGTCTTTTTTACGTACCTCTGAGAAGAAGCTGTTACGTCGGATCGGCGTGGCGGTGACCTTTCTTACAAAGGGAACTCCGGTTTATCTTGCACTTTTGTTGTGGTATTACACCTTCCTCGGGGGGATGCATCGGGGCGGTTTGTTGATTGCGGTGTTGGTTTTTGGGTTATACGGTGGCGGCCATTTGACGGATATTTTGACCAGAGGGGTGAAAAAGGAGACAAGCCGGAGAAATGCGGCGGTAAACCGTAGGGCAAGACGGGAATTTTTCTCTGCATTGCTTCCGTTTGTTACGGAGCAGTCCTTATTTGAGATCAAGCGTTTGGTGTGCATTTTGTTACAGATGTCTTCTGTTGTGGGCGTAATCGGAGTCAATGATTTGACCCGGGTAATGCTTGCAAACGGACTCCGTACCCGGTTCCCGTTTTTTGCGCTGTTTTGTGCAGTGATTTTCTATCTGGTATTACAGCTTTTGGTGGAGGCACTGTTTGCCAATATCGGCAAGAAATTGACGGGAGAAGCGGAAGAATAGGGGGAAGAACAACGAGATAAGAATAGCATATTTTCCGGACGACCTTCATAGGTTAGTAAAAAAGATTGTCCGGAGGGATTATGAAAAAGAAAATTATTTTTCTGACGGCAGTACTTCTTTTGGCAGTGCTGCTGTTTTTTTTGAAAGAAAAGGGGATTTTTTTAAGGGGAACCGGTCCGTCCGGAACGCCTACGCCGGAAATTACGGAACCGGTGGAATTAAAAAACGTCTGGATTCTTTCATCCACAGAAAACAGTATTACATTTTTTTATGAAGGAAGCCAGAGAAAGTATAGCACCAAAGGAATGGTACAGGGGGAGATTTCTTCCTGTGTAGGAGACCTGACTGTGGTAGGAGAAGAGATTGTTGCCCTTGTGTTGAAACCGGATAAAATAGTTGCAAAGGTTTTGCGGGTGGATGATACAAGTATGGAGCTGGAAGGGTACGGTGTTTTGTCATTGACGGAGGAGTTTAAGGTATACCGGCTCTATGACGGTGTGGCGGAGGAACCTTCCGGAAAGGTTCTGGTGGGCTCGGTGGACACAGAGTTTGTTTTGGAAAACGGAAAACTGTGTGCGTCTCTTTTGGTAAAGGAACCGGAAATCGAGAGCATACGAGTACTGATCGGTACGGAGGGGTACAAAGGATTTTTTCATTCCCGGGTGGATGTGACAGCCGATTGCGCCTACCGGGTTATTTGCGGAGAAGAGAGCAGTTCCTTTGAGGCAGGAGAGGTGTGCAGCTTTACAAAGGAAACCTTTGAGAAAAACGGAGAACGGCGGGTGATAGTGCCGGAAGAAGGAGAGGGAAAGATAACGGTACAAAACCTGAAACGGTCGGGAGGAACTCCTTCCTATCGTGGAACTCTGGAAATCGAAGGGAGAGAGAATGGACTTTTGCTGGTAAATGAAGTGACGTTGGAGGAGTATTTGTATGCGGTGCTTCCCAGCGAAATGCCATCGGATTTTGAAACAGAGGCATTAAAAGCCCAGGCAATCTGTGCCCGCAGTTATGCCTACACGGGATTGTTGGCCAATCGGTATGCGGAGTATGGAGCTCATGTGGATGACAGTGTGTCCAGTCAGGTGTATAACAACATCGGAGAAAGCGAAGCCTCCCGTTTGGCGGTAAAGGATACCCACGGGCAGGTTTTATTTTATGGCGGAGAGGTGGCACAATGCTACTATTTTTCAACGTCGTCGGGGCATACCACCTCGGCAGCGGATGTGTGGGAACATGCGGAGGAAGTTCCGTATCTGCCGGGAAAATTACATACGACGGAACAGATGGCGGAGGGAGATACGCGATGGGATTCCGGAGAGAAAGTTGTCGCGACGACATTGGAATTGCAGGAAGACGGAGCAATGCGTGAATTTCTTTACGGAAAAGAAGAAACCTATGATTCCCGCAGCCCGTGGTATCGTTGGCAGACCTTCCTTCCCTTAAAAGCATTGTCGGGTACGGTAGATGAGGTGCTTCGGACCCGGTACAGCGCCGTTCCGGAACAGATTCTTACCTACGAGGCGGCATCGGATTCTTTTGTCAGTAAAGAAATCAAGGAAGTCGGGACAATAGAACAAATCCGGGTTTATGAACGCGGAAAGGGAGGTGTTGCCACAAAACTGTTGCTGGTGGGAAGTGAGGGAGTATTTTTGGTAAAAAATGAATATAATATACGTGCCGTGCTGGCGCCGGGGAAAATGCCGATTGAACGAAAAAACGGTGAAATCGTAAACGGAGCCGCTATGCTTCCCAGTGCATTTGTTGTTTTACAAAGGGGAATTTATGAAGGAGAACCGGGCTATCTTGTGACCGGAGGCGGTTACGGGCATGGTGTGGGCTTAAGCCAGTACGGTGCGGATGCCATGGCGGAAGCCGGGTTTTCCTGTGAAGAAATTATAGAAGAGTATTATCCGGGAACAGAAATCGGATTTATTTACGACTGATGGAGCGTGGATGATAGGGAAGGAGAACGGTATGTTTCGGGCAGGGTATTCTATGGTAAGGGCGTTTCTTAGGAAGCTACGGGAAGATACCGTATCTGCCTTTGCGGCGCAGACAGCCTTTTTTGTGATCCTTTCCTTTTTGCCTTTTCTGATTTTTTTATTGACCTTGTTTCGTTTTTTGCCGGTTCGTACAGAGGGAATATTGTCTGCGATTCACTCCGTGTTTCCGCCGGTGGTGGGGGATTTCGTGGGGATGCTGTTGCGGGAGGTACGGGAAAAGACATCGGGAGCGTTGCTTTCAATTTCCGTCATTGCCGCATTGTGGTCGGCATCCAGAGGATTTTTGGCGATTATTCAGGGGATGAATGCGGTGTACGGAAACAAAGAAACGAGAAACTATTTTGTTCTGCGGTTGTGGTCTGTAGGGTATACGCTTGTGTTTGCAGTGGTCTTGTTGCTGACATTGGTACTGTTGGTGTTCGGAAATCAGATTTACATGAAGATACAGAGTATTTTCCCGTTATTGGAACATGTGGCGTTGCTGGTAATCAGTTTGCGGACGATTGTGTCCTTTTTGTTCCTTGTGGGTTTCTTTTTTGCGATATATTTATTTGTCCCGAACAGGAAATGCATTGCCTATGCTCCCGAATTGCCGGGAGCGTTGTTAACTGCGATCGGATGGATGGGCTTTTCATATTTGTATTCCTTTTATATTGACCATATGGCGGGCGTTTCGGCTATGTACGGAAGCTTGACGGCGGTAGCTCTTTGTATGATTTGGGTGTATGCCTGCATGTACATTATGTTTATCGGGGCAGAATTAAACGTAGTGGCGGCAGATGAGTCTGTGCGACAGGCATGGCGGGAGTTTAAAGGAAGTTTTAATCGCACGGAAAACAGGAATAACTTTACAAAATAGGTCAATACTGTAAGTGGAAAATCTGCGGAACCGGGTCGCGGACGGCGCAGAGAATAAAAGTACGAAATATGAGTAAGGAAAGGACCGGTTACAGAGAAAGAATGAAGAAAAAGAAGCCTATTGTATTGGAAGAATTATCGGCAGAAGAACTGGTAAAGTATGAGATTGCAAAGGAACTGGGTTTGTTTGACCGGGTGATGGCGGACGGATGGGGTGCGCTTACGGCAAAGGAGACCGGACGCATCGGAGGGATTCTGGCAAAAAGAAGAAAGAATGGGATGTCGCAGTGAAGCGACATCCCATGTTCTTTTTCGGGTTTTGAATCGGAGCGGTCTTACCAATCACTGCTCCAGTCGGTTCCGCCGCTGTCCCAGGAATCGTAGCTGCTACCGGAGTCATAATCGGAATCCGTATCATGATAATCGTCGTAGTAAGAAGAATCTTCGAAGCGGTCGGAAGAATCCATATCCCAGTCGGAGCTCCAGGTGTCATCATACATATAAACGTAATCACCCGGGTCCAAGTAATCGGTAGAATAGGAGGTGAAACTCCACCCGGAATCCGTGTACTCGTAAACATCATCTTCTATTTTGTAAAAGATACCGGTGGAGGTTTGATAGTAGCCCTCTTTTTTGTTGCCCTCCATAATAGGCGTGACGGTAATGATAAGGGTGCTGACAGCCAACAAAACAGCCGTAGCCTTCCAGGAACTTTCTTTTGCTTTCTTTGCCCTTTTTTTCTTGGGAAGCAACTTCTTTAAAAGTGAACCCAGGAGTTCTTTTATAACGAAAAAGAGAAGGGGGATTCCCCAGGAAGCAAAAAGGGATAATGCTGCAAGCGAAAAGAGGTCCATATAAAAGATCGGGTGCTTTAACAGCAGGTTAATCACAGTAACTGCCGTAGCGAACAAGGCACCGATGATAAAATGTTCTTTCTTTAGGAACACATTATTATCTGGGGAGTGTGCCCACGTTTGTTTCTCCCGGTCAACCAGAACGGTACGGACGTAGATAAGGTTGTACAGATAATACAAGGCAAAGCTGAGGAAAGAGAAAATGCCTAATTTGACTTCCTCGAAAATACCGATACTGATAAAAAGTGCTTTTAGGAATGCGTAACCGAAACATAGTACCGCCATTCCGAAAAACAGGAGCAAAAAAATTAACCATGATTTGGATTTCTTTTTGTTGTTAGGTGAGTTTTGCTTCGCGATTTTCGGTGGTTTGCCGTCCGGGGTATCCGGCCAGATGTTTCGTTTGTGGCACTCGTCCAATAATTTCAGATATAGCTCTTTTACCGCATATTCTTCATCATGTCCCAGGTATCGTATGGAGCGGGAACCGTCGGCTTTGTTTTTATAAACCACAAACTCGCCGGCAGAGTTTTGATAGATACCGAAGGCTTTTGGCTTCTGATAGTTCTCTCCGATAAAGAACCGCATGCGATGTAAGGGCATGTTGCGCTCCGCACAATATTCTTTCAGTTCATCTATGGTATGGGGGGTCAGTACCACAGAGGGTGCATCCTCCACATAAAGAAGGTTGGCGGCACCACAGGAGGGACAGGTTTTATCACTACTGAGGATAAGCCCACCGCAATATTCACATTTTCCCGTACTTGCCATAGCGTAGTTCTCCTTTTATTCCGTCGTTTTGTGGAAAAGGCCGTAAGTGTTTTCCATGATTTATTATAATTCTACAGAAAGTGATTTGCAAGAGAAATTCACGTTTCACAAAACAGGAAGGAATTCATATGATAGATTACGGAAAGCAAGGAAAGGAGTCTGCTATGAATAATTATAGGAACTACGGAAATTACGGTAACAGAAGATATGCCGGCGGAATGGATTGCGGCTGTAAAAAAGAAGAAGTGATGCAGGGAACGGACTGCGGCTGTAAGAAACCGGAAGTAAAGCCGGGAATGGATTGCGACTGTAAGAAACCGGAAGTGAAGCCGGGGATGGATTGCGGTTGTAAGAAGCCGGAAGTGAAGCCGGGGATGGACTGCGACTGTAAGAAACCGGAAGTAAAGCCGGGGATGGATTGCGACTGTAAGGTGGAATCCATGTATCGGGAAGTGAAGAAGTACGGCGCATGTTGTGAGGACGATATGCCGGGAAAAGCACTTGCTATGGCGTATGTGCCGTGGCAGAGCTGGAGAAAACTGTATGAGGTTTGTGAAGGGTTTTCTACCGGCACCATTTTTAAGGAGCTGGATCTTGAATTTTATGGAAGGAGATGTAACTGATGGGCGCAGAAAAAGACAGAATGACGTTGCTGCACAAGATAAGCGAAGCAAGCTTTGCCATGGACGAGGCGCGCCTGTTTTTGGATACACATCCGAAGTGTGAGGAGGCATTGGCCTATTACCGCGATATGTGCGCAGTAAGAGAGCAGATGGTAAAGGAATATACGGCATGTTACGGACCGCTTTCTTCCTATGATTGTTTTTGTGATGATTGCTGGAAATGGGTAGAATATCCGTGGCCGTGGGAAGGAGCGTGTAAGTAATGTGGAGTTATGAGAGAAGATTGCAGTACCCTGTAAACATTAAGCAGACCAATCCGAAGCTGGCTATGGTAATTATGAGTCAATTCGGCGGACCGGACGGAGAACTGGCGGCTTCCATGCGTTACCTTTCCCAGCGGTATTCCATGCCGTATCGTGAAGTGGCAGGGGTACTCACGGATATCGGCACCGAGGAGCTGGCCCATATGGAGATTGTTTCCGCAATTATCCATCAACTTACCAAGGATTTGACACCGGAGGAGATTGCGGCTTCCGGATTTGATAAATATTATGTGGATCATACGTTGGGACTTTGGCCGCAGGCA
>JAFVSN010000055.1 GCA_017503735.1 Lachnospiraceae bacterium
AGGTTGGAAACGACGCGGTCAACGTCTTCCTTCTGCAGTTTGGTTCCAGAGGTTGCCATGAAGGTCATCATGTCTTCACGGTCTGCACGCTCATCTAAAAGAAGCTCTGCCATAACACCTGCTGCGATGTTGCCGAGCTTTGCAACTCCTACCTTTACTACCATATTTAATACACCTCTCATTTGTTGAATGAGAACATCAAATATTTTGACGAGAATCAATATAAGGCTTGTGAATGATTCTATCATGGTTTGAATCCGCTCTAATTCATGCGGTATTTTCTAAGAAGGCCTGTATGCTGGTTTTTCTTTTCCGGAATCGACGGGGCTTTTGCTCTCACTTCTCTTCCCTGCTCTTTTTTCGGATATTTTTCCTTCCGATTTTGGAGATTATTTCGCGCGGTGTTTTCCAGGTTGATTAATCCAATGTCTTTATTGTTAATGAGGTTCTATTAATTGATATGAAAGATACTCTTCTCACCGACAGACAGAAGGAAGTTATTCGTCTCAGGAAGCAGGGGATGACTCAGCAGCAGATTGCTGACCGTCTCGGTACGTCGAAGGCAAACATCTGTACTATAGAGAAGTCTGCAAACGAAAACATCCGCCGGGCAAAGGAGACACTGGAGTTTTTGTATACGCTTGATGCAACCGAGCTTTGTACGATTCCGGCAGGCACTGATTTAATGGATGCGCCGAAGATGATTTATGCGGCAGCAGCTCCGACGAAGGTGAAGATTATTTATGATACGCTTGGTCTGATTAACCGGCTGTCATCCTATATTCCGGAGAAGTTTAAAGGCCGGCAGGTGAAAGAGGATATTTGTGTATATCTGAATAAAGAGGGCGACCTCTACTTCAGCTAATCTCTGCGCTAAAACCCCTGAATAGCTATCTGACACTATTTATCTATTTTTTCAGTTCATACTTTTGTTTTACTCAATCTTGTATGGTCTGGAAAAGGCTATAGGGGTAGAAATGAAAAACGGGCTCCCTCTATCTTATTATATCATGAACGCACTTTCCGGCTGTTTTGTCTGTAGTATAAAAAGCACGGCTACAATCTTCTAAAATCTGTGCAATAAATCAGCAGTCAGAATCAGGTTTTGTAAATCAAAAAAGTACTCTTTCGTGAGGTTTTTTCATTTTTCAAAATGAAAACACCGTTTTTTCACTTTTCAAAATTTTATCCCATTAAATTAGTGTAAATAAAAAATCATAAAGGCTGTGGAACACAGGATGCGAAACATCAGAGCTGACGCTGTTTGTAATGAGCAACTTTTCGCTGTGACATGGGTGAAACCCGGATTTTCTGGCACCGTTCTGGTATGGTTTTTTTGCTGTGAACTCCAAAGGGTTATTATGTGACTGCCGTTTGGGTGATTCTCATAGATAAACCATGAGGGTGCCCGTTTTGGATATTTACCTCATATCATTTATTTTCATCCGCACCACTGGCGCGCATAGATTTTCGACATATGATATGTCAAAATCCCCAAACATCTTGTGGCTAAAGACGCGAAGCGTCTGCATGCCACATAGGCGTCGCGGGCATACGGGCGGGTGAAAAAATAATTAAGAGAGGGGGTTGTGCAGAGCACTTTTTTTCTCAGACCTTCTTTCTCACGGTCTCCTGTTGTGCAAGCCCGTGGAAGAGAAGGGCACTTTTGACTGATGACTTTGAGCAGCCGACACGCCTGGCAATCGCAGGGACAGAACCTTCCTCCATCACGAGGATAGCAAGCTCTTTTCTGTCACGGAGCTTTGCGTGTGTTCTCCATGTTGGAATCATATCGCGGTCACCTCTTCGATTTCATAGTCCATGAGACGTTCTTCTTTTTCCGTTAGACGGTCGTAGATGTGCTGCGGAACGGCTTTTGCGAGTTCCGTTGCGTTTACGGTTTCGTATCTTCTGATGTCGGAACCGAGAATATTTGCTGCTTCCTGGTAGAGGGTGTGGCGTCCGAGAATCTTTTCAGCGTCCGTTGCTTTGATGTGGACGAGTTTTTCAAAAAGTTCTGTGCTGTACTGTTCCACCTCGCGGACGTTGACTTTTGTGTAGTTCCGGTATTTTGCATAGAGCTGATACCGGTCGGAGGTGAGACCTCTGTCCTGGATTTCGGCTATCTGATGCTTGTATTCAAGCTCGACGAAGTCAAGCATCCACCGAAGTGCTTCTCTTGTTTCATACAGCCATGCTGCACGCTCGAACCCGGATTCTATGGGGCACGGGTGTACATTCTGGATAATATCCAGATATTCCTGCGGGGTTTTCATGCTGTTTCCTCCGGGGTGATTTTCCTCAGCTCTTCGCTGATTATCTGGCGTACAATTCCCTGTTGTATGCCGAATACGTTCCTGATGGTGTTGATTGACCGTCCTTTCCGGTATGCCTGCAGAATCTTTTCCCGGGTTTCTTTCGGGACGTTTTCTGTGTTGAGTTCTTTTAAGTATGTCTTGTTATTGACAATTCTGCGGATGGTATCCGGTTTTACACGGTATTCCCTGGCAAGTTCTCTCTGGGAGATTCCTCCTTTTGCGTACCGTTTTCTGATTTCCTGTGCCTGGGAGAAGGTCAGTGTTCCGCGGGTGAGAATCTGGTTTTCGGATGCGGTGACGAGACGGAGGTTGCAGAGTCGGTTGTCCTGTTTGTTTCCGTTTATGTGGTCTATCTGCATGCCGTAAGGGACCGGTCCGTTTGCGGCAACCCAGATGATGTGGGAGACTGTTGTTTTTCCAATCACCCGGTATCCGTTATGGTTTACCGTGGTTTTGAGGAATCCCTTTTTGGTGTTTGAGTAGACCTCTCCGGTGTCCAGGGAAGGAATCCAGTCTCCTGATTTGATTTTGTTCAGGATGAAAACGTCACTCATGGTGCAAAGTTCCGGCATTGTTTCCTCCATTGTGCGTGAGGTGTCTGAGTGTGGCAAAGACACCTTCGATGAACCAGCGGTCTGCATTCGGGGTTTTTGAGGCGTTGTCATTCGCAATGATGACGGCTGTTTTGAGTTCTTCTGCGTCTTTCGGGGAAGAGTAGAAGGACTGTATGATGAAGTCTAAGACCTCTTTCTGGGCGTCTGTGTTTTGGACAAGGCTTGTGTTACGGTCTTTTTCCGACCGCCCGTATGCCCGCGACGCCTGGGGAGCGTGCGCCTGGCGAGAGCCGTACGGCTCATGCTGCGGCTTAGCTCCCGTGTTTTCCTTACGGTCTTTTTCCGACGGCATTCAGTACTCTCCTGGCGTTTAATCCGCTCATGACTCCTTCGATG
>JAFVSN010000056.1 GCA_017503735.1 Lachnospiraceae bacterium
CAGAATGAAAATTTCAAATGAATTTTCAGGGTTGTCTTACTGTTTAATTATCAAGGTTCATCTTGCTGTCCTTTAACCGACACAGCTTAACCAGTTTACCACAGTCATCCGTGTTTGTCAAGCGGTTTTTTGAATTATTTTAAAAATCTTTCTTTTAAAACAGTTCTTTGTTTTTCCGCTTTTTTTGTGACAGCTTCGTTAGTATAACACCGTTTCTTTCTTCTGTCAACACCTTTTTTTAATTTATTTTTTCCTTATTTTTCAAGGTTTTTAAAAACATCATTCTATTGTGGAACCCCTGTCTTTTCATCTCAATATCTAGTATCTGTTTCCGCAAAAAGGGGGACGCAAAAAAGAATGCGCCCCCCTTAAGGTCTTATCCCATAATTTCTTTATTATAGAAGAAACACTATTTCTTCTGTACCAAATGAACGGCAAAGCCTCCAAACTGCCCCTTTAAATAAATCGCAGCCAAATTGCCTTTCGCATCCTTCTTTGCGGAAAGTTCATCGAATTCAAAGCCCTGTAATTCCATATGATACTTTGCGCGATCAATATAATTCGTGCGAATTGCAATATGTCCATGGGCTCCCAGATACGGAGTCTTCATTACCTCAATGGCAGAACCCGCAAACACGGAACTGTTCCCCACCTTCTTCGTAAATCCGAATAACTTTTCAAAGGACCCGGCGATTCCGTCCGCTTCTTCCTCACTGTTTGCATTGATTCCCACGTGGGCAATTTCAAATCCAAGCATCGTATTGACTGCTTCTCTGGTCAAACGTTTAATCTCGTCAAAATTTCCTTCATTAATTAATGCATCGCTTACCATCCAGCTTCCGCCGCAAGCAATAATCTTCGGGAAATCCAAATAGGACATCAGATTCTTTGCATTAATACCGCCGGTCGGCATAAACTTTACTTTTGTATACGGTGCAGCCATCGCCTTAATCTTTGCAATACCGCCGGAGGCTTCTGCCGGGAAGAATTTCACCACTTCAAGACCAAGCTCCAATGCCTGTTCAATGTCCGTCGGGCTGGAAGTTCCCGGTGTAATCGGAACACCCTTCTCCTGACAATACTGTACCACACGCGGATTTAATCCCGGGCTCACGATAAACTTTGCGCCCGCTGCCACCGCACGATCTACCTGTTCTGTGGTTAACACCGTGCCTGCACCCACTAACATCTCCGGGCATGCCTGTGCCATCTGACGAATCGCTTCTTCTGCAGCATCTGTACGGAAGGTAACTTCCGCCACCGGCAAACCGCCTTCGCAAAGAGCCTTTGCAAGAGGTGCCGCATCTTTCGCATCATCAATCTTTACTACCGGAATAATTCCAAGCTTCTGAAACTGTGTTAATACATCCATCTTTTTTCCTCTTTCTTCTTTATAATAGTATCGTCTTTTGTTACTCGCAAAATGTAAGTGCTTACATTCCATAGCATAACAAAAAATCCGTAATTTTTCAAGTCTATTTTACACTTCGCATTCGTTTCTTTCCAAACAGCCAGAATTATCCTCTTGCAATAAACTTTGAAACCAGATTGTTCTTATATAAGAAATCCAACAATGGATTTTTCGCAATCATTTCCATTGCATCCCGACCGAATTCCGAACCGGCGAACATGGTCAAAACCACAAAGAGCACCCATACCAGCAAAATCCCCTCAGCAACGCCGGCCGCCAGTCCTGCCATGGTATTAAGCTGACGCAACACCGGAAGTTTTGCCAACAAATTCAATGTATTACATAGTATCATCAGCGCAATCACCGCAATAATCAAGGTCACAACAAAGGCAATCGCATTTAAAATCATGTTGGTAATCTGACGACACACATATTGCTCAAAATTTTGCGCCTGCATGGATACATAGTTTTCTGCCGTATTGTTTTTTGTCAAAGAATCTTTTAATGCTTCCGGAAGCGGTAATGTATTGATAAAAGACTCCTGTTCGCTTACGTTTTCCTCTTTCGCCTCTTCCCCGGAAAAGTCTACAATCATACCGATTTTCTCATCAAAAAAACCTACAATAGCCTCATTATTTTTCATCACTCCCGCAACAATCGGGCTGAACAGCATCGCAACCAACAGCGCCACAATGGTTGACACCAAAGAAAACGCCACCTTCACAAATCCCTTTTTAAACCCGATAAATCCCAACGCCGCTATGATTGCAAGTACCGCAATTAATATCCAATTCATAAAAATCTCCCCTCTTTTGTTATACCAGCTTGATTACCCGAACCCCACGGTCTTCGATAATGTAATACCGGTTTCCGCCGATTACAAACATCTGACGAATTCCGTTTGCAAAGGTTCCTTGGTACACCAGCCCGTCTTCTACATGATAAACTTCACATCCCGAATAACTATATAATACCACTTCTTTTCCTGCGGTATGCAAACCTATATACGGAAATGTCAACACCTTTTTCATACAGATCTCTCCTGCTTTGTTATAGGCCTCTAACACTTCCTGTCCTTCTTTATTCTTTGTTATCATACAAAAATAATCACCGAACGCAATGCTTTTCACTTCTGCCGTGATTTCTTTTTTCTGTACGGATTTCGGACGTTCTTCCATAGAAAACAATTCCATTACGTTTTCTCCCACGACCATTACCGTATCATTGTCCCAAAACGAAATCCTCGGTACCAGACACTCTAAATACTGCACTTGTCCTACCAGGTTACTTTCATAATTTTGTCCCACTTCCCCAAAGTTATAAAAGGTCACACAACTTACCGGTTCATCCCGTTCCACTTTCATATAGGAAGTAATTAACTTCTTTCCATCCTCCGACAATGCCACCGCCAGCGGAAATCCGTCTCTCGCTACCACCGTTTCGATTTCAGAAAGAAGCTCTCCTTCTTTGCTGTACAAATAGATATAATCTTCCTCTTCCGCATTCATTAACACAGCCGTCACGCCGTTTTTCGCCACACTGACCGCCTGAATCGGATACGGCACGGAAAAAGATCTCGTGCTTCCGGTCCCATCGGACAATAAATAATTCTTCGAACCGATATCTGCCACAACCATCATGGAACCGCAAAACTCAAACTTCGGATTTTTCATTGTCTCGTAAGTAACATTCCAAAGCAATGTACCATCCTTTGTTACTGCCTGCGCTCCCTCTTTTCCGCATCGCACCAGTTCTCCGTCTACTTCGACATATTCCAACGATTCCCCGGTTTCCAATTCCTGTACAACCTCAAAGCTTTTGTAATCTTTCTTGCCGAACACCGCGTACACAATTCCCCCGCCAAGCAACAACACCACAAAAACAAGTGTCGCAATCCTCACTTTTTTCATAAATGTCCTTCGCCTCCCTCTCCCGAAAGGAAATAAAAAGCACGGCAAGTCACTTGATTGCGCGTGCTTTTCTATTTACATCATAATACAAAGTTTTCGTTCCGTCAATCCGGGTTCTGTATTTCTTCTCCCTCCTCCGGCACCATCGGCCATCCGTTCCCCGGTCGTATCGGCTTTTCACCCATACCTTTATCAAAACCACCCATTCCGCCGAAAGCATCCTTTTCCCCTCTGCCGGCACCACCCATTCCGCCAAAGCCGCCCATTCCGCCAAAGCCACCCATTCCGCCAAAGCCACCCATTCCGCCGAAATTCTCACCAAAACAGGTCACTACGTCTTCCAGTGTTCCGCCGGCGCTTTCTTCTCCGTTTATAACAACAGCAACCTCTGCTCCCGCGGTAAACTCCTTAGACGATGCCACAACATATCGAAATGCTTTCGGTACTTTTTCGGAAATCACGGTGTCTCCGTTTATTACAAGGTCGATTTGACTTCCTGCCTGTGCATTCGAGGGCAATACCGCTGCCACGGAATATTGTCCGGAAGATTGTGTCGGCGTTTGCGCCATTTCGGAGCTTCCTACGGCAAGTAACGTTCCTCCGTTTAAAGAAAATGTTCCGCCGTAGTCAAGAACACCGTTTCCTCCGCTTGTAGGGCCGTACACCAAAACGGTGCCACCGTTCATCGTCAGGGTTCCGTTGGAATCCAATCCGTCCCCGTCCGCATTCACTGTAAGGCTTCCTCCGTTTATGATAACTTCTCCCTGACCTTCCCCGAACATGCCGGCTCCCGGACGTCCCAGTCCGGAACCGTCCGCCCCGCCTGCCGCATTGATTCCGTCATCCGATGCCGTAATTTCGATTTCTCCTCCGGCAATTACAATGGTTAAGCCCTCAATCCCTTCATAACTTTTTGTAATTCGAAGAATACTGTTTCCTTCTATCCATAACGTCTCATCCGCATGCATTCCGTCGTCTCCGGAAGTAATACGAAAATCTCCACCGGTAATTGCAACGTCCGTATTTGCATGTATGGCGTCATCTGCGGTATTCAGTTCAAATGTTCCGCCGGTAACGGACAATACGGTACCTGCTTTTATGCCTTTTGCTGAAGGAGTATCTTCTTCCGTCCCGGTTCCCACAGTCATTCCCGGTCTGCCCCAGTTTCCCCAATCTCTTCCTCCTCCAAATCCCGATGTCTCTGTTCTTTCGGAGGCATTTTCAGAACCCCCTCCGGTTTTTACGGAAATTTTTCCGCCGTTCACAGTCACGCCTTTTTCCGCCTGAATTCCGTCTGTTCCGGAAACAATACGAAAAGTTCCTCCGTCAATTACAATATTCCCTAAAGAACCATCCGCATCGTTGGTTGCCTTTAATCCGTCGGATTTTGCATCCACCGTCAAAGTTCCGTCGGCAACATACAACAGATCTCTCCCCACAATTCCGTCATCTGCGGCGTTTACCGTAATTTCCCCGCCTAAGATATAGAGAGAATCTTTTCCTTTCACTGCATCTGCATAGGCAGACTTAACCTGCAATGCACCGGACCCGTTTATCACCATGTCATGCTTCGCAAACAAAGTGGCATCCGGCTCGTCTTCTCCTTCCTCAAAAACATATCCGGTCCCGTCCGAGAGTTTATTCACCGATCCTTCTGCCAATGTAAGAGTTACTTTTGCCGCCTTTTTACAATAAATGGCTGCACCGGTCTCATTATGTACGGTAACCCCGTTTAATATTAACTGCACTTCGCTTTCATTATCCACATTCACAAAAATGCTTCCGTTTGATAACGTACCGCTGATTTCATAAGTGCCGGCTTCCTTTATTTTCAATCGGCCTTCTTCTTCCGTACACCCGGTTCCGATGATTTCTATTCCCGCATCGCTTAATTTTACCGTAGCGGTTCGTTCTTCCTCTTCCGTTTTTTCTTTCTCCAGCACCTCCTGAATTCCCGTGCTTACTTCCGGTGCCTGTGTTGCAACCGGAATTTCCTTTTCCCCGGCTGTTTCTCCCTTCTTTTCTTGTCCCTGTGTTGTAAAAGACTCTGCCCCGTCGGATGCATGTTCTCCTGCAGTCTCTGCTTTACACGATGTACATCCTATCAGTAACATTACCAGAAAACAAGCTACTCTTTTTCTCAATTTACTATATGTCATTTTCTCACCTTTCCTTTGTATCTGCTTTACTTTATCCTAACAATATATTACCCTTCCTTCAAGTCGCTTTTGTGTTTGAAACGTGAATGTTTTGTGAACGAACTACGGAAGATAAATTTCCTGCCCGGCAAAAATCCAATTTTCGTCCGTGATCTGATTGATGCCTTTTATTTCTTCCATACGAGCGGTCGTCCCGTAGAATGCCCTGCAGATTCCGGCCAGGGTGTCCCCGCTTTGAACAATATATAGTTTTAGTGAATCTCCCGATACTTCCTCTTCTTTTTCCGGTTCCTTTGTCGGCTTAAGGGTCGGCGTGGCTTGTTTCGGCTCCGGCGTCAGGGTTACTTTTTCCTCCCCCGGCCGATACGGTTCCTCCGTCACCGGAACAAATGCTCCTTCAAATATACTTCCTGCCATACCTTCTCCCGTAGGAGTTTCCTCTGTCTCCATCACATCCGCATGGGTCTGTACCGATTCCTCCGCCGGTTTTATCACGGTGTTTTCCGCTCCCTGGGGTGTAGGAGAAAGCACCCCTGTATTCCCCGGAAGACCTCCCTTTTCCGTCTCACGAAGCGCAAATGCCCCGATTGCCAGTAACGCTACCGCCACCGCAATTCCGGCACCGTGCTTCCCATTGGATTTCTCTGCGCTTTTCTCCTGCAAACGCTCCTTCGTTTCCATCGGATGTGCTTTGTCTCCCATCTCCTCCTGCCACAGGTCCTGCGGTTCCTCTTTACGTCCTACCTTCTTTCCGATTTCTGCCAAGATCGGTTCTTTATATCCCTCATCCACCGACGGCGGTGCTCCCGCCACAAGATAATCCTGCATTTCTTCATTTCTTTCATAATAAACGCAATAGCCCGGCCACTGTTTTAATTCTCCTTTATCATATAAATAAAATACATCCTCTTTTTCTACCGGATCTTTTTTATATAAAACACGGTCCCGGCCTCCGAACCAGTCCACATGGGTCTGCCGGATGGTATCCGTTACTTCCGTAAGAAAACCCGGGCCGCCCAAAAACCAACCCACCGCCTCATATTGTGGGAAATAGCGTTTTATCTTTTCATACACTCCGGCCCAGATTTCCGATGTAAACTGAGGCACGTTCTCTTTCATGACGTCTTCCGCTTCAATGGCTCCCCGGATAAACACGTATCGTTTTCCTTCCGCCTTTATGAATTCTCCCACCAGAACAGCCACCCTGCATTCCGCATAATCACTTCCTGCCAGTCTTTTTAAGTAACCTTCCGCATAATCTTCTATGTAGATTTCCGGGCTGTTTCCTCCCCGTCCTATCTGCTTAATATGTTTCGGTAACTTAAACAGTCGATTCCCTTCCTCCGCTCTTTCTTCTTCCTCTCTTTGCATAATTTTTTCTACCATGTTATTCTTCCTTTCCGCAACACTGCATTTCCTGCCGAACGCTGACTGATTCCATCATAACGGACAGGTCCTGCTTTTTTTGCCAAACCTTGCTGTCGCAAAAAGGATTTGATTTACGGCATTCGCTACAATCTCCCGCTCATCGCATCGGTTTCTCGGGATTTACAAAACAACGCTTTCTTTTTCGTCGGATTCTGTCACTAAATTTACATATTTTCCCAATTTTATGATTCTATTTTTCGGCACTGCGGGAATACTTTTATTATACATGCCCGAATTATTTCTATGGAGGACCGAAACTTTGAATACGATTCATTACTATAATGCGGAGGATTATGCTTCCTCCGCTCAATTCGGACAAGCTTTTTCCGTACTGTTAAGAGAACAGCTTTCACCGAATCATACCCTGATTTTTTTATGCATCGGCTCGGACCGTGCCACCGGCGATTCCCTCGGCCCGTTAATCGGTTATAAATTAGAACAACACACCGGCAGAAATTACCTGGTTTACGGAACCTTAGAATCCCCGGTTCACGCAAAAAATTTGGCGACCGTGGTTGAAGAAATCCACAATCGCCATAAAAATCCTTATATTATTGCTATTGATGCTTCCTTGGGAAAACAGGCACACATCGGTTACTACACCCTTGGTGTCGGTTCTTTAAAACCGGGGGCGGGAGTCGGAAAGGAACTACTTGCCGTCGGAGACTTATTCATTACCGGCATCGTAAACCTTTCGGGGCTTTTGGACCGAATGCTTTTACAGACTACCCGCTTGCATACCGTCATGTCTTTAGCAGACCGGATCTATCTCGGCATCCGCTACGGTTTGAATCTATTTACGGAACGTAGCTCCGTTTCCGTGTTACAGTTCCGTCCGGCCATCCAGCGCACGAAGTAGTGTCACCTCATCAATGTATTCCAAATCACCGCCCACCGGAACGCCACTGGCGATTCGTGTCACCTTGATTCCCGCCGGTTTGATGAGCTTGCTTAAGTACATTGCAGTGGCCTCTCCTTCCAGACTGGAGTTTGTGGCAATGATAACTTCTTCCACATCCCCCTGCAGACGGAGCATCAGTTCCTTCATACGCAAATCCGCCGGGCCGATGCCAAGCATCGGAGAGATGGCGCCGTGAAGCACATGGTACACTCCGTTGTACTTTCCGGTCTTTTCATAGGCCGCAAGATCTCTTGCATTCTCCACCACCATAATGGTTCGATGGTCTCTGTCTTCTTTCGCACAAATCGGACAAATTTCCCTATCCGTCAGTGTACAGCATTCTTTACAATACCGCACATTACTCCGCGCAGAAACAAGGGCGTCCGCAAACTGCGCCACCCTCTCTGCCGGCAAATTAATCATATGGAATGCCAGACGTTGTGCCGACTTCGCCCCGATTCCCGGCAAAGACGCAAACTCTTCAATCAATTTACTGATTTGACTGCTGTAATAATCCATTAGAACGGAAATCCTCCACCAAGACCGCCAAGGCCGCCTGCCAGGTTACCCATTACTTTGGCAGATTCTTCTTCCATCTTACGAAGTGCCTCGTTGGTTGCCGCTACAATCAGGTCCTCAAGCATCTCAACATCATCCGGATCAACCACTTCCGGTGCAAGCTTTACGGAAACAACTTCTTTTTTACCGGATACTTTTACGGTAACGGCTCCGCCGCCTGCGGTCGCCTCAAATTCCTTTGTTTCCAGTTCTGCCTGCTGTTCCTCCATCTGACGCTGCATCTTCTGTGCCTGCTTCATCAAATTTGCCATATTTCCCGGCATTGCGCCGCCCGGAAATCCTCCTCTTTTTGCCATGTGAAACTTCCTCCTTCAATTCTCTTAATCTACATATTCAATCGGCACCTTCGCCTTTAACTCCGAAAGGTCCGGGTAAGCCGCCATATTGCCTCTACCCTTCTTTGCCAACTCTACCACAATTTCTACCTGTTTTCCGGTTTGTTTTCCGATCAGGTTCTGCAAAGACTCCAAATGGGACCCGCTTTCCATGGCAGACTTGTCAAACTCGTCCTTGTACACAAGAATCAACCGCGTACCGCCTTCATCCACACTGGGTTTTGCGGTCTGCAAATAAATCTTTAACGGTCCCGTTGCGGAATTCACAATGGCGGACCATTTCTCTGCCACTGCTTTTATCTCCTCCCCAAGCGCCTTCGGAAGTTCCGCCGCCTGCACCGTTTCCTGTTCCGGCTCTGTTTGCGATGCCATGCCTCCCGGCACACTCGGGATTGCTCCCGGCTGCATTACCACACCGTTTGCCAACTGTTCCTCCAAATGACGCACTCTGTCTAAAAGCCCGCTGTAGTCCGTTTCCGTTTCCGGACGACACAAACGAATCAGTTCCACTTCAATCATCACACGCTTTGCTCCCGCATAGCGGATCCGATTGGTCAACTCCGAACAAACATTAATGTACCGCACCAAAGTTTCAGCTTTTGTTGCCTCGGCCTCAGCCAGAAATCCTCCCATTTGGTCGCTGGTAATGTCCAGAAATTCTTCCGGTTCCTCCACCGACTTTGCCAGTAAAAGGTTCCGCAAATACCAGGTAAAATCAATCACAAACTGGGCCAAGTCCCGGCCTCTCATCACCGTATCGTCCAACACCCGCATGGCTCCTGCCACATCGCCGTTCCGGATGGCACGAAGCAAGGTTCCGAATACTTCCGTATCTACCGTACCGAGTACTTCCAGTACATTGTCGTAGGTCAAAAGCTCCCCCGGATAGAAGGCGATACACCGATCAAGAAGACTTAAGGCATCTCGCATAGCTCCGTCCGCTGCTTTTGCCACATAGCGCAGGGCTTTCTCCTCTGCCTGTATTCCTTCCCTGCCCACCAAATCCGTCAGACGCTCCGTAATCTCTTCCACCGTAATCCGGGAAAAATCATACCGCTGACAACGGGACAATATGGTTACCGGAAGCTTGTGGGCTTCCGTAGTCGCCAAAATAAAAATCACATAAGACGGCGGCTCTTCCAGCGTCTTTAACAACGCGTTAAATGCGCCGGTAGACAGCATATGCACCTCGTCGATAATATATACTTTATAGCGTCCCTCCGTCGGGGAGTAACGCACTTCTTCCACAATCTCTCGGATATTGTCCACACCGTTATTACTAGCCGCATCAATCTCTATTACGTTCATGGATGTACCCGCAGCAATGGACTGACACATCGGACACACACCGCAAGGATTCCCGTTTGCGGGAGACTCACAGTTTGCCGCCTTTGCCATAATTTTCGCAATGGTAGTCTTACCGGTTCCTCTTGTGCCACAGAAAAGATAGGCATGGGAAAGTCGGGACGCCTTTACCTGATTGCGCAACGTAGTCACAATCGGCACCTGTCCCTTCACTTCATCAAATATATCCGGTCTGAATTTTCGATACAATGCAGTATACGACATAATATCATTCCTTTCATTCTAAAAGAGTCCGCTTTGCGGAGCTCTTTTTTCTGAAAGAAAAACTTTTCTTTTCAGAAAAAAGGCAGAAGGACAATACCTTCTGCCTCCGCATTGTATTTTACCACATTCAGAGAAAAATAACAACCTTGGTTTTCTTCTAAACTTTCTTCTACTCCACCGATTTTAAAGCGATACTTTTCGAAACCCCTTTTACTTTTTTCATCTGAATCAATATAATGACAGTATAGGATAAAATCCCCAACGCTCCCATGCGGACAAATGCGGTAAACGGTACACGATAAGGGAGCCAGCCCGGATAATCTGCCAGCACTGCCGCAAACAAATATTTCATTATGTAATTTACAAGCGGTATCGTACCGATCAGAGAGATTACCACCACCGCAGAAGTCATCCACACATAGAGCTTATTGATCTCTCCGTCGGTATAGCCGAGAATCTTTGTCATAGAGATGGATTGAGCATTCTTCTCGATAATGAGTTTGGACAGCAAATAAATAACCAACAAAAACACGGCCACACCAAATACAAGGAACAAGTCCATCAGTTCTCCCATGGATACCTTTAACTGTCTTGTAGTCTTCGTTAAATCGTCGGCTGTTATTTTTGTCGCCAGAAATCGTTCATCAAAATCTACAAGTTCACGATCACTGAAATATCCGTTAAAATATCCTTCTCCGAAACCGAACCGTTCGTTTAACTCCTCTTGCTCCATAAATACAGCCAAAGCCGCCGGATAATCATACACACCGGCTACCGTAAAGCTGTGGACCTGCTCCCCGAAAGACTCCTCCAACGTGATTTCATCTCCTGCAGAAAGTCCGTATTTTCCGGCATAAGCAGTAGAAATCAAGACACCGTCTCCAAACTCAGCATCAACATAAGCACTGCCTTCTGCTATTCCGTACACCATAACCTCTTCACTTTTTAACTTTCCTTTTACAGTCTGTAATGCTGTTACACTATATTTTTCTGCACTTTTTTCCTCTGTTTCTACCGGGGCTTTTAACACATACTGGTACTTCGCAATCAGATTTGAAGTAATATCCTTCTCATAATTATCCACCAACGGAGGCAACACAAACCCAAACAACAGCAACACATTTGCAAAGAAAATTCCAACCAAAATCGTAATGTAATTCGGAACATTCTGAAGCAAAATCCGCAAACGGAACCGGTTCATC
Organism: Lachnospiraceae bacterium; assembly: GCA_017503735.1. Classification (GTDB taxonomy): domain Bacteria; phylum Bacillota; class Clostridia; order Lachnospirales; family Lachnospiraceae; genus SIG307. Next base: position 11,495 of record JAFVSN010000056.1, read on the forward strand.
AAAGACCATTTACTGTTTAACCGTATTGCCTTTCCTTTCTTTCTCTTACTTAAATCCCTTCGGATAAAGCGAAGCGGCGACAAAGAAAGCTTCCGTACCAACATGACCAGATTGATTATAAACATTAACAGTACCGGAATCACGGTGGTCCGTATAAATGCATCCGCATTCCAGAGCGTCACAAAGGTAGGCAGGCTATAGCTGTTATAATACATATTTGCCGCCACCTCTTTAAACACGGTATAACCCAAAATGTTACCCAGCACTGCCGCCACCGCTACAACTGTCATGGGCAATGCCAGATAATGTCTGATCAACTCACCCTTCGTATATCCGGAAGCCCGCAAAGTTCCGATTACCAGAGCTTCCTTCGTAATGGTATTACTGATGGTAATGGCAAATACAAAGGCCAGGATTGCAATGATAATATACAAAAACACTGCCATCATTTTATTGTCCCGCCCCATATCATCGCCTACAAATTGAATGGCCAGATTAGACATGGCCGGAAGAAAATTAACCGGAACATTTCCGGTCCGCATTCCGTTTCCCATAAGCACTTCCAGTACTATATCCGCTCTCTCGCCTGCCTTTTTATCGCTCTCTGCAGGAGTATCATACCGCCAGGAATAACTGTAATGCAGATGGGTATCCCCCATCCCGTCAAATCCCTCCTCCGTCATCACTGCCACACCGAACTTTGTTGCATCAAACATCATATCCGATGCTTTTTCATAAAGAGCACTGTAATCCGAAAAAGCTACCAGTCCGGAGATTTGAAGTGTTTTCCCTCCTATCGTCAACGAATCTCCTACCGACAATCTATTATTATCCGCATGCATCCGGTCAATGGCAATCTCATCCGCCTTCTCCGGAAAAGCTCCCTCCATCAGACAAATCAGATTCACTTCCGTACGTTTCTTAAAAATGCGAAGCTTGGCCTCGGTTTCCTTTACTTCTTCGGTCAAATAGAAGTTTTCATACAGTGCCACCCCTTCTTCAATAAGTGCTGTCTGTAACTCTGTCTCAGCCGGTGAACTTAATTCGAAGTTTCCGTCTTCCACCCGATATTTTGCGAAACCATCCTCATAAGCCGCCAACATACTGTTACTTGCCACCAGAAATCCGGAAACAAAACCGATTGCTCCGATTAAAAATAAAAAGATAACCAAATACTTACCGAACTCACTCTTCAATTCCCTGATAAACCGTCTTTTTAATACATTTCGTCTCATATACGCATCCCCTTTCGCATTCTTACCAATCCAGTTCCGTTGCGGAAACTTTCTTGTCGTTTTTGTAATTCTCGCGAATGGTTCCGTCATGCAGTTTTACCACACGATCTGCCATATGCTTAATGGCATCATTATGCGTCACCATAACCACTGTATTTCCGTACTTTTGGTTTACCTCCTCAATGAGTTTTAAAATCTCTTTGGATGTTTTGTAATCCAACGCGCCTGTCGGCTCATCACACAACAAAATATCCGGATTCTTTACAATGGCTCTGCCGATGGCGGTGCGCTGTTGCTGTCCGCCGGAAAGCTGATTCGGCAGTTTATGGCGGTGCTCATACAGCCCCAACACCTTCAAAAGTTCATCCACATCAAGCGGATTCTCACTTAAATATGCACCTGTCTCAATATTCTCCTTAATGTTTAGGTTCGGAATCAAATTGTACATCTGAAACACATAGCCCAGGTGTTTTCTCCGATATCGGGTCAGTGCTTTTTCGTTCATGTCCGCCATTTTTTCTCCATCAATGGCAATATACCCCTCGTCTGCGCTGTCGATTCCTCCGAGAATGTTAAGCAGTGTTGTCTTACCGGAACCGGACGGCCCCAAAAGTACACAAAATTCTCCTTTCTCAATTCCAAGGTCAATTCCCTTTAAAACCTCTACTCTGCTTTCGCCTTCTCCAAAGTTCCTCTTGATTCCTTTGATTTCAATAAACATACGCTCTCCGCCTTTCGTTTTTTACAACAAAAAAGACCTGATGTTCTCAAAAGCAACATCCGGTCGAATGAAGAAAGGGAAATAAAAAAAACGACACAGCATGTACGCTTTTCAGAGCAATACATGAGTCTCGTTGATTAAGACAAGCCAGACCAAAGGGCGGCCAGTGTGTTGACTTGCCACGCAATTCCTTGCGCCACTACTCCCTCACGGGTTAATTTGTTGTTACCTTTTTATACCATATTATGAACATATTTGTCAATATATTTTTTGATGAAATATTTTTTCTGTTATGTTATACTAAAAAGCAGAAGGAGGAGTACTTATGTTTCGCATGTGGTGTAAACTTTGGAAAGACAATCATTTATTAAAGGATATGGTAGTGGAAAACCACACTCCCGACTTAAACCGTACCAAAAAAATCTTTGCCGCCATCGATACGGTATGCTATGAATTTGATTTATCCAAACCGATTTGGCTGGATTCCACGATTGCGGATTTTAAAAAACACGACCGTACCCGGTTTTATCAGGACAATTTTGTGGACAAGATAGATTTTGATTATTTGGAGATTCATGTAATAGAAGAAGATTAAGCAAGAAGCGCAGTGTACCCGTTTTCCCTTCCTAACGTTATACCGCGCTTTTTTCATTTCATACCGTTTTCTTTTTTAAAAAATGTGACCCGGTAAGATAAAACGTGAGTACATGAGTGAAAAGCTTTTTATTATCACACAAGGAGATGAATCCATGGAAGATACCCAAATCATAGCCCTGTACTGGGAACGGGACGAGCGCGCCATCTCGGAAACCGCCGAAAAATACGGCAGATACTGCCATTCGGTTGCCTATGGTATTCTACAGAACAACGAAGACTCGGAGGAGTGTGTCAACGACACCTACACCGGCGCCTGGAATTCCATTCCTCCCCACAAGCCGGAGTTGTTATCCGCTTTCCTCGCCAAAATCACCCGCCGGATTTCCTTAAATCGTCTGCGGAGCCGTCTCACAAAAAAGCGGGGAGGGGGACAATATGCCGTAACCTTAGGGGAACTGGAGGAATGCATCCCGTCTTCTTTTGCGGCAGAGGATATGCTGCAAACCCACGAGCTGACCCGGATATTAAACGAGTTCTTAGAAGAGCTTTCTACGGAAGAACGCCGTGTTTTTCTTTGCCGATATTGGTATCTTGACCCGATAAAGGATATTGCAAAACGATTTTCCTTCGGAGAAAGCAAGGTCAAAATGATGTTAAAACGAACCCGGGAGAAGCTTCTCACTCATTTGGAAAAGGAGGGGATTACCCTATGAAACCCGAACAATTACAAGACGCATTGAACGAGATAAAAGACGAATATATTACAGACGCCCATGGAGAAAATAGTGTGACGGAATCCGCTTCCGTCGGCAATGCGAAGGGGCATAAAAAAAAGACAAGAACGCTTTGGAGACACAAGCCGTTTCGGATTGTCTTTGCAACCACTGTCGGCCTGATTCTTTTGGCAGGAGGAGGTCTTCTTCTGTCAACCTCCCTTTTCGGCAAAAAAGGCATCTATATCCCACCAAGAGAACTCCCGAAACCGTCCTCCTCCGCGGATATGGTAGGCTTACTTTGTCACAACGGAAAAGTCTATGTTTCTACCGGAGCATACAATTACAGCGGTAGTTCTGACGTTGACACAAAGGAAACCGTGTTCCGCTACGCAGGTACTTATCTTGGAGAGGCCATTGACAATATTGACGACTGGAACTGGAACGGACCGGAGGGCGTTGTAGATTTGGCTTCCACCACCGGGGGCTCCGTTCATACCGTGGTGGGCTATGACGAGGATTTCCGTCTTTGCAAAATAGGAGAATGGTATCCGGAGGAAGGCGGTGTCCGTTACTTTATCGACTACTACGAATGTCTCTCCGGTATTACACTTACAAAGGGCTCGGATTTGCTGGAAGACCGGTTGCACTTATCCGAAATGCTTCCTGACACAACAGACCCGGCCGTAAAAGAATTTCTTGCCCTTTTAAATGAGGCACCGTTTGTTTATGTGGAAGATAACTCTGTCCCATATAACATTTATCACGGAGACCCTACCGGAGATTTTCGTCGCAAAAAGAATTATTCCACCCGGCTGAAAATTACCCCCATTGACAATGTAACTATTTCCTTTATCGTGTACAAAAACGGGTATGTCTGCTACAACCAATATGACATGAGTGACAACTATTTCATGGTAGTGGACCCGGCATCCGTGGAATTTTTATTCCAATAAAGAAAAAACGGGCCGTCGCATTGGGAAATGCGATGGCCCGACTAAATTCTTCAAAGACCGTGCGCCTTGCTTTGAACGCTCGTCACAATCGTTACTCTGACAGTTAACTCGGCTCCGGCAACCTTACGGCACACGGAAGGTTTCGCTTAGTGCTGCTCCATTCCTGACCTGACACGGTTCACGAATTTCCGTTGCGCAAGACCAAAACGTCAACATCACTTATCAAAGGCGGCATCGCAACAAAGCGCCCGAGGCAAAGCATCACCCCTGCTGTAGCGGATTGCAGGTACAGGGCACCGCTAACTCCCCGGCTGCACGGTATTCTCAGTATACTTACTTTTTTAAACGATGTCAAGGCGGTATTTTTTATTTCCGCTGTTTTTTCTTTCCTTCCTCGACAATTTCTTCCGTCGTTTCCTTCCCTCGCATCCACATCATCCATTCAAACCTCCGGCTCCGTAACTGCAATCCGTGCATCTGCGGTCAGCGGACTTCTTGTCCCGTAATCAAACAAAACAAACACCGGCTTCTCTGCTGCTTTTATCTCCTCTCTTTCCGACAGCTTCCATACCGGATAGAAGAAAGGCTCCAGATGGGTCAGTCGCGCCAGTTGCTTGGAATCGTACTCCGTATATTCCGGCAGATACTGTCTCTTTTCCTCTTCCTTCCGGTAGAACTCCCGCAGTTCCTCCTTATATTCCGTCAAATCCTTTGCAAACACCGGACGGCTCTTTACCTTCTCCCGTAAGTACATATCGTAGGTCAAAAGTTCCCGGTAAACCGCTTCATATTTCCTATCCTTTTCACCGGCGAATGCAAGTAATACCTGATACCGGTAGCTTCTGGCGGGACTGTTTACAAAATACCCGTTTTCTTCATAATACTCCGCCAAAGCCTCATACATCCGGAACGGAGAGTCAAATGCCTGCACCAAAAAGCCCATGGTATGTACAAACTGGTTGCTGTTATAATACAGCTCCACCATTTCCTCTATCCGCTTTAACCTGACTACCTCACCAAAGGATAACCACCGGGTAAACAACACCTCATAAGGCGGTTTCTCCATATAACAAATCCCGTACTCCCCTACCCGATCATGTAGTTCCGATCCTTTTAGCACCTTTAGAAATCCCAACTGAAACTGTTCCGGCTTCATGGCATATACCCGGTCAAAGGAATGTCCGAAGCTTTCATAATCTTCATAAGGAAGTCCCGCAATCAAATCCAGATGCTGATGCACATTGTTTCCTCTGTGAATCCGCGCCACAACCCTCTCGAGCCGGTCCACATCCATGGTCCGGTGAATCGCCGTAAGCGTCCGGGGATTTGTGGATTGTACTCCGATTTCCAACTGTACCAGACCCGGTCGCATCTTGGCAAGTAGCGTAAGCTCCTCTTCGTTTAAAATATCCGCAGAAATCTCGAAGTGAAAATTTGTAATCCCGTTATCATGCTCTAAAATATATTCCCAGATCGCCGTAGCATGGGCATGATTGCAATTGAAGGTCCGGTCAACAAATTTCACTTGTTTCACCTTATGATCCAAGAAAAATTGAAGTTCCTTTTTTACCGTATCCATATCCCGGAACCGAACCTTTTTGTCTATGGAGCTTAAGCAGTAACTGCACCGAAACGGACAACCTCTGCTTGACTCATAATAAATAATCCGATTTTCAAAAATCTCTAAATCTTCATATAAAAACGGCAACGCACCAAGATTCGTCAACTCCCGGCAAGGAGTATCGCCCGTAGGCAGACACAGGCCTTTTATCCCGGAAAGCCCACTCCGATTCTCCGTTACATCGTTGCTTCCATCCTCTTCCGACACAGAATTTTTCATCTTCTCCACATAATACCAAAGCAACTCCCGGAACGTTTCCTCTCCTTCTCCCACCATAATTCCGGTAACTTCCGGATGCTCCGAAAGCACCTTCGGCGCATCATAAGATACTTCCGGACCTCCAAGCCATATCGGCACCGACGGCATCAACTTGTGAAGCTCCGTCACCAGTTCCCACACCATCCCGATATTCCAGATATAACAGGAAAACCCGATCACATCCGGCTTTCTCTTAAAAACATCCGCCAAAACATCCGTAAACGCATGATTTATCGTATACTCCGCAATCTCAATATGCTCGTAAAGCTCCGCCCCCGCATGGGCACGCAAACTATACACAGCCGGATTGGAATGAATATATTTCGAATTAATTGCAATCAAAAGAAACTTCATTTTGGGAACTCCTTTCTTAAATATGCCTCTTTCTCATCCGTGTGGCGGCTTCGGGCATGGCGGGTTTTTTGCGACAAAAAGGGGGCCTTCAAAAATAGGGCTTTCGCATAGTACAAAACCTTTTTGCCCTGTTTTTACGCTTTGGAACATTGGGTATCCGTTGTGGGGGAAATCTTGAATCCGCTTTTTGCTTTTCCCGAAGGGTCGCGCTTTTAGCGCAGTCGATATCACCTCTTAGAAAAGACTGGGCGCGAGGCCGCTCCCGAGCGTCCTAGTCGTTCTTAGAGGAAGATTGACGGAGCGTTGCGACTTGCAAAAAGGGATTCAAGATTTCCCCCACAACGCTTCCACCCAAAAAGCGTAAAAGCAGGGCCTCCGCCTAAACCAGCGAAAGCCCTATTCGTCTCACATCCGTCGTCGCAAAAGCGGGAAGCCATACCCTTTATTTTGACAATGTCCGAATCATCTCCGTGATAGTTTCGATTGCCTGATTTAAATTACTTTCATTCATCGCCGCCACATACTTCTCCCGGTGTTCAAACACTTCCTTAACAGCGGACAGCAAAGTCTCATTGGTCACATCTTCTTCTTTCAATACATAAGAAAAGCCCTGTCGTTCAAAGGATTCCGCATTTAAAATCTGATCTCCGCGACTGGCCGCGGCGGAAAGCGGAATCAGGATGTTCGGTTTTTTCAATGCCAATAACTCACAGATTGCGTTAGCCCCGGCACGGGAAACAATCACATCCGCTGCCGCAAACAAATCCTTTAACTCTTTGTCGATATATTCAAACTGTATATAGCCGTCTCGTCCGTCATAAGCAGCATCCGTCTTTCCTTTCCCGCACAGATGAACCACCTGGAACTGCTGTAACAGCGTCGGCAGTAAATCACGAATTGCCGCATTTACCGCAGCCGCACCGGTACTTCCGCCGATGACCAAAAGCACCGGTTTATTTGCCGTGAAGCCACACAAATCCAAACCCTTTAACTTATTTCCCGAAAACAGCTCCTTTCGAATCGGGGAACCGGTTAATACCGCTTTTTCCGCCGGTAAATAATTCAGTGTTTCCGGAAAATTCGCACATACCTTTGTGGCAGACGGAATGGCAAGCCGGTTCGCAAGCCCCGGGGTAATGTCCGACTCGTGGATAATACACGGAATCTTACAACTCTTTGCCGCCATTACTACCGGCACCGAAACGAACCCGCCTTTGGAAAACACAATATTCGGATTCAACTTTTTTAATAACTTTTTCGCCTGAACGTACCCTTTTATCACCTTGAACGGATCGGAAAAATTCTTCGGGTCAAAATAACGACGAAGTTTTCCGGAAGAAATACCGTAATAAGTCACTCCCTGTCCGGTGATTAACTCTTTCTCTATTCCTTCGTAAGAACCGATGTAAGAAATCTCATAACCCGCCTCTTTCACCGCCGGAAATAAGGCGATGTTCGGGGTTACGTGTCCGGCAGTCCCCCCGCCGGTAAAAACAATATGTTTCATAAGGTACTATGCCCTCCATTCCTTTAATGCCTTGCTCAGCTGATCCGGACAGGACGTCGGCTTAAATCCGCACTTAATTCCCTCCAGTCTGGAAATCACTTCATCCACCGGCATTCCTTCAACCAATGCGGAAATCCCCTGTGTATTTCCTTTACAACCGCCGATAAATGTCACGTTTTTTACAATCCCGTTTTCCACCTCAAAATCAATGGCGGAAGAGCAGGTCCCCGATGTTTTATATCTCATATAGTTTATGCTCCTTTTCCGTTTTTGTGTATGTCTGTCAGAACAAAAAATCCGATTACGAAAAGTCCCAAATCTGCACTTATTATACGGGAAGAAGCAAAGAAAATCAAGTCAAATCACAGATTGTTCATTGTGCTTTTCTCTGTTTTATGCTAAACTAAAACAAATATCGGTCCGGTATGTCCTTTTTTTCTTATACACAGACAAATCTCACCGGTTCCGAAAAGGAGATTTCCCATGAAAAAACTCGGAATCATCGGTGCAATGGAAGAAGAAGTTGCACGTCTTAAGGAAGCCATGACAGAGGTACGTATCACAGAACGGGCCTCCCTGACCTTCTATGAAGGAACGATTCATAATCTTCCTGTCGTTGTGGTCCGTTCCGGCATCGGTAAGGTAAATGCCGCCATCTGCACACAACAACTAATTGACTTATTTGGAACAGACGCCATTCTTAACACCGGCATTGCCGGTTCTTTGGATGCTTCCATTGATATCGGGGATATCGTCCTTTCCACCGATGCCTTACAGCATGATATGGACGCAGTTGCCTTCGGTTATGACGTGGGTGTGATTCCGCGCATGGACACCTCGATTTTCGTAGCTGACGAAGCGCTTCGCGTTCTTGCCGGTGAAGTCTGCCGGGATGTGAACCCGGAAATTACCGTCCACGAAGGACGCATCGTTACCGGTGATCAGTTTATCGCATCCAGAGAGAAAAAGGACTGGTTAGTCTCCACCTTCCATGGCATGTGTACCGAAATGGAAGGAGCTGCCATTGCCCAGACCGCCCACAACAACAAAATACCGTTTCTCATTATCCGTGCGATTTCCGACAAGGCGGACGACTCCGCCAGCGAGGATTACCCGACCTTTGAAGCAAAGGCCATTACCCATACGGTAAATCTCGTAACAGAACTGGCAAACCGGTTGGGAAACTGATTCACTTTAAGAACAAAGAATACACAAAGGGGCAATGCAATCGATGCAATGCCCCTTATCCTTTGTTTTATCTTTGTTGTCTGTTTTTCTAGCTTACTCTTAATTTAAACTTCTGGATTGCTTTCGCATCCTCGGAATCCACCTTTTCAATGGCTGCTCCCAATTCACACATCTTATGCACAAATTTCTCGTAACCACGCTCTACATACTCGATATGCTCTACCGTAGTATATCCGTCTGCCATCAAACCGGCTACCACAAGTGCTGCACCGCAACGCAAATCCAGCGCACGAACCGTCGCGCCCGTAAGATTTGTAACGCCTTCAATCACCGCGCTGTTTCCTTCTACCACACGGATGCTTGCTCCCATACGGGTCAATTCGTCTACATACATAAAACGATTCTCAAAAATCGTCTCGGTTACAATACTGGTGCCCTCTGCCACCGAAAGTAACGTTGCCATTACCTGTTGCATATCCGTCGGAAATCCCGGATAAGGTAATGTCTTAATGTTCGTATGCACCAAACGCTTTGATGCCACAACACGAACCGCATCGTCAAACTCCTCTACTTCCGCTCCGATTTCCACAAGCTTTGCCGTTACTGCCTCCAAATGCTTCGGAATCACGTTCTTAATTACAACATCGCCCTTTGTAGCCGCAGCCGCAAGCATAAAGGTTCCCGCTTCAATCTGATCCGGAATAATGGAATACGTACTGCCATGCAAAGACTCCACGCCGGAAATACGGATGACATCCGTACCGGCACCCTTTATATTCGCACCCATACTGTTTAAGAAATTCGCCACTTCTACCACATGCGGTTCCTTAGCTGCATTCTCAAGAACGGTCTGCCCCTCAGCCATACAAGCTGCCATCATTACGTTAATTGTCGCACCTACGGAATTACAGTCAAAGTAAATATGTGCACCAACCAGCTTCTCCGCCTCGGCAATAATCATACCGTGCTGAATCACTACTTTTGCTCCCAGTGCTTCAAATCCCTTAATATGCTGGTCAATCGGTCTGCTTCCGATATTACAACCACCCGGAAGCGGAACCTCCGCTCTTTTATATTTTCCTAACAAAGCACCGCATAAATAGTATACGGCTCTGATTTTTCTAAGGTCATCATATCCGGCAACACAAGTTGTAATGCTTCCTCCCATAATACGGGTCTCGTGTACGCTTGGGCGCTCTACCTTTGCCCCTAATGCTTCGATTCCCTTTAAAAGGATATCTACATCACTGATATCCGGAAGATTATGTATTCTCACCGGTTCGTCTGTCATAACCGCTGCCGCCAACACACCTAACGCAGCATTTTTTGCTCCTCCGATGGTAACTTCACCAACCAACGGCTTACCACCTTTAATAATATATTGTTCCATAATTCACCTCGAATTTTGGTTTGTTCTGATTATTACTTACTTATTTTGCCATATTGGCAAAATAAAATTATTTTTGTGCAATTTGCACATAATTTAACTCCCTTTTTTGTGCAATTATACTATCCCCACTTTGATTATACCACAAACTTTCATTTTGTAAAGCTTTTTTCTAAAACAGTAGATTTATTCTCTCGCTGTAGAATTTATCTCCGCATCCACGATTCCGGTTTCACGCAACTCTTTCACAAGCCCGGAAAGGAGTTCTCCGATTTCTTTCCCGGTCACATTCACCGTCATCGTTGCATATCGTTCGTAATACTTCCGCCGTTCTTCATACAATGCTTCCAAATTTTGTCCTTCCTTTAGCACAACGCCCCTTCTCTTCAAATCTCCGAGACGTTTTTCCAACTCCGTTACCGGCACATGCAAATAAACAATGGTTCCGATTTCCGCAAAATGCTTCATGGCAGACTCGGAATAGATTGCGCTTCCTCCCGGTGCAATCACTGTACGTTCTGCCAAAATCCCCGCATTCACTTCTCCTTCTATTTCCAGGAAACGCTCCATTCCCTCCCGAGCAATAATCTCACACAAAAGTTTTCCTTCTCTTTCCTGTATCAACAAATCCGTATCCAGAAACCGATACCCTATGGCTTTGGCCAAAAGCACACCTAACGTGCTTTTCCCTGCCCCCGGCATACCGATTAAAATTATATTCCCGTTCTTCATACTTTATTCCTCTTTCTTGTCATTTCCGTCTGTCTTAATGCAAATTATGGCAAAAAGACTTGTAAACTTTCCGATTCTATACTATACTATACCGTAAGATGATATGCAAGCGAAAGGAGAACGCTTATGAATTTGCTGGAAATCGAATCCCTTACCGAAGATACCGGTCATCGAGTTAAGCAAAATCTGAAATTTAAAACCGGAAAATTTATCTGGCGTGTACGTTTCACCGCCCCGCTAAATCCGGCCACGGTCAATAATGTAAATATGTTTGTTACCGCGGAAGAAAGCGGCTCCATTTTACGCACTCTCATTCGCTACAATTCCGAAACGCATGAGGTGGAAATCGAACCGCTGGATCCTTATGCTAAAAACACCGCATATATTTTAAATGTCACAAAAAATGTTCGTTCCAAGGGTGGTCAACATTTAAAAGACGAAATTAAAATCAAGTTTATCGTATAGTCTCGAAATCCTCTGCCGTAAGTTCCAATACCTCTGCGGCAAGGAAGTTTCCGGCGCTTGCCATCGCGAGAATCGTTCCCTGGTTCCGATAATCCGCGTTCGCAAGTGCTTTTTTTGTCAGTTCCATGGTGGCAGCGAGTCTTCCGCCCTTTTGCTCTACCCGGGTCAGATATTCGATTTTCTGTTTCAGACACTGTTCCGCCTCAGCACCGATCCGGTAATCCTGCTCCTCAATGTATTCCAACGCAAATCCCATTAATTCTTTGCTGTCATACTTCGGTAGATGTACGCGGTTATTAAACACACGGTTACATTCCGCGCTGTTACGAAGCAAACGGCTGATTGCATTTGCGTTGTCTTCTAAAATTACCGTTCCGAGAACGTTCGTGTGCTGAATGAACTCCAATAAAGATGCAACGGTTTCTTCCGTCATCATTCCGGCGCCTTCTACAATCAGACAAACATCCTTAAGCTGTTCCTTTTTCTCGAATAAATTCATCTGATTCAGCCGATCCCCGCTTATCTTTGCCACACGAGGTGTCTTTACATAAGACAGCTCATACAAAAGCTTTGCAAGGTAGGTTCCCAAGGTAGTTTTTCCACTTTTTTTCTCACCGGTAATAATCAGGCAATGACATTTTTTCCTCACCGTTACCACTACTTCCAGCATGCGTACCAATTGTTTCCGTACCCGTTCGATACGTCCGAATTCATGCAATACCTCTTCAAATACAATTCCCTTTTCGGAAAGACGTCCGGAGAGTTCTTTTCCGAGCGCGGAAATTTCCTGCACCGGCTCTTCCGGTTCCTTTTCGGCTTCCTTTTCGGCTTCCTCTTCGGCTTCCGCTACCGGTTCCTCCGTCGGTGCAAAAAGAGACATTTGTTCATACGCATTCCGTTCTTCCTGAATATATAACGTTTCCTGTTCTTCCGGCTCCTCCGGTTCCTCCTGCACTTCTACCGTGACATCTTCTTCCCACATCGGTTCCTCTGTCTCGGTTGCCGCCACTTCTTCCAAGGTCTCTTCCAAATCTTCCAACGCGTCCTCAGGCATCGGTTCCGGTAATTCTTCCTCATCCAAACTTTCTATATTACGCCAGATGCTTTCCAATGCCAAATGTTCTTCCTCGTCCAAACGACGCTGTTCCTCCTCTTCGCGGAGACGCAGTTCTTCCTCACGAAGACGCTCTTCCTCTTCACGAAGACGCTGCTCTTCCTCACGAAGACGTGCTTCTTCCTCTCTGCGGCGCATCTCTTCCTCTTCTGCCAGTCGTCTTTGTTCTTCTTCAAAGGCTTTTCGCTCTTCTTCTTCTCTTGCTCTGCGTTCTTCCGCTTCCTGTACCCTGCGTTCCGCTTCCATACGGATATCTTCTACGGACAGTTCCCCTCGGTAATAGGCTTGCAACGCTTTTGCACGCTCCACATAAGTCCCTTCCCCGAACCATAAAATCAGGTCTGCACACTCTGCCATACACTCCTGTTCCCGACCCAGCTTATGATACAGTTTTGCCAGCTCGTATGCATACTTCTCTGTATACTCTTCTGCCTTTAATGTCTGCAGAATCGGCAATAATTCCGCATCCGGACGATGCTTCTGTCGTCCGATCCGGTACTCGTAAATATAATTACGCGGGTCCCCTCCGGAGATTTTTCCGTACTGCTTTAAGTATTCTTCTGCCTCCTCCGGGTTCTTTTGGGCAAGACAAATTTCCATTAATTCTTCCAACACACGCCAGGAAGCTTTTTTCTCATAAATGCGCAGCAGATATTCCTTAGCCATAGCAAAATCTCCGCACTTACGGTACACGGCGGAAAGCAAAAACAAGTCTGAACTGTCCTTTATTTTCTCTTTCCGGATACTATCCGCCACTTCTTTTGCCGCCTCATATTCCTCCGATTCGAGCAATGACCGGATTTCTTCCAATCGGATAATAGTCCGATAGCGTTCCATTCCCATACTACACCTCCGAAATATCCAAGCTTGTCTGTTCAAACTGTAACGGAATGAATTCCACCGAATCCGCTTCCACACGACTGCAATAGTCCACTACAACCGTCTGTTGTCTGCCATCAATTAACTTCTGTCCCAACACATAATTCACATCAAATCGTCCGGTAATCGCCGGGGTAGTGCCTCGCGCCGGTACAATTAACTGGACATGATTTGCACGCAATAATTCAAAAATCGGCTCCCAGATATACACATCTTTTGCGGCACCGAACGGGTTGTCGATAAAAATAACCTTTCGAAGTCCCGCCGCATCTCCGGTCGGAGAATAGATGCTGGAGATATAATTGATTACCGCAATCAAAAACTGGATATAAATACCCTGGGACTGTCCCGTACTTCCTACCGCTTCTTCATAACGCAAATGCCTGCTCTGTTCCTTAATACGTTCTCTCTTATATAACAGCAGGCGAATTGCATTCATATCGGACACAATCACCGAAAAGAGTTTCTTATAAGATAACGCGCTCCGGATATACTTCATCCGCTCCGCCGGATTTGCAATCCCGTCTACTGCCTGAATCACTTCGTCAATATATCCGGTCATCCGTTCTTTGAAAAACTCTTCCTTCACATACGGAATCTGGAGAGAAATCATCGGAATCTGCTCTCCGTCCAGCATAATCTTAGACAGCTTCGGCAAACGCTCCAAATCCGCCTTGATATTCAAACAACGCTGCAGACACTGATTCTCAAAGTTCTCTTTTATGGTTTCCAAATCTCCCAGCCCGGCCTCGATTCTGGTCCGCTCAAGCTGCAAACATTCTCTTACTTCTCCCAGTCCGCGGACCACTTCTTCCGTTTCCCTTCCGCTTCGCGGCATCATCACGCTTCCGCCGATTTCTTCCGCCAAAGCCTGTGCGCCCAACAGTTGTAAAGTCTCCATGGTCTTTTGACGGTTCCGGTAAAATTCTTCCTGTCTCTTTAATAATTCTTTTCCGCAAGCCGCATAACGTTCTCTCGCTTCTTTATAACAGTCTGCCAGACGTACATTGTTTTCCAGACGTCCACATTCTTTTGTGAGGCTTTCCGTTCCTTCAAACATCCGGTCAATCTCGTTTCGAATCACCGTATATGCCGACAATTCCTCATAAAGTTCCGCCTGGGAGGCTTTCTTTTCCGCAATCTCCTTTTGTTTCTCCGCAATTTGCAGCCTTCTTTTTGAAATAAATGAGGTCAACGCCTCTCCTGTCAGTTCCACCGGACAATATTCTCCGTATTTTTCCGTAATCGCAGCCTCTGCCTGACTGTTCTTTCCTTCCAGACGATACAATTTCTCCTGTAATTGCTTTATCTGACGCTCCAGTTGCTCCGTTTCCGCAGTCAGCTCCGAAATCTCTTCCCCACGTCTTGTCAGCTCCGCCTCAGAGGTCTCGTATATTTCATTCTTTTCATATAACTCCGACAGTTCCGCAACACTAAATCCCTTATTCCGAATGTTACGGAGCAAACGATTCATGGCAGATACATAAGAATCCAACAACCGTTGCTTATCCTCCAGGGAAGAAGCTTCCGTATGCAATGCCGCAATCTTTCCGTCAATCTGCACCGCCAACTCCCAAATATCATAGGAAACCGAAGCTGCCTCTCCTTCTGCATCATATATGGCATAGCTTTCCCAGTTATGCTCCAATTCTTCTTTGCGGGAACGTAAGTTTTCCGTTTCGGCAACCTTCGCCTCATATTCGGCTTTTAAGGTTTCTGCCATTTCCGCTGCTTCTCTGCTCCACTCCAGCAAACGCTCCTTCTTCTTGGCATACTCTGCCACAGCCTGCTCTTTTTCTTCTGCCTGATGATTTAACATCGCAAGGGAACGATAAACAAAACTATCCTTCTCTGCCTCCGCAATGGTTTTTGTGCAGCTTTCCTGTTCGGCGCAAATTGCCTCCAGACGCGCACCCAAATCGGATAATTTCTCCTTTTCTTCCCGCAGACGCTCCTGCAGATTTTCTTCTGTCTCTTCGGTTCCGTACTCGGTTTTCTTTGCATACATACTTTCATAATAATTCTTAACAAACCCGGTTAAAAACTCCTCGTCTTCTTCGTATGCTTCCAACAAACCGGTCAAACGCCGGATTCCGTACTCTGCCTCTTCCTCCTGTTTGGAAAGACGCAGGATTTCTTTCTGTCTTGCCTTTTCCTCAAACAATGCCGCCCCGTCTTTTACACAAAGCAACATCTGCTCCCGATGAAACAGTTCCTTTCCCGCCCGCACGGATTCCATGCGTAATAACGGTACCATCTCTCCTTCCGGAATACACTCCGCCAAAAGGTGATCGTCAAATACCGTTTCAAATCCTTCCGTAATTACCGCAAAGGGCAGACCCGCAAAACGCTTCAAAAGCTCTTCCTGTTCTTCCTTTGATTTGCTCTGCAAATACTCTACTCCGGTCATTGCTTTCTTTTTATGCCGGGTACAAATATAGTCCTTTACGGTTTGTGCCGCTTCGGTAGAAGAAAACAGTTCTCCTGCCTCTATCGCCTGTCTTCTCGCCTTTGCCAGACGCATCTGTTCGGACAACCGGGTCATTTCTCCATAGGCCTCCCGGCAACGGGTACGCACTGCAGTCCGAAGTGCACGGTAGTCCTTTTCTCCGTATGCTTCCGCTAATTTATCCGCACGTTGCTTTTCTTCCGCAAGGGCTTCTTTTTCGGCATTCTGCTCCGCCACCGTATCCCGGAATCTCTGTAAATTCCCTTCGGCACGATGTACCGCAAGAATCGCATCCTCTTTTTCTTTGTTTAATTTCTCCGCCTCTTCCTTTAATGCGGTTAATTTGAGCGTTGCGGCCGCGCTGCGTTCTCTGCCTTCCTTTTCATAGGAAGACGCATCCTCCGCAAGCAAAAGTCCTACCGCATCCTTCTGCTCTTTTATTCTTGCATAGAGTGCAGACAACTCCTTTTTGGTCTGCTCTGTCATGATTTCTAATACAGCTGCTTCTTTTTCTACATCTTTTTTGGAATTTTCAGCCGTTTTATATTTCATCAACGCACCGGCAGAAGCGCTTTCTGCCTTACGAAAGCTTTCTTCCAGCTCCTGCCCGTATTGCTCTTTTCGTTCCTTATATGCCCGCACCAGCGCAGAGATTTCTTCCTGAAGTCCGCTTTGTCCGGTCATTGCCTGCAACGTAACCGCAGTTTCATCCCGCTTCTTCTTTTCTTCCAAGTATTCCAAATAGTCGTTGGCACATTCCTTTTTCTTAAGTAATTCTGCCAATGACTCTTTTCGCTCGTTCTTCTGTTCTTTTTCTGACGTTAAAAGTTCCACCTGCGTTGCGTATTCTTTTGCCAGTTCCCGATCCTCGGAAATCCCGGCAGAGAGAAGCTCTGCCTCATAAACACGCAATTCCTCTGTAGCTTTTGCTTCTTCCTGTTTTAATTCTTCTACCGCACCTTCCCGGCCGTCCAGATAATGCGTTGCCGCATTATAAATCCGGTTCAGCTGTGTTTTTGCTTCCTGTTGCTCCCCGTACACGGAACCCAACAACTCCACCCGGGAAGAAAACTCGGACAATACCTCTTCCTGACGGTCAAAGCTACGCATAGCGTCCTTTTGTTTCGCCAGTTCCACCAACTTGTCCTTCATATCCAAAAGGGTCTGGGACATCGTGTCTTCCGTATCCTCTTTCCCTGCTTTTCTGCGGAAAGAAGTACCCAGAATCTCCTCGATTAACAAATCTTCCACCACTTTCCGGGTGGTTTTATAATTGCTCTCAAAATAGGTACGGACATGTCCTTCCGTCTTATTGATTCCGCGGATAATCTCCCATTCGCTTTCATAAATCCCGTAGTCCGCAATAAAATTCTGATATTCACCCTTTCGGTCAAAAATCCGCACAACCAAAGAATTATCACGTTCCAATTCTTTCAGATAACGGCGAAGTCCGCTATAGGTAATTCGCTCTTTTTCTTTTACCAACGGAAGATTCCGAATATCGTTTGCGTTATACTCCCGATAAAAAATACAATAGTTAAAATACTCGATGGAGGCAGTATCCTTCGTCTCGCCTTCTACCTCCGCTGCCTTTCTGGCACAAAATCCCGTGGTCATATATTGAAAACCGTTCTCTATGTTCTCATCGTCCAGCTTCCATTCAATTAGGGAATGAATCGTCTTACTTCCCTCTCCGGTACGGAACAATTTTTCAATCGGTTGTTTCTCATCCAAGGTACAATTCGGAATCACATTCTGTAACAAAAGCAGCATAAGTACACTTTTTCCGCCGCCGTTTGCAAGGTCATATAAGGTATTTCCGCAAAACGGCTTCATCAAAAAGTCATCATAAGCCTGGGTTCCGAAATTGTATTTTACGTTATTTACACGAATACGGTTAATATGCGGCACCGTCTTCTCCTCCTTTGCTGCTTCGCATCTGCAATTCGTACAGTCTGCCCTTTTCTTCCTCAAAATACCTTCGGATCAAAGCGTGCATCCGTCCCGTCGGATAATACCGTTCTCCCACCTCCGTAAACAGGCCCTGGGATACCATGAAATTAAACACCAACTTAACAAAACCGCTTTTGGACCCTCTTCCGGCACGTACCCCCTGGGTATCCTCGTTTGCAATCACCGGCAGTTCATCCCAGGAAATCGCAAGGGCTTTAAAACTCGTCTCCTCCGGTGTTTCACTGGAAAACCGGTGTAACTCCGACACCATTCCCGCAAGGGCATGATTGGTGGCTTCCATCAAATCTTCCAGCTTAATGTATTCTCTGTAGTTGTAAGTGGCGGAATCCTGATAAAAACAAGCTGCCGCCTGATAAATCAAGTAATAGCAGAGGTATAATTCTTTATTTAAGCGCAATCCCATCATGCGCTTTAAATCTTCATTGGAATATCCGAATACACGGTTTTTTTCTCCTACTGCAACATATAGCGCATAATTATACTCATACACCCGTAAATTCAATTTCTTTAACATCAACTCCAAGGCATCGCTTACTTCCCCGGACTCATGATATGCTTCGTACAATCCTGCATTCTTTCCGCCTTTTGCCTCCACCGGTTCCCCGACCAAAAGGGCGGCCAAAAGCTCCGTTGCTTTTTCTAAGCTCTTTTGTTCCATTCTTATCCCGCCTTTTCTTCTTTTATCCGTTCAAATACAATCTCGGTTGTCACGAAGGTTGCATCCCTCTCCAACCCTGCAATCCGGTGTACCAGTTCTTCGGCTTCCGGTTTCATTACCAGGCAAAATTTCAGGCCGGCGTATTTTTTCATTGCCGGTTCCGCAAGCAATTCTGCAAGGATTCCTTCAAAAAAAGTATCCTGCTTTTTCATTACCTGTTCTAAATCGTACTCTCTTTTTTGACAAACATGAACCAGAAACGAATAATAATCACTGTTTTTAAATATTCCGTCAAAAAACTTTAACTCCAGTTTACGGTTCAGAGCAGATAGTGTTACCCGTTCCGTAACCGACAATTCTTCAAACAAAGTCTTTACAATTGCCCCGTAGTTTCCGGAAATACGCTCGTCTTCCACTTCATCATCAAAACGGTACATCTCTTCCTTTGCCTCTTCTACCGTCTCCGCGGTTTCACCCGCCTCCGGAGGAAGGGATAAAAGTTCATCGGTCTGTAGCAAAGTAAATTGTTTCCGTAACTTCGGAAACAACAGAGGCTCCACTAAGTGCGCCAGCATAGTTACATCCTGTGCTTCCTCTGCCGCCGCCACAAACCCGCGGAAATCAAAAGCACCTCGCAATCTGCTATACTTATATTTGTGAATCATCTCATCGGCACGCACCTGTAAATCCATACAATCGGAAAGTAATTCTCCGTGATTTGCCATTGCCTTTTTCAATTCCGTTTCCAACTGGTAAATCCCCCTAAGGGATTCCATATCCTTTGCGCCGTCCGTCGTTTCTTCCGCTTTCGCCCGCGCCCGCTCCATTAACTCCATATTGTGGGAAAACAGCTTCTGTTCTTCCGTAAACCAGCGCATTCCGGTGCGGTTAAACTCCTCTAACGCCTTTACTCCGTCAAACACGTTGCTTCCCAACAAAGCAAGCACTTCTCTTTTTTGCAATCGCAGACGGTTTACTTCACTGTTAATCCGTCGGATGACATCAATACCGCCCTTGAAATTCTTTGTATGTATCATCTTTTCCAACAAAATCTGCTGGATATTAATCTTGCTTTCGTCCCGGATTTCCTTTGTGTCCAGATAAAACTCGATGGCATCCGCCGTTACGGTATAAAGCACCGTGCTTCCGGAAAGGGTAGCATCTATCAACTTCATCCGTACGGATGCCGTCGCCTTTTTCACCGGATCGAAGTATTCCATTACAAACGGTTTTCCGTCATTTTTTAATTTATCAAAAATATAATCAATCAATTCTTTTTCTTCTTCTGCCGGCAAAGAAAGAGAAAAATCCCTTGTCAAAACACCGGATAAAAAAGAAACAATCTCCGGATATTGCACCGCTCTGTCGTTAAACTGATTCTCTTCGATGAAAAACCGGAGAACCGCAAGGGTAATATAGCCCATATCCAGAGAGGCATACTTTCCTTCCTTAAACAGGTGGAACGCGGTATTTTGCAGGCAGAAAAACGGATAGTATCGTCTTAAATTCCGCATACGGTCGCCATGAAAATCTATGATGTCATGCAACATCTGATAACTGCCGTCCATACTGGTCCTCCTTCCTGCTATTCTCTGTCCGTCCTTTAATTGTCATGATAATACGCAAGTGTATCCAGCAATTCCTGCGGAAGTTCGATTCCGTTTTTGGTCAAAGCATGATTTCGTAACTCTGTCTCACGCAGCTTTCTTGCTGTTTCTCTCCGATGTCTGGCCATTGCTTCCTCAAAGGCCGGTTGCTGTGCCAGCTGGGCACGAATCTTTCCTTCAAACGGACAATAGGTTGCCAAAATCTCACGTGCCACTTTATTTAACTTCATGGCTCCGCTTGATTCGTTTTTCATCCATACTTCATAATCCATGGCAAACACTTCGCGGTAATTGTTCTTTCCCTTTTGCAACTGTGCCTTAACCCGTTCTTTTCGTTCCTCCGAAATATCTCGGTTCTTTTTATAGTACATCAAATAGTCCGTGTACTCCGAAGTCAGAGACTTAATCTGTATGTTATTCCATGCGGCACCCTGTATGGTACGGCAAAGTTCCCAACGATACCTTCCGCAAACACGAATCAGTAAATCATCTATGGAAACCTCCGCAAACATCGGCAACAAAAAACGCCCCGGTGTATCACGCCGACGACAGCTGATATCCTGCCATAACACGCTCTTGCTTCCCATGGTCGGGAATAAAATAATATCCGGCAGTACCTCTGCCATACGGTATTCTTTTTCGATTCCCAATTCTTTGTTCATGTACAAAAATTCCCGGTAAAACAGGGAATAGTCCACCCGACGAAGCTTGTCCACAGAGGCCTGTACCGTGCTTTTGGACAGGAAGGACCGGGCCGGGTCTCCCGCCAACAATTCCTCATATAAAAACGGAACGAAAATACTGAGTTGCCCGTTTACCAGACGATGGTTGTACCGGAACAGGTTTTGTATCTCATAGTGCAGACGCTCGTCATAATCCTTTAACTTTGCCCGCTCTTCTTCTTCGGTAATCTGCCCGCTCTTACGAAGGTCCCGAAGCATCTCCGTATATTCCTGATCGAACTCGTTCTTTGACGGTTCCCGCTTTCCTTCATACACCCAGGAAAGCCATTCCCGAATGGAAAAAATATGACAGCCGTTTTTCTCTCCGGTCACCGGCGTAAGCTCAAGCTTCTCAAGCTCTAACATCTGGCTTCGGGAAACCAGTGTTTCATCAATAAAGCCAAAATCCAAAAACATACGAATCGGAAGCGGAATATCCGTATCCGCCATACCGTAAGTCTTCTTGAAAATAATTTCG
This sequence comes from Lachnospiraceae bacterium, assembly GCA_017503735.1. Taxonomy (GTDB): domain Bacteria; phylum Bacillota; class Clostridia; order Lachnospirales; family Lachnospiraceae; genus SIG307. The sequence goes on from JAFVSN010000056.1 coordinate 33,110, forward strand.
TATAATTGATAAAAACCGTCGGCCAACTGTCTGCGCAAACGTCTCGCGGTATCTTCCGTGGAAGTTTTATCCTCCATCGCATCAAACCGCCCCAACAGTTCGGAATATTCTTTTGTAAACTCTTCCGAAACTCCCGCAAAGGAAAAAATTTGCTCCAATGTATGCTCGCACGGCTCTTCCCCTGCCACATTCGGACCGGTTCCCGTCTTTCTGGCGGTCCGCCTCTTTTCATAACCTTCAAACGGTTCCCCGGCACATTTATCAAACAAATCCTTTAACTCGGTTAGTTTCTTTTCCGTAATCTCCTGTAATACTCCCGCTACCTTCTTCGTTTCTGCGATTGCCGTTTTTTCTTCCAACGCGCAAAAATAAAAGAACAAATTATCCGCTCCGCCGTTTATAAGCGCAGCACCTTGACGACGCAGAAACTCTCCGAGTTTTTCACACTCTGCGAATAACCAACGGATTATCTGCATCTGCTCCTCCACATGGCGAAGTACTACTTTTGTACCATGGGAAAAATAATTTTTCTGAACTTCTCCCGGCACTTTCGCCGCTTCCAAATAATATTCCATCCACGCCGGAAGCTCTGCTTCGGTTACGGTCGCCCCTGCCGCCGCCGGAAGCTCTGCTGCGCGAATTTCCTCTTCTTTACAACGCGCGCCGTACTGACGGTACAGTTCGGAAATCACTTCCGGGAGCTTCTTTGCTTCCAGCATATAAACACTCCGGCGTGCCCACATTTCCGAAATATAACGACCGAAACAAGCCGTCATTCTGCCGCCGTATTCTTTGTTCCCTTCTAACATTGTCTGCAAATCATCCGTTGTTTTTGCCGGGAGGGCATAAACCGTCATTTCCTCCGTTGCAACACAGCTTTCTCCGTAGACTCCGGCATGTAAGTCCCAAATGCCGAGAAAATCTCCGCTTACCACAGGAATACAAAGATTGGCATTTTTCAGCACCCCTTTTCCTTTGAGTACCACAAAAACACCCTCGAATGTTGCCCCGTTTTCAAATAAAGTTTCCCCTTTCGGTACTTGATTCATTGCATTCATCTTAATTGTAATTGCCATTTTTCAACCCCGCTGTAATAGATTCATTCCAAGAATAAGTATACTCCTTTTTCACCATAAAAGAAAGCTATTTTTCATTCTTCTTGTCATTCTTCCTTAATTCGTGAAAAAAACTCTGTAACAGTTCGCTGCACTCCTGTTCCAACACGCCTTTTGTAAATTTTACCCGATGGTTTAACCCCGGTGTGTCCAGAATATTTAATACAGATCCGGCGCAACCTGCTTTTGGATTCATGCAGCCGGCCACCACGCGCGGGATGCGCGCCTGCACAATAGCCCCCGCACACATCGGGCACGGTTCCAGTGTCACATAAAGGGTACATTCTTCCAGTCGCCAGTCTCCGAACAGTCGGCTTGCCTTCCGGATTACCGCCATTTCTGCGTGTGCCAGCGTTGTTTTGTCCGTATTCCGGCGATTGTATCCTCTTGCCACAATTTTTCCGTCCCGGACCAGCACACACCCGATCGGCACCTCCGAAAGCTTTGCCGCTTTCTTTGCCTGCCGAAACGCTTCTTTCATAAAATGAATATCTTCCGCTTCCTGTGCCCTTTGTTGTTCAAATCGGCATTGTTCTTCCTTTTTTACTTTTTCTTCTTTTGCCTTTTGTCTGCGCAGAAAAGCTTTCTCTTTTGCTTCTCTGTCTTTTTCTCTGTTATACTTTTCTTCCATTTAAACAATCTCCTCGGTTTTATAATACTCCCGTTCTTCTTCCACAGAAAAGCCCAGTCTTTGATATAGATTGTATGCCGCCGTATTTTGGGATGACACCTGTAAACGGAGCACCGCTCCCTCTTGTTTTTCATATTCTTTTGCGATTCCCGTAAGCAAAGCAGTCGCCATTCCTTTTCTTCGATACTCCTCTTTTGTTTTTAAACCGAACAGATAATGCTGTGTTCCGTCTCCGGCAGACAGAATGCGGCACTCCGCCGTTTCCCTGTCATTTTGTAAAAGACGGTAACAAATGGTCCCGTCGTTTTCCGGAGCAGGTTCTTTCTCTATTTTGATTCCCTCTTCCGGTTGTTTTGCCTCCCGTGCAAGATTTGCCATCTCACTACTTAGCATATACTCCGACCAGCTATAGGTAAACCGGATTCCTTCCAATGCATCCAGACAAAATCCGCAGGCCGGATTCCGTACCGTGTGTACGTTATCTACATCAACTCTTTTGCATTCGCGCAAGGCACGACAAAACAGCTCCTTTAGATTTCCTTTCCCCGGCACATACTCCGCTACCGTAAGTTCCGCATGACCTTCATCCGGGAAAAAAACCGTCAACAAGCCGTCGGGACGACGTCGTTTCCCCGAGAAAAAGAAACATCCCGCATCCTCGAACACATTCATCTCACTTTCTAAAAACAGCGAGGCAGACACGCCACCCCGCCGCTTCGCTTCCTCTGTCATTTTCTCCAACCGTTTTTGTTCCCGTTTCCCTAGTCTTTTTGCCATCTTCCCCATACGAACTCTCCTAACTGTCCACTGCCGGTACGATCCCTTTCTATTCTATAAAAATCATAACATAGACAAAGAAAAAAACCAACCGTTTCGAAATATTTTCTTAAACTTTTCTTCCCTTCTTGCAGTTCCTGCCGTTTTGTGCTATTCTTAACGAAGTTCGGATCATTACGTTTTGGGAGGGACTATGAATAAAACCGATTTCAAAAATTTTACAAATAAACTCTTGTTACAACTGCGTATGTTTGCCACAGAGTGCCTTGCTCCTGCGGTTCTTATAAACCTATGCATTGAGGGCTTTTCCCGAGAGTCCGTCATTTTACCGTTTCTTTATTTCATTCAATCGCCGCTTATTTTTTTGTATAATACCCTATTAATCTGTGCTACCCTTTCTCTTTCGTTTTTGTTTAAACGGAGAAAATTCGCACGTTTCCTTTTATGTGCCCTTTGGGTTGCGATCGGTGTTACGGATTTCGTATTGCTTCAGTTCCGTACCACCCCGTTTACGGCCGTAGATTTGCTTTTGCTGGACTCTGCGTTTGCCATTATGGGACATTATCTTTCCGTGTTCCAAATTATTCTTGTTGTGCTGGCAATACTTCTTGTTATCGGAATCGGCATCTTTTTGTTTCTGCGTACCAAAAAAGAAACCGAGGGAACGTCTCCTTTGTACGCCGGACTTGTGTTCGGCCTGTTGCTTTTGACAAGTTTCTGTTCCACGAAACTGTTTGTTTCCGTCAACATTCTGGAACGTAACTTCGGCAATCTGGCGCAGGGCTTTCACACCAACGGCCTTCCGTACTGCTTTTTTACCAGCATCTTCGAAACCGGTATTTCCAAACCGGCTTCCTATTCGGAACAGGAAATCGATCGTATTGTAGCTTCTATTACAAAGACTCCTTTGCCTAACCCGGAGTCCCCCGACCAGACAACACCGCCTTTGCGGGAAAACGATATTGACTCCCCGGAGCAATCCCAAACTTCACCGACGCCGGAGTCTCCTGCTTTACTTGACACGGAATATCCGAATTTTATCTTTTTACAATTAGAGTCTTTCTTTGATCCGACTCTTCTTTCCGGCGCCTCTTTTTCCGAGGACCCGGTTCCGACGTTCCGCAAACTAAAAGAAACGTACTCCTCCGGCTATTTAACCGTTCCGTCCATCGGTGCGGGAACAGCCAACACGGAATTTGAACTTTTGACCGGAATCAATCTCGATTTTTTCGGTCCCGGAGAGTATCCGTACAAAACGGTTTTAAAGGATACCGTTTGCGAGAGCATTGCTTACAATCTGTCTGCGTTAGGCCTGACCGCCCATGCCCTTCACAACAATGACGGCACTTTTTACGGGCGCAACACCGTATTTTCCCAGCTCGGGTTCCATACCTTTACCCCGATTGAATATATGGGACCGTATGAGACCACCCCGTTAGGCTGGGCCAAAGACCGGATTTTAACTACCCACATTATGAATGCCCTCTCCTCCACCGAAGGACAGGATTTCGTTTATGCTATCTCTGTTCAGGGACACGGTGCTTATCCGGAAACCGCTCTTTTGGATGATCCGGCTGTCGCAATTCTTTCCCTGCCGGAAGAATTTAAAGATTCCTATTACGAATTCCTTTATTTTGTAAACCAGTTGAAAGAAATGGACACCTTTCTTTCCGAATTGATTTCGGCTCTGGAAAACTATGAGGAAGAAATTGTCCTTGTATTATACGGAGACCACCTCCCGTCTTTCCCGTTTAGCGACGAACTTATGACAAACGGGTCCGTATTCGAAACCGAATACGTCATTTGGACCAATCGCCCAAACCCGAAACGCATTCAAAAGGATTTGGAGGCTTATGCCCTTTCTTCCCACGTGCTGAATTGCAATAACATCCACGAAGGATTATTTACCCGATTCCATCAAACCCAGGCCGAGTCCGAAACCTATCTGGAAGACATGGAGCTTTTAGCCTATGATATCCTTTACGGGGAACAAAACAGTTACGAAGGTGAACTTCCTTACCATCCTACAACATTGCAATTCGGTCTTTCCGCCATTACACTGCAAAATGCTTATTTACATTCCAAAGACAAAGAGTATCTCTGTCTGCATATTAACGGTGAAAATTTTACACCTTACAGCATTGCTTATATTAATGATAAACAATGTGCCACTACCTATATCAATCCGCAACAACTCTCTGTTACCGGATTTGATCCGGAAGAACAATTGACGATTTCCGTGGCACAGGTAGGCGCGGATTCCTATCCGCTCTCCTTTACCGAACCCATTGTAGTTTCCATTCCGATAGACTCTGACCCGGCAGACTAAGGATTTCGTCATTTTTCAACCAGACAAACGCAATATTTGAGTGGCATTTTCCGTCGCCGGATGCTAAAATCAAATCGTGGGCTCCTTTTTGCCCACACTACATAATTTAGGAGGATTTTCATGAAAAAGAAATGGACTTTGGTGCTTTCCGTAGTTCTTGCCGCTATGCTTCTTTTTGCCTGCAAGCAAACCCCGGATTCCACCGACACCGATACGACCCCTACCGTGACTACCGAAGCGACTACCGACACCCCGGCTACGGCTACCGTGGTTCCGGTTCCCACCTCTGCTCCGGAAGCTACACAGGCACCGGTCATTGAGCCGTTGCCGACTCCGACCCCGGGACCGACCGCCACTCCGCGTCCGGATATCTCCGGTGTCAGCTTAAAAGAACTTTATAAAGACGACTTTATGATCGGAACCATTTATACAACCACCATTGATTCCGGTGCGGACAATGCACTGGTCAAGCAACATTTTAATGTAATTACTCCGGAAAACCTGATGAAACCGGAATATATGCAGCGTCCGCAAGGCACTTTTAATTTTCGCGAATCCGACCATATGATGGAAATTGCGGAACGAGACGGTTTTACCGTAATCGGTCATACCCTTGCATGGCACAGCCAGTCCGGTGATTTTCTCGGCATAAAAAATAAGGAAGGAAATCCGGTTACCAGAGAGGAAGCCATCCAACAGTTAAAAGATCATATTTACGGCGTTGCCGGTGAATACAAAGGGAAAATTTATTCCTGGGATGTGTTAAATGAAGCCATTGATGACAACGCAAGACTTCCGGAGGACGGAGACTGGACCAAGTGTCTCCGCAAAACCCAGTGGACGGAATCCATCGGACCGGACTACGTTGCCATGGCATTCCGGTTTGCCCACGAAGCTGCTCCGGATGCGCTTTTATACTATAACGACTACGGAATGGACAGTGACAACAAATCGAAAATCGCTGCCGCCATGGTTGCCGATTTACGTTCCCAGGGTGTTCCGATTCACGGCATCGGTATGCAGGGACACTATAACACTAACACCTCCGTTGATTCCGTGCGCAGAAGTCTTGAACGATTTTCCCAGATTGAAGGCATCCGCATCTCTGTTACGGAGCTGGATGTCGGTGTGGCAGGTTCCAACGGTGCCCTATCCGCCGCCGGCGAAAAAAAGCAGGCATTGTTCTATGCAAAACTGTTCTGCCTTTACAAGGAATATGCAGATGTGATTGAACGCGTTACTTTTTGGGGATATCGGGATGACACCAGTTGGAGAAAAGAAAACTGTCCTCTCTTATTCAACAAGGATTTATCTCCGAAGGAAGCCTTTTATGCATTAATGGACCCGGAGGCGTATATCGCCGCATCCGAAGCAGAAGACCCGGCACCGTTACCGCGTCAAATCAAAGGAACTTACGGTTCCCCGGAAATCGACGGCAAAAAGGAAGCCATTTGGGTAACAGGACCGAATGCTTACAAAATCAACACACCGCTTTACGCATGGCAGGGTGCAACCGGCACCGTACGCGTTCTGTGGGATGAACACAATGTCTACGCTTTATTTGAGATTGAAGACAGCTTATTAAATACCTCTTCCGCCAATGCATACGAACAGGATTCCGTTGAACTTTTCTTAGATGAACAAAACACAAAACGGGACTACTACACAGATGCTGCCGGACAATATCGCGTCAACTGCGAGGGAGTACTTTCCTTCGGTACGGTTCCGACCGAGCAAGGCGTAAAAGCAGCTGTCACCCCTACCGCAAAAGGCTATCTGGTAGAAATGGCAATCCCGCTTCGCAGCACAGCATCTGCCGGCATGACCTTCGGTTTTGATGCCCAGATTAACGACAGTAATAACATGGGTGTCCGTCAGAGTATTATGAAGTTCCATGACGCCACCGATAACTCCTACGCTTCTACGGCAGGCTGGGGTGAACTGACTTTGGAAAACTAAACATTTTCTGTATTGTTTCCGGGCTGTTGCAGAAGCAACAGCCCGGTTCTATGTAACCGGCATTATCCTAAAATGTGAACTTTTTCGAAATCCTATATTTTCTTATAGCTTTTTTTTCGTTTTCAAGTTATACTAGGATAAGATTCATGATGTACCAGTACTTTGTTAAGAAAGGATTTGAACAATGAAACGTTTTTCTGTATTATTTACTTTATGCACATTCTTACTTGTGTCTCTTTGCGGTTGTTCTAAGAAAACCGACGAACCGGACAAAACTCCGACACCAATTGTTTCCGGTTCGGAAAACAACTCCTCCGGTGATGGTTCTCAGGACAACACGAATCAGTCCGAGGGTGCGATTTTCTTTGGCGGATCCTTTGCGGGAGACAATACTTATCTGTCCTTTGGTATTTTGGATGGTTCCTGGGCTGTAACCGGTTATTATTTTTCAAAGGGAAGTTCCCCTGCAGTTCATTTGAACGGTCCGATTACCTTTAAGGAAAATACAGATTTTGTATACGATGACGGAGAAAACAAGCTTACCATTACCTTTGCAACCGATAGCGTAACCATTAAAGTCGACAAAGGAACTAAGTACTCTGTCTTTGCCGGAACCTTTAAACGCTCGGAAAGCTCCTCCGATTCTACGGTATTATCTCCGCATAGCGGTTCTCCGTTAGAGCTTTTGGGTCGCATTGCCCTTGCTCATTATATGGTAATCGGCGACGGAGCGTTGGAATGCAGCGTCGGCGTAACCTCGTCCGACTTTAATGCAGAGTATATGGAGCAGTTTATTTTAGCTTACGCGGATTTATTCCTCGTTTCCGAAGCAGAACCTTTGCCGGATGTGTTTGACCGCTACCTCGCCTATGCCTTTACCGAAGAAGAGTTAAACGAACTGTTATTAAACGCTACCGCAGGAAAGTTCTCTGTTGACAAACTGAATCTTTCAAGCAGTGAAATCAAGGAAAAAGACGGCCTTTATTACGTTCCGTGTCGCGGCTCCTTTTCCGGTGGACTGATTGTGGAATCCCTTACCCCTGCACTGGTTTCCGATGCACTTAAGATTCAAGGCGGTGTTGCAAAGTTAGGCGGAATCAGTTACGACGTGGAAATGACTCTGTCCACAAAAGAAGACAAGAAAAACACCGTTACCGGTGTTACCATTGAATCCATCAGCTACAAAATGGTGAAATAAAGTTATAACTTACTGCGAATTATCTCTTTACAAACCGCATAGAATGCTGTATGCTTAATGATGCGGGCGAAGTGAGCGCTCACTTTGCCCGCATTATCTTTTTGGGACAGGTGAGGCCCATGGCCGATTCCTGACCGGTGGTATAGTCCACGAACTCCGAAAGGGAGCCGAACCGGTGAGACCAGAACGGTCAATTCCGGTACCGACGGTATAGTCCGGATGGGAAAAAGGAGGATATAACTATGAACAAAACCCAAAGCAGTAACCCGTCAACTATTTCAACCACAGCCAAACTGACCATCACGGCCATGTTCGGTGCACTGGCAGCAATTCTCATGCTGCTTGAATTCCCCATCTTTTTTACATTGCCTTTTATCAAACTGGACTTTTCGGACGTTCCGGTTATTTTAGGTGCTTATATGTTAGGTCCGCTCTGGGGATGCGTCATCGGAGCCATCAAGATTGCGCTGAATTTTGTTTTAAACGGCACCATCACCGGCGGGATCGGAGAACTGGCAAACCTAATGTTTACCCTGGCCTATGTGCTTCCGGCAAGCCTTATCTATCAGGGAAAGCGCACGAAGGGCGGCGCGGTACTCAGTCTGATTGTTGCCTCTGTTTTTGCTTCCGTGGCTGCCGTTATCTTAGACTGGTTTGTGGTATTTCCGGTATACATGAAGGTATTCCATCTTGATATGGAATCCATTCTCGGCATGGCTACCGGTGCAAACTCTCTGGTAAAGAGCGAAGGTACTCTCATGTGGCTCTCCGTATTTCCGGCAAACCTGTTAAAATACGCTTGCGCTTCCGTGATTACCTTCTTTGTATATTCACCGCTTCGGAAACTGATTAATTCCGTGGCACACAAACAAAGAACTTAAAACCGCAATACGTTAAAATCACTATAATTCCATGCAAAACAAGTGATACATACTCCTAAAACTTTGATTCAATTACTACGAAATAAAACAGAGACTCCGATGCATTCGAAGTCTCTGTTCTTTTTTTTCTCAATGCTATTTTCCCGCAAACACATTTGCCAGCTTCGCAAACTCCGCCAACGTCAGTGCTTCCCCTCGTATCGTCGGGGAATACCCACATGCTTCCAAAGCATTTGTCACCTCTTCTTTTGAGAAAGAAAGCTCCGGCGAATTGGTAAGACCGTTTACCAAGGTCTTTCTGCGTTGTGCGAACGAAGCTCTGATAAGCTTAAATAACAGCTTCTCATCCGCCACCTCCACCGGTGGCTTATCATGCAGCGTCAGACGAATCACCGCAGAGCCCACATTCGGACGTGGCATAAAACAGTTGGGCGGTACGTTGGCAGCGATGTACGGCTCCGCATAATATTGCACTGCCAGGGAAAGCGCACCGTAATCCTTGCTACCCGGTCCTGCCTGCATGCGGTCCGCCACTTCTTTCTGCACCATAACAGTAATGGACGCAAGCGGTACCCCTGTTTCAAACAATCCCATAATAATCGGTGTTGTAATATAATAAGGCAGATTTGCCACTACTTTCATGGGACGACCGCCGTTTTCTTCTTCCGCCAGCTTCTTTAAATCCAGCTTTAGCACATCGGAATTGATTACCTTCACATTGTCATAGGCCGCAAGGGTATCTTCCGTTAAAATCGGAATCAGGTTTTTGTCAATTTCCACCGCTATGACCTTTCCTGCATTTTCACAAAGGTACTGGGTCATGGTTCCGATACCCGGACCGATTTCCAACACGCAATCATCCTTCGAAATATCCGCAGCACGAATAATCTTTTCCAGTACATGGGTATCAATCAAAAAGTTCTGACCGAACTTCTTTTGGAAATTAAAGCCATATTTATTTAAAATCGCTATAGTCTCTTTTGGATTTCCCAGAGTCGCCATATTTATCCTTTCCTCCTGTTTCCGGGCACCTGTAACTGTTTCGCCTTTGCTCCTCTTGAAACAATGTCCTTTTATGTCATCCACTACAACAAACGATACAATTGTCTTGCATTTTCCTCCGTCAAACGTTCCACTTCCTCCGTTGTCATGCCACGCAATGCCGCAATCTCCGCTATCACATGCATAAGCAACGTGGAATCGTTTCGCTTTCCGCGATAAGGTACCGGCGCCAGATACGGGCAATCCGTTTCAATCACCAATTTGTCAAGGGGCATGGTTTCCACCACTTCCTTCAACTTCTTTCCGTTCTTAAACGTCACGACACCGCCCACACCGATATAAAAGCCCATATCGGTATATTCCTTCGCAATTTCCGCCGAACCGGAAAAGCAATGGATTACACCACGAAGTTTTCCTCCGGATTTCTTATATGCTTCCCGCATAATCTCCAGCGTTTCCTGCGTAGCCTCTCTGGAATGAATTACTACCGGCAAATCCTTTTCCACTGCCAGATGAAGCTGTCTTATAAACCACTCCCGTTGCACGTCATGAGGTGCCGTATCCCAGTAATAATCCAATCCGATTTCACCGATAGCAACAATTTTCTCTGTATCTGCCAATCGTGAAATCTCTTCAAACATCTCCTCCGTCACTTCTCCCGCATGATCCGGATGGATGCCCGCCGCACCGTACACAAAAGAATACTGCGCTGTCAATTCCGAAATTCTTTTTAAAGATGCCGGACTTGCACAAATATTTACTACCGTACCTACTCCTTTTTCCTGTAAAGAAGAAAGCACCGCTTCTCTGTCTTCATCAAAAGCCTCATCATCATAATGGGCATGGGTATCAAAAATCATAACAAACCTTTCTGTCATTGCAGGTTTTGCCTATAACCGTACAACACAATTTTCTACACATTAAAAATTCCCACTCAAAGCTTCCTTCGTTATCGCAAAAAACTCCCGCACATAATACTGTATCGTAACCGCATAAAAATCTGTGGCACCCAGGCCCGAAACATTGATGTACCCTAGATTCTTTGCCAGCTTTACGGCTCGAAACACATGAAAGTCGTTGGTGACCAGCACTACATTTTTACATACAAAACGAACCGGTTCTTTCGACTGTTCCGTCGCTGATTGCCCGCCCTCATTTACCGCTGTTTCCGCACCGTTCCCCTCGGTTTGTGGCACGATACTCTTTATCGCCGACTGTTCCGTTCCGGATTTTTCCCGCTCATAATTTTGTATCACTTCTGCGGAAAACCTCAAATTCTCCGTTGTGCTGGTAGAATGCTCCTCCAGTAAAATCCGTTCTTCGGAAATCCCGAGACGCATCAGGCCTCTACGAATCGCCTCCGCTTCACTGATTGTTTCGCCTGTCCCTTTCCCCCCGGAAGCCACCGCAACGGCCTGCGGATGTTCCTTCAGATACTCTGCGGCTGCTCTGATTCTTGCCCCAAGCACCAAGGTCGGCACTTCACCTCTGACCTGCGCTCCGAGAACAATCACGTACTCACCGTCCGCCGCCGGAACCTTTCTGCCCGCAGAAAATACCATCGCTTCCACCGCAAAAAAAACTGCCATACAAAACCAGAATACTCCGCACAAACACACTGCCGTCATTTTAAGCCGTGGCAAACGCCCGCTTAAAACCAAAAACAGCAAAACCACCGCAACCAATGCGATGACACAGGTCAACGGCCAAAACCACAAAAAAGAAGTTGCTTTACCGGAAGCGTACACCACCACCGTGGAATACAGGAACGCAAACACTGCAAACAACAACAGAAATCCAAGGGTAATCCACAAAAAAATCTGCATGCCCTTACTCCTTTCCGGTCGCTTTACACGCCTCCCCGCCGATTCCTTCTCCTTCATCAAACTACGTTCAAACTTATCCCATCCAAACATCCCACACTTACCGAAAAAACCTTTCTTATCCATATGTTAACCCTCCTATGTACAACCGGTCTCAAACAAAATTCTTTAAAACCACTCTAACACAGAAACATTAACCTATTCTTACCGACTTCTTAAGTATTCTTAAACATTCTCCATCAATTCGTGAAAGAAAACTATTATCTCACTGTGAACTTGCGTTTCAGCACTTAACCGTCAGCACATTTTCGCCATAGATTATCCGCAGAAATCTCCTGAAAATAATCTCTATCAAAGACAGCCTCTAACCCCGAACTGCTCTCTTCTTCAAAATCCGCCTATAAGAGAAAGGGGCTTGGAACTTTGTGCAGGATGTTAGCTTTTCTTAGTGCTCCGCTTGCGCATTGCTATGCTCAAACATGGAAGTTTGAGCAAGTGACGCACGCGCCACGGACGGCGCGTAAGGAACGGTAGCAAGCCGATTTACTTATCTCTCCCGGAGCAGTTAGAAAAACTTACATCCGTAACACGAGACAAGCTCCTTTCTCTTATAGGCGGATTTTGCAGGAATTCTTATCGGGGGTAGAGGCGTCCCTTTATTAACAGATTTCTGCCCCTGCCGGCATCTTCTTCTCCGGCGTCATCAACGCCAGTTCACCGTTCTCATCCTCGGCACAAAGAAGCATTCCTTCGGATACGATACCCGCAAGAGTTGCCGGCTTTAAGTTTACTAAAACCATAACCTTCTTGCCCACCATTTCCTCAGCGGAATAGTGTTGTTTAATACCGGATACAATTTGCTTTACCTGACTGCCGATCTTTACCTGAGAACACAGAAGCTTCTTAGACTTCTTCACTTCCTCACAAGCAATAATTTCACCCACCTGGAATTGTAACTTTGCAAAATCGTCGTAGGTGATTTCCGGCTTTGCCTCAATATCAATTACGGATTCTTCCTCTTTCGCTTCCTCTGCTCCCGGTACCGGAAGACCGAGGCGTTTTGCTTCCGCAGCCGCCTCTGCCGCTGCTTCCGCACGCTGCTTCTCCTGAATCACTGCAACCTTCTCCATGACTTCCTTTGCGTCAAGACGGGCAAAGAGAATCTCCGGTGTCTCGGTTACCTTCGTACCGGACGCATACAATCCGTAGCTCGCAAGGTCTTCCGCACTACGTTCCGTTGCATTTAACTGTGCAAAAATCTTATCTGCGGTACGCGGAAGGAAGGACTTAAGAAGAGATGCACCGATGCAGATACTTTCCACCAAATTGTAAAGCACGGTAGCCAGACGGTCAGCGTTTGCCTCGTCCTTTGCCAGAGCCCACGGAGCGGTCTCATCAATATATTTATTACAACGCTTGAACAAATTAAATACTGCGGAAATGGCATCTGCCACACGAAGCTTCTCCATCTTCTCTTCCACAAGGCCCGGGGTCTCAAGGACAAGTACCTTTAGCTCTTCATCCACCGGCTCAGCTACGCCACCGTTACGAACCACACCGTCAAAATATTTATTACTCATGGAAATGGTACGGTTTACGAGATTGCCTAAGGTATTTGCAAGGTCCGCATTGAGACGCTCAACTAAAAGCTCCCAGGTAATGGTTCCGTCATTATCAAACGGCATTTCATGCAGTACGAAGTAACGTACCGCGTCCACACCGAACAAGTCTGCCATATCATCCGCATAAATTACATTGCCCTTGGACTTACTCATCTTGTCACCGCCCTGCAGCAGCCACGGATGACCAAAAATCTGCTTCGGAAGCGGAATATCTAAGGACATAAGGAAAATCGGCCAATAAATGGTATGGAAACGAATAATATCCTTACCGATTAAGTGCAAATCTGCCGGCCAGAACTTCTTAAACTGCTCTGTGTGGTTACCGTCCGCATCATAACCGATACCGGTGATGTAGTTGGTGAGTGCATCCAGCCATACATAAACCACATGCTTCGGGTCCTCTTCCACCGGAATTCCCCACTGAAAAGAGGTACGGGATACACAAAGGTCCTGTAAGCCCGGAAGCAGGAAATTGTTCATCATCTCGTTCTTACGGCTTACCGGCTGAATGAACTCCGGATGCGTGTTGATGTGCTCAATGAGGCGGTCCGCATACTTGCTCATTCTAAAGAAATATGCCTCCTCCTTTGCCGGCTGTACCGCACGCCCACAGTCCGGGCACTTGCCGTCCACCAGCTGGGAATCGGTCCAGAAGGACTCACACGGGGTACAATACATTCCTTCATAAGCACCCTTATAAATATCGCCCTTGTCTACCATCTTCTTGAAAATCTTCTTTACCTGGGCTTCGTGGTCCGCATCGGTGGTACGGATAAACTTATCATAGGAAGTATCCACCAAATCCCAGATCCGCTTAATCTCACCGGAAACATTGTCTACAAATTCCTTCGGAGTTACGCCTGCCGCAGCCGCCTTCTCCTCAATCTTCTGACCGTGCTCGTCGGTACCGGTCTGTAAAAATACATCATAGCCCTGAAATCTTTTATAACGGGCGATGCTGTCTGCCAAAATTGCCTCGTAGGTGTTGCCGATGTGCGGCTTACCGGAGGTGTATGCAATTGCGGTTGTAATATAATACGGTTTCTTACTCATAGTTTTTCCCTCTTTCACTTCTGATTTTCTATCTTGCATCTACAATCATTCCCAAGGGCACGTTGCAGACATTTTAATTAAGGTCTAATGTTTCACTCTACGATCCAGCTTCACTGCCAACTTCGTACCGATACTCTGGAATACCTGCACCAGCACAATCAGGATAATGACTGCAATTAGCATAACCAGATATTTATATCGATAATATCCGTAGTTGATGGCGATTTTACCCAATCCGCCACCGCCGATAATGCCGCTCATAGCGGTATATCCGAGAATCGTCGTAATGGCAATGGTAAAGTTGGAAATCAAGGACGGAATACTTTCCGGCAACATGACCTTTACAATAATCTGCATCGGAGAAGCCCCCATACTCTGCGCCATTTCGATGATATTCGGGTTCAGTTCACGAAGACTGCTCTCCACCAATCGCGCTACAAACGGAAACGCCGCAATGACTAACGGTACGATGGAGGCGGTGGTTCCCACAGAAGTACCCACAATCAATCTTGTCAACGGAAATACCAAAATCATCAAAATCAAAAACGGAATGGAACGGAGCAGGTTAATCACTACGTTTAACACATGCATAAGACCCTTCGGAAGGGGCAATACACCGTCCTTCTCACCGGCCACCAATAAAATTCCTAACGGCAGACCCAGCAGAATTGCAAAGGCCGTAGCCAGTACCGTCACATAAGTGGTTTCCCACAACGCAAAAGGCATCTCTTCCTTTAAAATCGTCAGTGCTTCAGAAATTGCTTCCGATGTAAACATTTTATCAAGCATGTTCCGTCACCTCCGTTACCAAGACATTTCCTGTCGCAGTCAAATACTTTACGGCACGTTGCAGGGTTTCTTCCTCCTCCGGAAGACCTAAAAGCATGTTTCCGTACACCTTATCCCCGAGACACTTGGTGGATGCGTACAAAATGTTTGCCGCAATCTTTTCATCAATGGCCATCTGGGTAATGAGCGGTGCCCCCGCTGCCATTGCCCCGTTAAATACCACCCGGAGTACTCTCTCTCCCGGATGTACCGGAACAACCTCTTCTTCACCGTCCGGGAATACGAGACGTTTTGCCGCATCGGACTGTGGGTTTGCAAATACTTCGGAAACCTCACCTTCCTCCGCAACCACACCGCCGTCCAAAATCGCTACCCGGTTACAAATCTCCTCCACCACGCTCATCTGGTGGGTAATAATAATAATCGTAATACCGAGACGCTCGTTAATATCCTTAAGAAGCTCCAAAATATCGTGGGTTGTCTTCGGGTCCAGCGCACTGGTGGCTTCATCGCAAAGAAGCACCTTCGGCTGGGTCGCCAACGCTCTTGCAATGGCGATTCGTTGCTGTTGACCGCCGGATAACTGGGCCGGATAATTCTCCGCCTTGTCCGGAAGTCCGACAATTTCAAGAAGTTCCATGGCACGCTTCTTCGCCTCTGCCTTCTTTACTCCCGCAAGCTCCAACGGGAAGCAGATATTCCGAAGACAAGTCTTTTGCATCAAAAGATTAAAGCCTTGGAAAATCATGGTCACATCCCGGCGCACCTCACGGAGTTCCTTCTTGGAAAGATCTCCCAGATTCTTTTCGTCCATAAGAACGGAACCTTCCGTCGGCCGCTCCAACATATTGATACAGCGCACCAACGTACTCTTTCCCGCACCGCTCATACCGATGATTCCATAAATGTCACCGTCATTTATGGTTAGGGAAATATTCTTTAATGCCTCCACCGTTCCGGCTGTGGTCCGGAAGGTTTTGGACAAATCCTTTATTTCAATCATGACTTCACCTCCGCCACCGGACACATCTGCCCGAGGCTTCCTTTCTGCCGATCATTATACCGATATCTGCTTACTCCTGAGTCTTGATGACATCAAGGCTGGTCTGCTTACCGCCGTAAATGCCCATCGGCTCTACGTGAACGGAAACCGCAGATACGATATGCGTGCCGTTCTGCGCATTAAAATCATCCAAATACGGGGTATGCTGGAAGTAGTTTGCATCCACTTCACCGCTCTCTACCACGTTGTTCGGCTGTACATAATCCGTGTACTCGATAATCTCAAGGGTAATATCTTTGGCTGCAAGAATATCCTTTGCAATCTCTAGAATCTCTGCATGCGGAGTCGGAGAAGCCGCAACGGAAATCTTCGTTCCTGCCAAAGCCGCATAATCTACGGATGCATCGTAACCGTCTCCCGGCTCAGCCACAACGCTGACAACCGCACCGGCATAGGTCTTACCGATGTAATCAGCCACTGCACTGCTCTCCAATGCCGCAACCAATGCCTTAATCTTATCCGCGGACTCGTTCCCTTCCTTTACCGCAAGAATGTTACTGTAAGCGGAAAATGCACCTTCAATGGCAAGAGAATCCTCTACCGGGTTAATATCTGCGGAAATCGCATAGTTGGAATTGATTACCGCATAATCCACATCCTGCAATACATTCGGAAGCTGTGCCGCTTCTACTTCATTGAACGTAAGATTGTACGGATTCTCCGCAATATCTCTTACAGTTGCGGTGATGCCTGTGCCTTCCTTTAAGGTAATATACCCAAGTTCCTCCAAAAGAAGCAATGCTCTTGCCTCATTGGTGGTATCATTCGGAACCGCAATGGTGATTCCCTTGTTCTTACCGCAACCTGCAAACATAGCGATTGCTAAAACTGCTGTTACTAAAAGTGCTGTAAGTTTTCTCTTCTTCATAATTTTTCTCCTTTTCTATTCTTTTTGCTGGACAAAGGCGGTTTTTTCTTTTTCTGCGTTATTCCTTTCTGCTATCCAAGGAATTTCCCTTTTGAGGAATGGTTCTTGGATTTCACGTAGGATGTTAGACTTTCTTATTACTCCGTATGTTTGTCAGCGGTGTCCGAACAGGACGTTCGGGCAAGGCGACGCGCGCCACGGATGGCGCGTTGGAGCCGGTCGCGTTCCTTCAAAGTGATATTTCCCGGAGTAATTAGAAAGACTTCATCCGAAGGCCAATGACAAGAACCATTCCTCAAAAGGGAAATTCCGGCCATCGCAGAAACCCTGACGCTGAAAAAAGAAAATCCCGCCTTTAAGTTTCCTTAAAGACGGGATAATAATCTCCGTGGTACCACTTTAATTCATGTATTTCTCGCAAAATACACCTCACTGACTGCTTCCTTGCGGTTTACAGTCGCACACGATAACGGGCGTACCCGTCGCAGCCTAAGAAATTTTTCCTCGGTGCGAAGCTCCGGAACCATGTTCGGTAAGTATTCACTCTTCTGCTCTCAGCAAATGCAGAATTCTCTGTAAAGCCCTTCGTTACCTACTCTTTCCTTCACTGCCTTTAGCTATTTGTGTCGATTATAGCACGATTTTTATGATTTGTCAAACCTTTTCTCTTATAAGTTCATACACAAAAAGCAACACGCACCCCACTCCATAGCACACAATATCCTTCATGTCAAACACCGAACCTATTACCACAGACAACACCCGGTTTTCCGAAATCCCTAATATCTCTGCAATCCGGAAGTACTGCATTACCTCCACTCCTGCCGCAAACAGAAATATATATAACGGTAACAACCGCATCCCTTCCGGCAGAAATATACGCATAAAAGTGTAAATCAGCACCACCACCAGCATATCTCCTACATAAGGACGTATGAGATTATCATGGACAAACAGCGCAATCGACAATTCTATTATAAATAAGAGCACTGTTGCTATTCCATAGGCGACCCGCTTTTTTGTCTTATCCATCTTTTACTCATTCCTTCCTCTTCATAAACACCGCCATAACGCCCTGTTTTTCTATCGACGCAACTATCCCTATTCATTATAAATCATCTTTCGCACGGACACAACCTTTTTGGGGTAAGCGGTAGCAAAACTGCGGTAAACGGTTGGTCAAACCCGACGAGCGGTCATTTAACCCCATAAGCGGTCGTTTTTTGAGAAAAACGGTCGTTTTCATGGCTTTTTCCCGCATCTTACGAAAAATTCCATTGACTTTTTCCCTTATTTTTCATACAATCAACATAGTGATTTACCCTTGGGAGGCTACTATGAATACCAAAAAAGCGCTTACATTTTTATTATTGAATACATTGCTGTTAGGCGGCTTCCCGGACTTCCGTGTCACCGGTCAGGCTAACTACCTATTCCCGGATCTTCCGCGGATACAAACAATCCCGACAAAGACCTATGATTTGTCCCGGATGGAGCGGCCTGACAATTTCCCTTCGTTTCAGGAGTTAATTGCAACACCGACGCCGACTCCGTCTCCGACACCAACTCCGACGCCAAGCCCGACGCCGACTCCGACGCCGACTCCAAGTCCGACTCCGCGTCCAACGTCGACTCCGACGCCGGTTCCACTCGGAACAACCCATGCGGAATCCGCCGGAGAACTTTCCTATACATATCCGGAAGCAGCACCGTTAAATACAAATACCTCCACCTATACCCTTTTAGTGAATAAGGAACATCTTCTTTCTTCTTCCTATATTCCGTATATGGTGGAACCAAACGTAGAAATTTACCATAAGGGAATCAATGAAAGACGTTATTTACAGCCGGTTGCGGCTACCGCATTGGAAACCTTATTTACGGCTGCGGAAACAGACGGATTCCATCTCGTATTACGTTGCGGATTCCGTTCCTACCGGCTTCAGAAATCCATCTATTCCTGGAATTTGGAGACCGACGGTTACTACGAAGCCAGTCGTTATCATGCACTTCCCGGTACCTCGGAACATCAGACCGGACTGGCGGTAGACCTTTGTTGTGAGGCAACCAATTACAACAACAGCTTTTCCTTCTTAAACACAAAAGAGTATGCATGGCTGTTGGAAAATGCACATCTTTACGGGTGGATTTTGCGGTATCCGGAAGACAAAACCCATATTACCGGTTACAATTTTGAACCGTGGCATTTCCGCTATGTGGGTGTCGAACTGGCCACTTACCTGAAAGAACATGATTTGGTTTTAGAAGAATACTACGGCGCTCTTCCTCTAAAAAATCTTCTGCTCGTACCGGAAGAATACTGGTATCTTCTCTCCGATGAAGACTTTGCTCTTATGATGGAGGAAGATGCTACTTTTGAACAACAAAAGGCGGAGCAAACCCAACCGGAGGTTACTCCGGAACCGGCACCGGACACCGGTGAAGTTCTTTCTCCTACTCCGGAACCGGATATGGACACGGTCCCTTCTCCGACACCGGAACCCGATACGGACACGGTCCCTTCTCCGACGCCGGAATCTGATACGGACTTTGTCCTTTTCCCGACGCCGGAACCCGATACGGACTTTGTCCTTTTCCCGACGCCGGAACCCGATACGGACTTTGTCCCTTCCCCGACACCGGAACCGGACTCCTTCTTTGAAACTGATATGACTTACTAATATAGAAACATTTTTTCTATGCTGAAAGGAGTTTTTATGGACCCTATCCAAAAGAGAAAGCATACGACGAATTACTACTTTCTCCTATGCGCATGCTTTTTTATCTGTTTCCTCGGTGGCTGTGCTTCGATTGCATCCGTTTTTTCACCGCAGGATAGTTCCGTAACTCCTCCTGCACCAACCAGTAGTCTGATTCTTGCGCCCACCCGTGTTCCGGACCCGACATCAACCCCGACGCCGAGTCCGACACCGACACCAAGCCCGACCCCAACACCAAGTCCTACCCCGACGCCGAGTCCCACTCCGACACCTCGTCAGGTAACCTTACTTGCGGTAGGTGATGATTTGGTTCATGACAGTACAATGTTCGGAGGATTGCAGGAAGACGGAACTTACAATTTTGACGGGTTTTACCGCCATCTTACCGACGAAATCAGTGCGGCAGATATTGCGGTTATCAATCAGGAAACCATCCTCGGCGGTGCCGAATTTCCTTATAAAGGTTATCCTACGTTTAACACCCCGGATGCCATGGGACATGCCATTGTAAATGCCGGATTTGATGTGGTGTTACATGCGACCAATCACACCATGGACAAAAAAGACAAGGGTGTGGAAAACTGCTTAAACTTCTGGAAAACCAATTATCCGGACATTACGGTTCTCGGCATTTATGAATCCAAAGAAGCCCAGGACACCGTAACCGTTGTAGAGAAAAACGGCATTCGTATTGCCATGTTAAACTATACTTACGGACTGAACGGAATTAAGATCCCCGCAGGAAAAGAACATTTGGTAACTCTTCTTACCTGGAATAACCGGGATTACATTCGTTCTCAAATACAACAGGCGAAAGAGGTTTCGGACTTTGTCATTGTATTCCCTCACTGGGGTTCCGAATACAAATACGAACCGAACAAAGACCAGCTTGCCTGGACCGAATTGTTTGCGGAAGAAGGGGTTGACCTTGTAATCGGTGCCCATCCCCATGTTCTGGAACCGGTGGAATGGATCGACCGCCCGGACGGAGAAAAGATGTTAGTCTTTTACTCTCTCGGCAACTTCATTTCCGGTCAGATCGAAGCTCCCCGATTACTGGGCGGCATGGCAAATGTAACCATTACCGAAACTCCGGACGGGACTTTTGAGATTTCCGATTGTTCTGTCGTTCCGGTGGTTACCCATTACAGTGAACAGGTAAATGACGGTACCTATTCCACTTACCGTCTGTCGGAATACACGGAAGAACTTCTGCAAACCCACGGCATCCACAAACGGGCACAGCACACAGTATTTACAATGGAAGATACCTGGGCTTTAGCCCGGGATATACTGGGAGAATATTTAGAAGAATAAACGAAAGGGGCCTCGCCGGTTGCGGTGGGGCTTTTTTGTTTGTGACAAACCGTGCCATGCAAGCAGTTCTTTTTGCAAGTCGCAAAAAGAACTGCTTGCATGGCACGGTTTTATGTCAACAATAAAGGAGCCCCACCGCAACCGGCGAGGCCCTCTCAACTACCTTCTCTTATTTACTTTTCTATTTCGTCTCCTCATGACTTCCACAGTTCTCCTGTGCGTCATCTCCTCCGCAGCCGCTACAGCTGCTGCATCCGCTACAGGAAGCACCATTTTTCCCCCCACAGCTTCCGCCTGCGGAACAGCCGATGCACTTTACTCCATTCTGTTTTGCTTTTACGATATATGCCACCGCTCCGCCTAAAATAGCGACAAGCACAAGAATCAATATCACATTTTCCATAAACGGCTCCTTTCCGCTACGCCCGTTGCTTTGCCGCCTTTTCCTTTGTCAATTCCTTACTGGTCTTCATAATCATCGCTACCACAATCGTCACAAATACCGCAATGGCAATCATACCCGGCACAAAGCCCTTACCGAAGTTTCCGGTGGTAAATAACGTACCGAACTGGAATACCAGACAACCTACCGTAAATCCTACGCCAAGTTGCAATGCAATACCGCCCCAAAGCCACTTTGCACTCTTCATTTCGGCGTTCATCGCTCCGATTGCCGCGAAACACGGCGGGGTGTATAAGTTAAACATCAGATATGCAAGTGCCGCTACCTTTGTAATTGCAAATACAGAAGCAACCTCTGCACCCGCACCCTCTACAAGAGCAAATTCCTCGGTATCAATCAAGTTTTCCAGTCCTACAAAACAAACTGCCAAAGTACCTACAACATTTTCCTTTGCAATAAAACCGGTTACCGCTGCCGCTGCCAACTGCCAGGAAAGAACACCGACTACCGGTACAAGTACATATGCAAACGGGCTTGCAATCGATGCGAGGATAGAAGAATCCGCACTCTCCGCCACTCTAAAGCTCCAATCAAAGGTCTGCATAATCTGCACCACCGTGTTACAAACAAGAATAATGGTCGCTGCCTTTACAATATACGCCCAACCTCTGCCACACATGGTGGTAAATGCTCTCCAAAGGCTCGGTATCTTATACTCCGGAAGCTCAATAATGAAAAAGGACTTTCTTGCCTTGTGACCTGCAATCTTGTTTACCAAAAGTGCACCAAGGAAAATAAGAGCGATACCGGTAAAATATACTACAAAACTGATAATGCCTTGATTCTCAGAGAAGAATGCACCTGCAAACAAGGAAATCACCGGTACCTTTGCACCACACGGCATAAACGGAGCCAGCATTGCGGTCGCTCTGCGTTCCCGCTCGTTCCGAATGGTTCGAGAAGCCATAACGCCCGGCACCGCACAACCGATGGTAATAACAAACGGAATTACAGACTTACCGGACAACCCCACCTTCTTGAAGATCGGATCAAGTACCACCGTTGCACGAGCCATATAACCGCAATCCTCTAAAAGTGCAATCAGGAAGTACATTACCATAACCAGCGGTAAGAAACCGATTACTGCGATTACACCACCGATTACACCGTCTACCAACAATGCGGACAAGAGCGGATTTGCCTCTTCAAAGAAACCGCCTACAAACCCCTGAAAGCTTTCCAACCAACCAACCAATGCATCCGCTACAAACGGTCCTACCCAGGCCTGAGAAATCTCAAACACCAAAAACATAATCACTGCAAAAATCCCAAGTCCAGCAACGGGATGTGTTAACACCGCATCCATCTTATCCTGACCATTCTTTTCCCTTGTCAGCACCTTACGGGTCTCTACCTGCGCTACAATCTTATTTACAAACTCAAACCGTTTTCTATCTGCAGCTACGACAGAAGCCTTATCGGTCAAGTCGATATTTCCTTGTTCATACGGTGCCTTCTGCACAGTACCTGTCGCCGCAATCGCTGCCGCTACAACCTCCTTCAAACCTGCCTCATTAAAGGAAGTGGACACAGTCTCGATCACCGGACAACCCAACTTCTCAGACAACGCTTTTACATCAATTTTCGTTCCCTTCTTTGCGTTAATATCACTCTTGTTTAACGCTACCACCGTCGGAACTCCCAACTCTAAAATCTGTGTAGTAAAGAACAAACTGCGACTCAGATTCGTTGCATCTACAATATTAATAATGGCATCCGGTTTCTCGTTCTTTATGTATGCGCTGGTAATACTTTCCTCCGAAGTAAACGGAGACATGGAATATGCTCCCGGAAGATCTACCGCCACCAACTCCTCGACTCCCTCGTATAAACTTTTCTTAATCCGACTTTCTTTTTTTTCTACAGTAACCCCCGCCCAGTTACCTACTTTTTCATTTCTTCCGGTAAGTGCGTTGTACATGGTTGTCTTACCGCTGTTCGGATTTCCCGCAAATGCGATTCTCATTCTTGTTCCTCCTTAAATTATTAGAAATACTTATCTAATCAACCCTGCTCCTTTAGGAAGCCATGGCTAACTGCACTGTAATAAAAAACGGATAGCAGATGCTAACTCCTGTTCTGAAAAAATACCGTCGTAACGGTATGTACCCTGTTACAATCTTTATGCGACTGTAACAGGTTCTATTCTTAAATCATTATTGCCGATGCCAACTCACGATCAATGGTATATCTTCCGTCTTTAATGGAAATGACACACGCACGCTTTCGATGTGAAATCACCGTTACCGGCTCCCCGCTGTAACACCCCAGCGTAAAAAGAAATGCGTCCAGTTCTTCGTCTTCTGTTGCAATCTCTTTTATAATATATTCTTCACCAACTTGTGCTTCCGCTAACGTCATAACAGCCTCCTGCTTTCTACACTCAAATCCCATCCTCTTTCAGTTAGTCACGTCTAACCACTGATGAGGATACCACAGAATATATCGTTTGTCAAGTATCCTTTTTCAATTTCTTCCATCTTTTGTACCGGTCTCCCCATTAAACCCACAAAACTTCCCACAACAAAAGGAGGCCGCCTTTCCGGACCTCCTTTGTATTTCATTCTGAACTATCTATTTCATTGTTGCTTTCCGACTCTTGGGCATGGAGAACAATTTTTTCCTTTGCGCAGTCTCCGTTCTCTCTTCATCCGCTCTCCGCAGCTGTGCTTCGTCTAAATCGATTACTACCGCGTCATTTTCTTTCTGTGTCACAGCATCCTTCCCGTCATTTTCCTCGTTTACCATACCATACAATCTGCGCAGGGATTCGGAAATCAATACTCCTTCTTCCTCCTCGTCGCTGTATTTTTTTATCTCCTCGTTAATCGCCATCATCTTACGGTCCAGAAAACCGACCAAATCCGCACATTCCTTTAACTCCCGACGAATATTTTCCGGAGCGTTTCCTTCGAATTTATAATACATCTTATGCTCAAGGCTTGCCCAAAAATCCATGGCAATGGTACGAATTTGAATTTCCACCTTTGTATCAATGGTCATATCCGACAGAAAAATCGGTACCGACACAATCATATGATAACTGGTATAACCGTTCTCCTTCGGGTTCGCAATATAATCCTTGATTTTTAACACTTTTACATCACTTTGCTTCCGAATCAGTTCGGAAAGCTTATAAATATCCGATGTAAAAGAACAGATAATACGGATTCCTGCCACATCATTAATATAACGCACAATGTTCTCCACCGTCACCGCCCTGCCCTGGTGGCGTAACTTTTTTGCGATACTCTCCGGAGACTTAATCCGGGCTGAAAGATGCTCAATGGGATTATAGCGATGTGCCATCTGAAATTCCGCATTCAAAATTTCAAGCTTCGTATTCACTTCCTTTAAAGCAGCAGAATAAATCAGTTGCATCCGCTTCCATTCGTCAAGAGATGCGGTTGGTGCCGGCACAAACCGATTCAAAGGTTGACGTTCCGACGCTTCTTGTACGCGATACCCGTTATTCTCTGCTCCATATTCTTCCTCTTTCCTCTTTTGATCCAATGAACTACCTCCGTCACTATCTAATACCTTTTATGTAATCAGGGGAAACCTTATTTTTCCCTTTCTTACGCTCATGTTATCATTAATTTATGAACAAACTTTGAAATATTTTATTTTTAATCGAATCTTAATCTTTCTTAAACTTTTACGTCTCTGTTTCCGAACAAGAAAAATCCGGAATAAAGCTGTCGCTGGCTGCTTCTCCCTCTTGTAAAAAACCGTGGCCGATGCCTAATTCCATTGCATACTCTACCACTTCCTCATATTCAGCATCCGTTACTTTCCGATTCAGTTCCGGATATTTCGCCACATGAGGAAGCGGGGTATATTGATTCAAAATGCTGACGGCTATGGTATCCCCATAGGTTTCATATAAGTATTGCAACACCTGCTTCGCCTCTTGTGTTTGCCCCGGCAACAACAAATGACGTACGATGACTCCCTGTTTCATCAAGGCACCGTCCGGATACTCTTTTGCATTCTTAATTCTGGTATGGTTTTCTTCCTCATACTCGGCGCTACCGATTTGCCGCACCATCTCCCGGATCGCACGCTCCGCCGTTTCCGGATAATCTTCCGCATGGGAGTATTTCTTCGCAAGCTTCTTATCCAAATACTTCAAATCCGCCAGATAAATATTCACGTATCCTTCTAACATCCGCAATGTTTCTACACATTCATAAGAAGAAGTATTATACACCACCGGTATCTCTAATTCTGCCTGTTGTAATGCAGTCCGAATTTGCGGAACATAATGACTCGGTGTTACCAAATTGATATTATGACAACCTTGTTCCTGCAAGGAAAGAAAAGACTCGGTCAACTCCTGTACCGTCATTTTCCTTCCGGCCATGCCTGCCGCAATTCTAAAATTTTGGCAATAAACACAACGCAGATTACAACCGGAGAAAAATACAGTTCCCGATCCACGTGTTCCGGAAAGGCACGGTTCCTCCCAGAAATGAGGTGCTACCCGAGCCACCCGTACCTCTTCTGTCATTTTACAATATCCCTGTTGCCCCAGCCCACGCTCCGCATTACAATGACGTGGACAAAGATTGCATGCCATATCTTCTCCTGCCTTTCTCCTGTACTACACACCGCGCTGGCGCGGAATCGTAATCGTAAAACAGCTGCCCCGGGTATACTGGGTTCGAACCGATATTTTACCGGCATGTCCGTCAATAATCAAACGGGCTATGGACAATCCAAGGCCATGCCCTTCAATGTTCTTCCCGCGCACGGTATCCGCCCGGAAAAACCGTCCGAATATCCCCTCTAAATCTTCTTTTCTCATTCCGAGACCGGTGTCTTCCACTATAATTTCACAGCTGCCATTGCGATTTTTACAGGAAAGCGAAACAGTATCTCCCTCTTTTGTATATTTTACGGCATTGTCCAAAAAAACCCGGATTGCCTGTTTTAACGCCTGCTTATCTCCGTATACCCGCACCGATTCACACAATTCACATTTCATATTGCGGCTTTCGGACAAATATATCATTTCCTTTTCCAGTTCCGCCACCACATCTCCCATGTCAAACCACTCTTTGGCAAAAGGAAGCTTCCGACGCTCATGACGGGACAAAAACAGAAGTTTTTCCACTAACTCCTGCATGGATTTCGCCTCCGATTCAATTGCATCAACAGACTCTGCCAATACTTCCTTATCCTCTGCTCCCCACCGTTTCAACATAGAAGAGTATCCCTGTAGCACGGTAATCGGTGTCCGCAACTCATGAGAAGCCTCGGAAACAAATTGCTTCTGTGCCTCATATGCCTGTTCCATTCGGTCTAACATTTCGTTAATGACCGATGCCAATGTCTTTAACTCATTCTTACTTCCTTCTACGTTTAATCGTTCCTTATGGATATTTTGCAGATTTAGGCGACTTACCTGTATCGCCATTTCATCTACCGGTCGGAACACCGCTCGTACCGATACATAGCAAACAAAAACCGCCACAAAAGAAATTACCAAATACCAAAGCATCATACGAAGTAGTTCCTCACGTATCTGCTGCCATTGTTCTGTACAGTCAAACACCGCTTCTCCGTGGCATTCTGTACCTGATAACACTACCGGTAATCTAAATTTTACGTATAACTCAAAACGCTCTTTCGGGCTTGTAAAATACCATTTTCCCAAATGTAGACGCTCCGGTTCCCTTCCGATTTGATAAATCACTTCTCCGGTCTCTTCGGTAACTACCACAAACGCTTTGCATTCTGCTTCCACTTGTTCCCTATCTATGGTTTCGCTTTCCAATGCATTACAATAGTCCATCGCCAGTTCCCTATATCCGCGGGAAACTGTACCAAGCCGTACTCCTATAAAAAGACACAACAAGAGAAGCCCTGCCGAGAAAAACAAAATTCCCACATTCAGGGTGATTCGATACGTCAACGACGCACGCAGCTTCACTTGTAAGACCGATTCTTTCTTTTTACTTTTCATCCCGTATCATATACCCCACTCCTCGCACGGTTTCAAGAAGATGCAGCCCTAACGGTTCTTCTACTTTCTGCCTTAAGTATCGTACATACACATCTACCACATTGGTATCTCCCGCGTAATCATAATCCCATACCGCAGAAAGCAGCTCTTCTCTCGGAACAGCGCGATTTTTATTTTTAAGCAAAAAAGCAAGCAAATCAAACTCTTTCTTCGTAAGCGTTACCGGAGTATCGCCAAATGTCACCTGTCTTGCCGCTAAATCAACCGAAAGCCTGCCATAGGTCAGAATCGATTCCTCTTTCTTTTTTTCGGTAATTCCGTTCTTTAATGCCACACGAATCCGAGCCAGTAATTCCTCGATGGCAAAAGGTTTTGTCATGTAATCATTGGCCCCCATATCTAAACCTGCCACCTTGTCCGTAACATCCCCCTTTGCCGTCAACATAATCACCGGCACGGTAGATTCCTGTCGAATCCTACGGCAAACCTCCATCCCGGATAACTCCGGTAACATAATATCCAATAACACCAAATCCGTCTTTGGCTCCAGTGCTTTCATAAGTCCTGTTCTTCCGTCGGTTGCAGTTTCCGTTTCATACCCTTCATGTCGCAACTCCAGCTCCACAAAACGGGCAATCTTCACATCATCTTCTACAATCAGTATCTTTGCCATATTTCCTCCTACGCTTTCTTATAACATTCTATACCATAAAAGCATCCGTTCCCCAAACCATACCATACCTAACGTCCCCATTGCAAGATATGGTCCCATTGCAAACACATGCCCTTTTTTCTCCGGCTTCATTCCCGGCAGATGTACAAGCACCGCCACTAAACATCCGAGAAACAACGCAAAAAATCCTTTCGATGCTCCCAGAACCAATCCCACCGCCGCCATCATTTTCACGTCTCCGCCGCCGATTCCTCTTCTCTTCGTCACAACATAAACCAAATACAATATTCCGCCGACCAAAAGACCTCCCGCCAAATAGCTCTCCCAACGGGAAACATCCGTAATAATACGCACTGCTCCCATTCCCGCTATGCACAAATTTGACCCCCGGGGAATCTCAAAAACATAAAAATCTGTCACTGCAATCAAAAACAGCAGTGATACCAACACCCCATAGAAAACACATTCCATGCCCTTGTCATAGCATAAAGCCGTCACCAACCACAGAATTCCGTTTATTGCTTCCGGTAACGGTCTTCGTATTCCCTTCGGGAATTTAGATATTCCCTTATTTACCAAAAAAAGCCCCACAAAAACCCGGCACACCCCTCCGGCCAAAACGCCGATCCCCATCATACACAAACCATAGAAAAACTCGAACCCTTTTATCTTATTCCCTCCCTGTTTTCTCTTAAGCGGAAAACTACCGTACCTGCCACAAGACAGATACGGTAGTTCCTATGTCACACTAACTCAAGTGTACCTGTTCAATTACAATACGCTCTTAACAGCCTTTACTACATTGTCTACAGTGAAGCCGAACTTCTCGAACAAGGTATTCGCCGGAGCGGAAGCACCGAAACCGGTCATAGTTACGGTAGCACCGTCAAGGCCTACATACTTGCCCCAACCGTAATCAATAAGAGCTTCTACTGCTACTCTTGCGCGGATGTTCTTCGGAAGAACACTCTCTTTGTACTCTGCGCTCTGCTCCTCGAAGAGATCCATACACGGCATGGATACAACTCTTACATCTACGCCTTCCTTCGCAAGTACTTCCTTTGCGTTAACCGCAAGGGAAACTTCGGAACCGGAAGCAATGATAATAGCATCCGGAGTCGCCTTGGTAGAATCAGCGATAACGTAGCCGCCCTTCAAAGCTTCCTTGGAGGAACCTGCAAGCTGCGGAAGGTTCTGTCTGGTAAGAACAAGCGCAGTCGGGGTTTCCTTGGAGGTAGCTGCGGAATACCAAGCAGCAATGGTTTCGGTAGCATCTGCCGGACGGAATACATGGAAGTTCGGCATAGCGCGAAGCATAGCTAACTGCTCAATCGGCTCATGGGTCGGACCGTCCTCACCAACACCGATACTGTCATGAGTTAATACATAAGTGGTCGGAATACGCATGATGGAAGAAAGTCTTGCCATCGGCTTAACGTAATCACTGAATACGAAGAATGTGGAAACAAAAGCACGAAGACCATGTAAAGTCATACCGTTACCGATTGCTGCCATTGCAAGCTCACGAACACCAAAATGTAAGTTACGTCCTGCATAGTTTTCCTTGGAGAAATCTCCCGCATCCTTCATATAGGTCTTGGTGGACGGAGCAAGATCCGCTGCACCACCGATTAATGCCGGAACGAAGTCCTTTAAGCGGTTAAGAACAATACCGGAAAGGTTTCTGGTAGCTTCCGGCTTATCGTCGAATGCCCAGAACTCTTCGTTGTCGATTAAGGACTTAGCGATGTCAAGGTTGAACATATCGTCCCAAGCCTTCTTCATCTCCGGATACTTTGCGCAGTACTCAGCAAACATCTTGTTCCAAGCTTCCTCGTCCTTTGCCTTTTCAGCGGAGATTGCCTTGTAGTTTGCGTATACTTCGTCCGGTACAAAGAACGGCTCGGTAGACGGCCAGCCAAGGTTTTCCTTCATAGCAGCTACGTTATCAACACCGAGCGGTTCGCCGTGAGCGCTTGCCTTACCCTGCTTAGCCGGGCAACCAAAACCGATCTGGGTCTTGCAGATAATGAAGGACGGCTTCGTCTTCTCTGCCTGAGCGGCACGAATCGCCTTACCGATTTCTTCTAAGTCGTTACCATCCTCTACAGTAAGAGTCTGGAAGCCGAATGCCTTCATGCGGCCTTCCACGTCCTCGGTGAACGCGATGTCGGTGCTTCCTTCGATGGAAATCTTATTGGAATCGTATAATACGATAAGCTTGCTAAGACCAAGGGTACCTGCCAAGGAGAATGCCTCAGAGGAAATACCCTCCATCAAACAACCGTCTCCGCCTAAAACATAGGTGAAGTGGTCAACTACATCATAGCCTTCCTTGTTGAACTTTGCAGCAAGGTGAGCTTCTGCCATAGCCATACCTACAGCCATAGCCATACCTGCACCAAGCGGACCGGTGGTAGCTTCAACACCTCTGGTGTGACGGTATTCCGGATGACCCGGGGTTAAAGAATCCAACTGACGGAACTGCATCAAGTCTTCCTTGGTGAGACCGTAGCCGAATAAATGTAATAAGGAATAAAGCAACGTGGAACCGTGTCCGCCGGAAAGGATGAAACGGTCTCTGTTTGCCCAGTCCGGATTCGCCGGATTGTGCTTCATTTCCTTTGCCCAAAGCTCGTAAGCAACAGCAGCAGCACCAAGCGGAAGGCCCGGATGACCGGAATTTGCCTTCTGTACGGCATCAGCTGCAAGAACGCGGATTGCGTTTACAGACATATTATCAATCGTACTCATGTATAGTACCTCCATTAATCATTTTATGGATTGCTTGTATTACTTACCAAATACAGCGATGTAGTCCTTCTGGAACTTCTCGATACCCTGATCGGTGAGCGGATGCTTGGTCATCTGCTCGATTACGGAATACGGAACCGTAGCGATGTCAGCACCTGCCAAAGCACAGTCGGTAACGTGAATCGGATTTCTTACGCTTGCAGCAATGATCTCGGTGTTGATATCATCGTACATAGCGAACATATCGGAAATGGTACGAATCAAATCGATACCCGGCATGGAAATGTCATCCAGTCTTCCAAGGAACGGAGAAACATAAGTAGCACCTGCTCTTGCAGCAAGAAGAGCCTGGTTAGCAGAGAATACTAAGGTAACGTTGGTCTTGATACCTTCGGAAGCAAGAACCTTGGTAGCCTTTAAGCCTTCTACGGTCATCGGAATCTTAACAACCATGTTCGGATGAATCTTTGCAATCTCTCTACCTTCTGCAATCATACCTTCTGCATCAACGGTAGTAGCCTTAACCTCACCGCTGATCGGTCCGTCAACGATATCGGTAATTTCCTTGATTACTTCTTCGAAGATTCTGCCTTCCTTTGCAATCAAAGACGGGTTGGTAGTAACGCCGCAAATAACGCCCATGTCATTTGCCTTCTTAATGTCTGCTACATTCGCAGTGTCAATAAAAAACTTCATGGATAAATCCTCCTTAAAATAATATCGTTTGTTGTAAATCAAAGAGCCGGCCCTATTCCCCCAAAAACACGGTAACAGGGCATACGAACTCATATAACACTACTATACACCGAAATCCATATTTTTTCAATCACTTTTTCGCTCCCACGGAAAAAAACTATGTCAATCTTAAATTACGGTTCCTCCGTTTTTTCCATAAACTCTGCCAGTGATCCGAAGCGGTATCCTTCCGCCTTTAACAAATCGATTACCTCTCCCAATGCCTGTGCATTGGATTCCGATACGTTATGCATTAAAACAATGGTACCGTTATGGTGATAATCTCTAAAATGATTTACTACATACTCTTTCCCCGGCTGATCCGCAGTATCATAATCGTAATATGCAATACTCCAAAATACGGAAGAGTAACCCATATCCTGTGTTACCTTTAAAGTACGTTCACTATATTTCCCCATTGGAGGTCGGAAATAAGGGTCTATATCATACCCGGTCTTTTGCTTTACATACCTTGCCAACTCTAATAACTCTTCCTCCAACTCCTCCGGTGTCAGGGAAGGGGAGCTCAAATGACGTACCGTATGATTTCCCACCAGATGGCCTTCTTCTTTCATACGAACTACATACTCCGGATTACTTTTCACAAAATCCTTTGCCACAAAGAACGTCACTTTTACATCCTTTTCTGCCAACGTATCCAATATAGACGGGGTAAATCCGTTTTCGTATCCACAGTCAAAGGTCAGATAAATAACCTTATCCCCATCTGTTACTTCTTTATTTAAATAGTAAGCGGAAAACGGCGCAATCGGAAACTTTTCTCCGCTTCCGGACGGCACATGATTTTTCTTTCGCTGAAACCACCAGGAATACTCCGTGTTATCATACTCCTCATAGTTTTCATTTACGATTACTTCTGCCCCCGGCAATCTTCCCTCTTTCGTAATCTCTTTTGTCGGCTCCGGCGTAGGAGTCGGAGATGGAGTAGGGGTTGGAGTCGAAGTAGGTTCCGGTGTAGGGGTTGGAGTTGAAGTAGGTTCCGGTGTAGGAGTCAAAGTAGGCTCCGGTGTTGCCGTATTCTCCGGTACAGAAGTCACCGAAAGCTCCGGAACTCCTTCCTTCGTCGGAACAAGCGTCGGTGTTGTCGGACTCATCGTTGTTCCGATTCCAAAAACAGCACGAATTGATTTTTTTTCTGATTTATCTGCAATACACAATACGATAAATAAAAGTGCGGCTATTATATAAAGCACCTCTATAATTCTTTTCTTCATTCCAACTCCTCTTTCTCACAAAAAATGTACTTCTTTCCGTCAGTTTATAGTCATATTATAACAAATTACAAGGATTCCGTCTATTCCTCTTTTTTCCCATTTTCTTAATTGAAGCTTCTCTCTTTCTACAAAAAATCCTGCCTGTAAGATTATCTATAGCAAAACAAAAAGTGCGCTTTTTTTTATAAATCAAAAAAAGACTGTGCTTTGCACAGTCTCTTCCGTTTACAAAAAATGAGCCACGCGGGACTCGAACCCGCGACACCTTGATTAAAAGTCAAGTGCTCTACCGCCTGAGCTAGTAGCCCATATACAAAAAAATAATGCCCAGAACCGGAATCGAACCAGTGACACACGGATTTTCAGTCCGTTGCTCTACCAACTGAGCTATCTGGGCAAGGTACCTCTCTATTATAGCAGATATTTTCATAAATGCAAGAGAGACTTATTTTCGGTAAAAATGATACACATTCTACTGAGTTGCGGGGGCAGGATTTGAACCTACGACCTTCGGGTTATGAGCCCGACGAGCTTCCAGACTGCTCCACCCCGCGATAATAATTATTCTTTTGTTAAGTGGATGGGGAAGGATTCGAACCTTCGAAAGCGTCGCTAACAGATTTACAGTCTGCCCCCTTTGGCCACGCGGGAACCCATACATAATGGGACCAATCGGGCTCGAACCTATGACCCTCTGCTTGTAAGGCAGATGCTCTCCCAGCTGAGCTATGATCCCATATAAACGACCCGGAAGGGACTCGAACCCTCGACCTCCGCCGTGACAGGGCGGCGCTCTAACCAACTGAGCCACTGGGCCAACTTTTTATACATACCTTGAAAACCAAATACAAGAAATCTTTTCACATCA
>JAFVSN010000057.1 GCA_017503735.1 Lachnospiraceae bacterium
GACTTCTGCGACCTTCGATACCCCTGTCGCCCCGCCCACCGGATTTACACTTTATGCGCCAAAAAACGTATCGGATGTGATCTATGTATACCATTCTTCCGAAAATTCATCCACAGGCGCAACGATTTCCAAAAAAGCTTCCGAACTAACGGGAGGGGCGTTTGCCGCGCTCGAAGCCAACAAAGTATATTATGCATATTCAAGCAACGGCATTGATTATACTTGGGTTGAGACAGCTTTGATGTCAGAAACCTTATCAGTTCCGTCTCAGACCTTAACGATTGGGCAGCGTTATTATTACAAAATCGTTTATTTTATCGCACCGGCACCCGGCGTCAATCTAACACAGCAGCAAATGACCCTGCTCTACAACATAACATGCACACAGATCGACTAGTCCCAAGAAAATTTCCGTATAACAAGGTAGAATTATACTATGTCAAAAAAGACTATCATCAGCAGAATACTGCCGCTTGCTTTGCTTGCGTTTATGCTGTTTTCTCATGTAACCCAGCCTACACGCAGCAAATATGTATATACCGCCACCGGACGTGCCATGTCCTCCCTTATATCGGGAAATGTTTTTACTGACGCCTTTGTATTAACAAACG
The DNA here is from genome assembly GCA_017503735.1 of Lachnospiraceae bacterium. Taxonomy (GTDB): domain Bacteria; phylum Bacillota; class Clostridia; order Lachnospirales; family Lachnospiraceae; genus SIG307. The sequence goes on from JAFVSN010000057.1 coordinate 612, forward strand.
ACTCCTTTGTGCAAACAAATCCGGATGGCAGCATAACAATTCTCAATGAGAAAACAAGCCAAAACCTACACGGCGTAGGACTGACGGAGGTGGACGGCATATTAACAATTCCGGCAGATGCACCTACAGGATCGTTTGACTTGGATTCTACGTCACAATTATCCTTCGTCGTTCAGAATAACTCGGACTATGATCTTGTTGCTTGTTTTGATATTTTCCTTTGCATGGGATGGATAAATAACTCCGAGCTTACCTGCACGATAACCGCACCATCGTCGTCAGAAACGGAAACAAACAAAACAAATCTCACAGTCACTGCAAGTTTAAATAATAATAATCAAAACTCGGACATAACGCTTAATCACCATGCAGAGAAAAACGGAAGCGGTGGTAATGCCTTACCTGTTGTTGATGTGCAAATAACAGGTTTATTAAATGCGAATTACTCAGCATATAGTATGCAGATAGACCCAACAAAATTTTTAGTGGATCAAAATGGGGACGGTGATGTTTTGGACGATAACGAATTAACACAACAGGAATTTAACAGCTTCATTTTAGTTCGCTCCGGTGAAACAAAAACCTTTGAGTTTAATATTGATGCAAACCAAAACATTATCGGTCAATGGTTTTCCAAAAACTGCTACGCTTCTATCACTATGACTGTAAAGAAATATCCCCAATAACACACCGCCCTGCAGGGCAACTGTTGCGCCCCGACTTATATAAGTCGGGGCGCAAGCCTTATCACTCGATTATTGTTTGGGGACAAACACATAGCCTGTAACCGTTTCCACTGCATAGTCCTCCGAAACCTTTCCGAACCACTCTACCACTCCATTTGTGGGGAAAAAGCCCGATCCGTCGGTAGCAGTCACCTTTACAGCCTTCTTTACGCCGAAGAAGTTAACGGATAAATCATCGGCGCTCAGCACCTTACTGGGCTTCGGAATCGTATAGGTATTGGTCTGCACATTGTACTCCACGGTTTCGTACCGGAATTTTACCTGACCCTGTATCTGACACCAGGACGGATAACCCATACCCTCCCGCAGCGTCACATCCATATACTGAGTAGCCATTAAGCCGAGGTTGTGGGAGGTGTAGTAAAACTCTATTGGCCGGAAGGTTACATCATAGTATGTTGAGAAATTTTCCGGCGTCAGTGCCACCTTCTCGTAGCCGAAATAATCGCTTTCCCGATAAAAGTCATTATGGAACATAAGATTGTAGGTCTGGGGATCCACCAGCATTAGGTCCATCGTATAATATTCACCGGTTTTCTCAAGTGTCACCGATACATAGGTGCCGTACATTTCCTCCTTTGTAACACCAACCGCAGGATCATAGGGAATGTCCCTCAGGTAAATACTAATCATATCGTTGCCGTCGGCATCTGTGCCGGAAACCTCACTGCCAATGGGATAATAGGTTTTTCCCATAATGGTGAAGCTTCCGTCACCGCTTACATAAAACTCATCCACCTGTTCATCCTGATAATCGGCTGTAATGTTGAGCCAGTGACCGGTCAAAGTGGTACAGTCGAAGGTCAACAGCGCATTTCCGGAAGGCAGGGGCTTGAGCATACGGCAAACGGTACATTCGCCGTTTTCATAGGTGTGCGCTTCTCTTTCGGAAAATGTCTCACAGG
>JAFVSN010000058.1 GCA_017503735.1 Lachnospiraceae bacterium
CGGATCCTAAAAAGCAAGAACTGTCGGAAACAGAGTTTGTCTATATTTATGATTTCCATATTGAATCTCCCACGAAATGGGAAACGGCTGCAAACACTCTTACAAAGCGTTACCATTTGCACGGCAATAACCCGATTTATTGGATTGAAGATACTGCTTATGGCCCGGAAGCGTACCGTATGGAGATTCAACAAAATCATATTACCGTGCGTACAGGCGGTGTACAAGGTGCACGGTATGCTGTCTATATGATTATGCAAGCAGCCAACGCGCTAAAACTACCCGTTGGTGTAATTGAAGATTATCCCGATATGGATTTTCGAGGATTCCTACTCAATTTGCGTGGACCACTTCGTTATTCTTCAATTGAAACGCTGTGCTACTACATTCGCTCGTGCGGTTTAGCTAAGATTAACACTGTTTTAGTGGAATACGATATGCGCTTCAACCACGGAATTTACCAGCCTAAAAATCCGTGGACTTTAACCGAAGAAGAGTTTAACACACTGCTCGAGTGTGCGGAAGAAGAGGGGATCACCCTCATTCCGCTAATTCAAACCTATGGACATTTATCTTTCTTGCTTTCGCAGCCTGAGCTGAAGCATTTGCGTGAAGAACCGGATGTGTTTGATCAACTGTGTCCGCTAAACCCGGATTCTTTTGAATTTGCCAAGTATTTAATCGACCTATATGTGGAAAAACATCCAAATCTTCGATATTTACACATTGGCGGTGATGAAACCCGTCAGCTTGGGGCTTGCCCTGTCTGTTCCGAATTTGTCAAAAAACACGGAAAGGGTGGTTTGTACACCCACTATATAAATCGTGTAATTGAATACGTATGCAGCAAAGGGATTACACCGCTTGTGTATGACGATATGATATGCACTCACCCTGAAGCTGTAAAAGAGTTAGACCGTCGTGCTGTCTTGGTATATTGGGATTATTGGACAACAAGCGATCCGTCACCGTTGTTAGTGGCGCGTGGCGGATATGATTGGGCCGTTGTACGTGATCAAAGCTGGGATGATTCCCACTTTAAAGGCCTGCCGGATGTGCAACGCAATATCTTTAAATTTTTCGGAAAAGCGTGCAATCTGGATGGCGGCGATCTGAATGAAGAATACTTAAAGCTGTACCGCCCCTATCTTGGAGACCAATTCCCGCGTTATGTGAAAGCATTTCCGTACTTGGAGTACTATCACGACCAAGGGTTTAAAGTTATCGCTATGCCAACAGCACTTGGCAATACTGATAACTATTTAGGCGCTCCCAATCAAGCGCGCTTTACGGCGAATATTTGTGCTTTCGCAAAGCGTGCCGTCGAAAGCAAGGCAATGGGAATGATCACCTCGGCTTGGTTCCGATTCCCTGAAGCGGCGTACCCGTTTGGTATCACCATAGGTGGGCAATACGCATGGGGGTTGCCCGATTACGCCGAAGCGTATTATACTCCGTAATAAATAGCCGCATTACCAAAAAGGTTGTGCGGCTACTTGCTTTTATAACAATTTTATAGTAAAATATTAAGAAATGTGTCTTTTTGGGAGAGCGCAGAATGGGAAATAAAAAGCAGGAACGATGGCAAAAATTTCGCCACCGCGTTGTGAGAAATATCGCTTACGCCGTGCTGTATCCGTATGCACGTCTGCGGTATGGAATTACCATTGAAAAGTTTAAAGAGCAAGAAAAACGGCCGTACCTGATCTTACTAAATCATCAAACACCGTTTGATCAATTCTTTGTTGGCATGGCATTTAAAGGACCGGTGTATTATTTAGCTACTGAGGATATTTTTTCTATGGGTTGGCTTTCCTCGCTGATTCGTTGGGCGGTGGCGCCGATTCCTATTAAAAAGCAGACCACCGATATCGCCGCGGTGAAAACCTGTATTCGCGTTGTCAGAGAGGGCGGTACGCTGTGCATTGCCCCCGAAGGAAATCGAACCTACAGCGGTCGCACGGAATACATGAATCCGTCGATTGCTTCGTTGGCCAAGAAACTGAATTTACCTATTGCATTGTACCGCATTGAAGGTGGTTACGGTGCTGAACCGCGCTGGAGCGATTGCATCCGCAAGGGTAAGATGCGCGGATATGTGTCGCAGGTGCTGAATCCCGA
>JAFVSN010000004.1 GCA_017503735.1 Lachnospiraceae bacterium
AAACAACTTTTGGATAAATATAAAGAAGCACTGTCAACATCCCCTTTGAAGATGGCGACGGTGCTTTTTTAGATTTCCGGGGCAAGGATGTAAAACCGGCAAGGTCGGTTTTGTATCCGAGAAACGGAAATGATGGGGGAATCCAAAGGGGGCAACGCCCCTTTTTGGCACACGATTTTGCTTGCAAAGTCTAGTGTGTTATACCCTCTATCTGCGGGTCTGCGAAAAGTCGGGGACTGGGATTCTGGTCGCCGGTTTTGAAGCAGAGAAAAAGAGCTTTGTTTCTGTGCTCGTGTCAGTCACAGAAGTAAAGCTCTGATTAGCAGGTAGAGGGATATCTGTATTATACAAAATCCGCCCAAATTCGAATGCATGAGCATTACAAATTAGGGCGGGAGATTGCTAGATACAGTCTCTTTACAAATACACTATGTTCAACCATTCTTAATCAGAAGCAAAAATTTGAATAATTGCGTCTCGGCACATCGCCTTAAAGTCCAAGTAATGCACCTCCCAGTATTATTTCATCGCCAGGAACAGGACTTAATATGGTTACACCCAGTAAAATAATACCCAATGCAAGTATCAACCAATTGGTTGATGCTTCATTATTTTCACTTTTATGAACTCTTACGCTTCCGTCTTCATATACGTGATCGTGAGAACCATCTTTTGGATATTCTCTTGTCCAACCTTGTCCTCCATGCATTTTTCCGTCTGGTATCCATATTCTTCCTTTTTCATCTTTCCATCCGTAATCACCACTCGGCGCTTTAACTTTTTGTCCGTTTGTCTTTTTATCTTCTTTAAATCCAACGCTCGAGTCAGGCTTTTTATTAAAACCATTTTTTGCATATGCAGCAGTGGATGGAAGCATTGTCAATGACATCATAATTACCAATAATACAACACTTATCTTTTTAATAAATTTTTTCACCCAAAACCTCCTTGACTTATGCCACTATTTTTTGATAATATTTTAATTAGTGTTTTGAAGTTACTAAAAAAAGTCTAAATTACCATAAATTTCTTCAAAACTCTTTTCTTTATTACGGTATTCTATGAGTTCTTGCTCATACTTTGTAATCATCTTTTCGTAAATTTCTTTGCCATCAGCATATGTTTGTGTCACATATTCTTCTATGTTAGTGTATGGAAAACTAATTTTTTGTTCTTTTATCAAGTCAAGAAAAAATTCCATCCCCCTGAATAATGTTACCACAGACTTTTCATCATCTTCGATTGCTTCCTCTAAGTAATCACAGAAAAAATCCGAAAAGAAAAATTTAAGTAATGTGTAAAATTTTGCATCTTCTAGCTGAATCATATAAACCTCCTCATATAAAATGTAGTGTATTGTAGTACTGTACTCTCTATGATATTCATTTACCTTACTCTACTAATTTATGCTTTAGCATATTTGTAAAATAAATGCAAATGAGATATCCTAAAATGATATAAACTATACTATTAATACCAATGATCAAACCGTCATGTAAATTAAAATGGTTATCTGAAAAAAAATGATTTCCTAAATTATGAAATACATATGAAGCGGGTAAAAAAACAGTTGGCTTTTTAATTATGAAAAAAAGAATAATACATTTAAAAAAATTAATTGCCATCAACATTTTTTTATTTATCACAACTATAAGCGTCAAACAATAGTTCATAAAGAACAGTGAAAACAATCCAATACAAACCCAAAAGGCTTCATAAAGTCGAATACTGTGATGTATAATTCCAATAAAATCTGTCAATTTAATAAACACAAAAAATAATATTGTATACTTTATACAAACTATCAAGTATCTTAAAGAATAAGTTTTTGTTAACGAATTCGTACCCATAAAAAAATACTTCATTCTTCTTTTGCTTGAGTCTTGTAACATCTCTTGTGTCAGGCTTAATTGTGATGTTAAAAGAAGCCACGCAATACAGTAACTTACAACATATGTTTCTGTCATAATATCATCCAATAGAACATACATTATAATTACAACAATAAAATTAAAAATCATTGGCACTATACTTTTTTTTAGATTTTTAAGATTTATATTCCAATATCTTTTTATTTCATTAATGAAATTCATTTCTTATAACCTTAGATCCCTTTCATGTATATTATTTATAATCTACAAGTGAAAATAATGAATTTTATGCTTATCAATTTCACTTGCATTACTAAATGCTTTTACATCATTCGTAGCTATTATAAGCACTTCATTATAACTTTTAATGTATTCAGATAAATATGATACCAATCCTATACATGATTTCTCATCCATATAATTAAACGGTTCATCTATAACCTTAATTGGCGCAGACGACAACAAGCATATGATTACACTCATTTTCTGTCTCATTCCTTCTGAAGCATTTTTAAGCAATACATTCTCGTAATCAAGAAGATCTAATCGTTCCATAAGTTTCGTATATCTCTCACGAAAATATTTTTTATTTTCTCTCCCTACATAATACATAATATTTTCTTTAATACTCATCTCTGTTTCGCCTAATAAATCCCCAGAAAAGAAGAAAGATAGCATTTTTGCATTTAATTTTTTGTCATTTAACAGTACGGACCCTTTATTTTTTCTTAAATCACATATGTATTTGAGCAATGTAGACTTACCTGCACCATTGTCTCCGGTCACAATGTTTAATCCACTTTCAAAGCTTAAGTTTATTTCTCCTAATAACTCATTCTTTATTGTTCCATGTATAGAAAGATGTTCCGTCATTAGAATCTATTTCCTCGTTTCTTCTCAAATTTCTTTTTATATCAAGAAAAGTTTACTTGATTTTAAAAAATATCAATACAACAACTTATATTTTACCAGTACTACTCCACGCTGTAAACAGAAATCTTCTTAAGAATTTATGAATATGGTAACGCTGGTGAAATGTTCTCTCGTGCATTATTTCTTCCTACCCCTCTGTGATACTGCACTCTTCATCAACTCCGTCTTCTGCATAATCCGTATCAGTGCCTGTTTTTCATCCTCTGTTAGTTTGTTATAGCGGAGCTTGGTCTGCTTACAGAACACCATCAGAAGTTGTTCTGCCCGGCTTCCTTCAAAGGCTGCCACTGCCTCCAAATCCTGTCGCAGTTCTTCTGCAACAGAGGTCTTCGGTGCTCCGTCACTTCTTCCGACATGGGCGTTTCTGACATCTTCCAGAATATCGTCCATATCCTTATGTACCCGGCTACGGAAATAGTCGCCCTCCTCCACATGGGCTGACTGCAACAGATACATGGTTTTGTCCTGTTCCTCCGGCTGATACTTTTCCATGATTTCTGCCCTTGCCACATCCACCCATGCATTCAGGTTCTGTATCTGCATGGATGCAATACCTTCCGCATATATCTGGATATCGGCAAGAAGCTTTGTAAAATCCGGGTGGGTTGCCAGTTCACAGAGCAGTGCCGTATCCACCCGTTTACTCTTTAATAGCTCTATCATTTCGTCACTCAGATGCAGGTCAGAAAGCTCTGCATTCGGGTGGCGTTTTGTTTCTGTCCGGGCAAGCAGATAATCGCAGTCACACCGTAAAAGTCAGCCAGTCGGTTAATGGCATGATGGCTGATATCCTTGTAATCCTCCGATTCATAGCTCCCGAGGGAAGATTATGACAGCCCGGTTTCACCGGCAAGCTGTTCCAAGGTCAGTCCCCGTTCTACCCGCAAATCTTTTAATCGTTCCTGTATGGTTAATGCCACAGTATCATCTCCTCATAATCATTTGCTACATTGCCATCAATGACAACGTGGATACCCTTAACGGCGACAATGAGCTTGCCCCGTTTTTAAACATCCTGAACGAGATGCACGCCAGACAGACCAGCAAGAAGGTCAAGGCAATCCTTTAAAGCAGATGCCCCGCAATCCACTTCGCCACACCATCCGCGTCATTGCTTTCTACGATTACATCCGCTACGGCCTTGACTTCAGGAATGGAATTGTCTACCGCTACGCCCAAACCGCAGAATTGCATAGATTCCGCATCATCAAAATCATCCCCGAAGTATACTGCTTCTTCCGGCATAATTCCAACGGCGTCTAACATCACCCGGACGCCGTTTTTCTTTTTCGCATCCTTACTCATTATCTGCACCAGATACCCGTTTGCCACGGTACAGTGTAACCCCTCGGCCAGATTTTCCTTCACAAACTCTGCCGCACCTTCGCCGCTAACCAGAATCTTGTACGCCGTCTCGCCTTCCGGTAGCTTCGGAAACGCTGTATGTAACGTATACTCAAACTCCGGAATGTGGTCTCTCGCATAAAGTATCTCCCCGGTTTCCACGGAAAACAAAAATTCTTTGTGCTCACATACCTTCGCAAGCATTTCCTCCGCAAGCTTATTCGGGATTCCGTAGGTCATCACCTGATCCCCAACCATCACTTTTGCGCCGTTCATCACCGTCACCCCATCAAAACCGATGGTCGCATCATACTCTGCAATACTCCGCTCCGGTCTGGCGGTTGCCGCCATGACTTTAATTCCTTCTTCTTTACATTTCTTTAGAACAGATACCGTGTATTCGGACAAAGACTTGTCCGTGCGAAGTAAAGTTCTGTCTAAGTCGGTAATAATTGCTTTTACTTTACTCATTCTTAGCCCTCCGTGAAAGCATATATATGCTTATTCTAACATTGCACCCCGAAAATCAATATCTTCCCTTGTGAACTCATCTTCAAGAAAATCAAAAATCAAATTCATCTTTTCCTCATCGTCAACATGTTTTTCCACCGCCTCATTTACATCGTAGTAAATAAGAATGTAACGATACAACAATGTCGTCGCCTCTATCTCTTCTTCCGTGAAATCATAATGTTTTCGAAACACCCGTAATGCAACCATAAAACCTGTAAGCCATGCATCCCGCTCCTTCCGGTTCATACCGGACACCGTATTCTCGTCTTTCTCCGGCCACTGAACTCCTCTCGAACCATACCATCCCGCTTCAAAAGCCATATTTATCATCGTATCTTTGCCGGATAAGTTGTAATCCAAAATCCCCCGAAAATGTCCCTCTTCATCCAACAGCACATTATCATCCCAGGTGTCTGCCTGAAATACGGAGGTCGGAAGAGTAAAATATACCTGTTCCAGTTTCTTTTTGTTCTCTTGGAACAATTCCAACACCCGTTCCATACGTCCGATAAATTTCGGTGCCTTTTCCCGTATCAAAGATTCAAACGTTTCCACACACTCGGTCACTTCATCCGTCTTTTCTCCCTGCACCGGAATCAATCGTACATAGAGAGAACCTCCCCAGGTATTGGTAAAGTGCTTTTGTCCTACCTTTGCCACAAACTCCCACAGTTCTTCTTCATATACAAAGCGTTTCCCGTCCGGGGTTCTCGGCTTGTCTTTCACATTCTTCGGCAGGTTATATTTTGCAAATTCCTCTTCCCATACCACAAAGGATTTCCCTTGCACTTCCAGTACCTCTGCAAAGTTTCCGTTCCGGCTTTTCCGAAGCATCGGACAGTAATAACCCATTTCTCTGTAGTTTTCTATCATCTCTACCCAACCGGTCACCCGTTCCGGCGTGGTAAAGCGATTGGCCGCCGCCTTTATCACAAACTTTCCTTCCGGATACTCCACATAAACAATGGTACGGGAATCCGTATCCTCCGTCCAAGTATCCTCCGCCTTACAGGAAACCGGTTCCCCTGTATGGAAAAGTGCAATTATTTTATTTATCTCTTGTTGTTCCATAACTATCCCCTCTGTAAATTAAAAACATTCTGTCAATGCCACTCCCGCCTGCTCCACTTGATTTTCCTCTGAAACATGCAGTTCAACAACTTTCTCTCCAAAAATTCTAGCATACCGTCTCCCGGAAGTCAAACCGCGCAAATTCCTATGGCTATATTTACGCTTTCTCCGCTGCAAAGCTACGGCTGAATCGCTTCCCCAATCGCCGTTTTCCGGCTCTCGCCTCCGTATATTCCGCAATCATCTCCACTGCCATATCCACACACCGCCAATAGATTTTCTTTAACTCCCGGCAACTTTCCACACACCGCACGCTCGGTCGTTTTTTTATGACCATTCCGTATAACAGTCGGTAAGTTCCGGTGGTGGCAAATAAAAGTTGCAGCGTCACCCGTTTCATTGTCCCTTTTGCAGAAAGAAAATGATGACATCGAAGCATATCCCGAAGGGTTCCCTTAATTTGTCGCACCGACAGCCAAGGAAAGAACCGGCGAATCACTTCCGCATTTTCCGTCGTGGATGCCACATGCCCCGCCAACGGATATTCAAAAGGATTCAGCCCGTCTGTTACCATCAAACTCCGGTCAAGTTCCGCCTCAATCTCCAAATGCTTCACTCTGCTCTTCTTTTCATACTCTGCAATAAAATCGTGACATTGTCCGTCCAGTACAAAATGACAAATAAAGCCCAACATATAAGAAAGTGCCTTTTCATCTCCGGTCAAAGATAGACTTCGTCGAAAGAACCCGTAAGCATTCCTCTTGTGCATCCGAAATCCGGTCAGACTCACCGGATTTGCCACCGCCCCATGATAATAGAACAAAATATCCGGTCCGTAGAGCCCGATATCAAACAAATCCTCATGTAAATCCACAAGTTTTCTAAGTCTTTTCGGCAGACGCTGTTTCACATCCTGTCCAAACCGAAAATGCGTATAAGTTGCCGGCATACCAAACCCTCCGTTTCTGTTAATTAAAATTTACATTTAGTATGCGTCACCATTCCCGGATAAACTCATGATTCCTATGGCAAAATAAAACAACTTTTTTGCAAAACTCCCCTTGACAAATCATTCTACATGTCGTAGAATATAGTCAATTCTACAAAATGTAGAATGCAATTCGGAAAGGAGGTATTTTTATGGCAGATTTACAGATGGGACCGATTGAATCCCGTTACGCAGATATTATCTGGGAGAACGAACCGATTACCACAGCGGAGCTTGTAACCCGCAGCGAGGAGGCTTTTTCCTGGAAAAAAACGACCACATACACCGTATTAAAGCGCCTTTGCGAAAAAGGTATTTTTCAAACCGTAAAAGGCACCGTGACTTCGTTGATGTCCCGACAGGAGTTTTACTCCGTACAAAGTGAAAATTTCGTAAATGATACGTTCGACGGTTCTCTTCCGGCTTTTTTTGCTGCTTTTACGGCACGAAAGTCACTGACACCGGAAGAAATTGCGAAACTAAAGCAAATGATTGATTCTTATGGGGAGGGGAAATAATGGAACGTGTTTTTTTGTCTATGTTTAATATGAGCCTGATTGCAAGTCTCCTTGCGATTGCGGTACTCGCACTGCGTCTTGTTCTAAAAAGGACACCGAAAGCTCTGTTTTGCATCTTATGGGGCTTTGTGGCGATCCGGCTGATTTTTCCGTTTTCTCCGGAAAGTCCTTTCAGTCTGATTCCCGCAAGTCTTACCGAAACGGATTCTCTGCTTTCCGAGCATATTCCTTCAATGGAAGTGAATGACTTGCAGGAAACCGGCAGTTATGCCACCACTCAGACTATGACCTCACTTTCCGATGAGGTTCTGATTTCTTTCGAGGAAGCAAACACGCGCCTCTCTGCATCTGACACTCCGGAAGCTTCTCTTCCGCAACCGTCGGGAGCTATCGTCACGTCTCTTCCGGCTACAGAGACCTCTCTTTCCGGTACCGAGAACGTTTTTCTTCGAGGCGTGTCCTTGTTTGCGGGTATTTTCTGGCCGGTTGGTATCTTAGTAATGCTATTATATGCGAGCATCAGCTATGTCCGCATCCACAAAAGAGTAAAAGAGACCGTGCCGTTATCGGACAACATTCTGCTCTGTGACCACACTTCCACTCCGTTTATTCTGGGCATTTTCCGACCGCGCATCATTCTTCCGTCCTCGATCCGACCGGAGGAAGCACCCCATGTAATTGCCCATGAGCAAGCTCATTTAAAGCGGCTGGACCATATCTGGAAGCCTTTGGGATTTGTACTGCTTTCCTTTTACTGGTTTAATCCGGTCTTATGGATTGCTTACATCTATTTGTGCAAAGATATCGAATTAGCTTGTGATGAACGGGTCATCCAAAAGATGGATACGGATTCCGTCAAATCCTATTCATCCACCCTGCTTCATTACAGCATTTCCCGGAAAGCAGTTTCTTTTTGTCCGCTTGCCTTCGGAGAAGTTCACGTAAAAAAGAGAATCAAAAACGTCCTTCATTACAAGCGTCCGGCCTTTTGGGTAATTGTTCTGGCTACCGTTTCCTGCATTGCCGTAGCGGTCTGCTTTTTGACGAATCCGGTCATCCCTACGCCGGAAGAGACCAAGAGTGAGTCGGAGGAACCACTCTTTTTCTCCCTTGCGTTAACGGATACCGGTTCCGATGTCGAAGGATGTGAAATCTCGACCGAATCCTTCCTCTGCTTTCCCGGAAATCCGTCGGAACCACCTACAATTTCGGTAGAATGGACAAACCAAAACAACCGCAAATTGACCTACAAAGAGGGGTTTGACGTTCTGCGTTATGAAAACGACTCCTGGGTCAGCTGTGCAACCGAAGAGCATCCCTTCGCCGGAAACTCCCATGTACTCCTGCGAAAAACTTCCCGTACCGAAAGCTATTCTCTTGCCGGATTCGATCTTTCAAAAGACGGTCTCTACCGTTTCCGAACCGAGCCTGAGGAAGGAAAGTATTTATGGTTTGATTTTGAACTATTTTACGTTTACGAAAGCAATGCAGGGGCTCTTCCGGACTCCATTCTGCTTTCTATCGCACAGACTGTTACCAAAAACAGAATAAGCACCACAGGTATCCGCGACGAATATCCGGATTTGTACGATATTCTGCTTTTAAACGGTGATGCAACCGTAACCTGCTTTGTAAACCACATTTCTTCGGCCGAAGAATCCGGTGTGAGGGAATTCTTCATGGCACAGATTTGTTCCGAGCTTACCGGAATCGGAGCAGAAGAAGGAGAATACGACCCGGAGACATGGTGGTCTACCGGAGAACAGTGGTTAAATATTTACCGGAATCGCCTAATTACGGAAAAGTATAATGAGCTGGCTCTTCGTGCAGGCAATGAACCGACAACCACAACAGCTTCATGGAAAAACATCTCACTGTTATCCGATACCGGTTACCCGAAAACACCGCTGCCACGGTTGCTTGTCTGGACAAACTATTGGTACAACAAAGAGAAAAACCCGGACGGCTCTTTAGTTTTGGAGCTTCCGGAATTTCCGGGGGTTACCCTCTATGCGGATTCGCAAAAAATTTGTGCAACCATCTCCGGCAAAACGCAAACCCTGATTTCCGGAAATACTCTTTTTACCACCTATCTTGCGGATTTAAACGAAGACAGCTATCCGGAAATCTGTGCCACTGTCAGCCCGGAGACAGCACCGGGAAATTTAGAAATCGTGGTTTATGATTTAAAAAATAACTGTTCCTACGCACTTCGGGATTCTGACCGTTACAGCTATGCACTGTTCGGAGCATATAACACTATGTTTGTACAGAAAATTGACCGTACCGGGGCAGAACCGGACTTTGTAGGCAATTTGTATTTGAGCGGCGAGGCAGACGATACCGCATTCCTGTTTATGACTGCGGCAAGGGAATCTCTCTATCGTTCCTCGAAGACAAAAGCTTCCCTAAAGATTGACCTATTGAGTTACAGCGATCTGTACGGAGACTTAGTCGCGGCAAACACTCATTGGCCGAAAGAAGAATTCCCTGTGATTTGCATGTTCCGCACACCGGAGAGTTGGGCTTACTTTGCTGCAAAATATTCTGATATGATAATATGGATGGATCATAAGCTCCTTACCATCACGGAGGCTTTTGATGCAACAGTCACTTCCTATTTTGAACAATATCGTGACACGGATTATTCCATAGCAATTTTCATGTCTCCGCACTGTCTGATTCCTATGGTGGGAGACTTTCCAAACGGACAGAACATCACTTCCTTCCGGCTGTCGCCTCTTTCTTAGAGGAAGTTTGACGGAGCGTTGCGACTTGCAAAAACGAATTCACATTTGTTCCCGCAACCTTATTTCTCCTGAAAGCGTAAAAAAAGGGCTGTCGCCTTTCTCAAGCGACAGCCCTTTTTTCATCTCTTATTCTCTTCCGCTCCAGCAATACGTACACAGCTTGCTCGGGTCGATTCCCACAGACTCAATCATGTCGTCCAGACGATGGAACCGTAAGGAAGTAAAGTTAAGCTTCTTTCTGATTTGCTCTACCATATCGTTATATTTTGAGGATTCCGGATTAATGTACTCCTCCAAATCCACATCTGCTCTTCCCTCACGCTCCGCAATGATACGTCTCGTAATGAGGTCCATTTCGGAATTGGAACGGGAAAAATTCAAATACTTACAACCGAACATTAACGGCGGACAGCCGGTACGGATGTGTACTTCCTTTGCTCCGCTCTGATATAAAAACTCGGTTGTTTCACTAAGCTGTGTACCACGCACAATAGAGTCATCAATTAACAATAAACTCTTATCCTGAATCAAATCGTGCACCGGAAGCATCTTCATCTTTGCAATCATGTTACGCTGACTTTGAATGGTCGGCATAAAGGAACGCGGCCATGTCGGCGTATATTTGATAAACGGTCTGGAAAACGGAATCCCGGAGGCGTTTGCATATCCGATGGCATGCGGTGTACCGGAATCCGGAATTCCCGCAACACTGTCCGGTGTTACATCATCTCGCTTTGCCAGCTTTGCACCGCAACGATACCGCATTTCTTCTACGCTAACCCCTTCGTACGAGGAAGACGGATAGCCGTAATATACCCAAAGGAAGGTACAAATACGCATGTCTGTGCCCGGGTTTGCAAGCGTAATCACCGCCTCCGGAGTCATTACAACGATTTCACCCGGTCCCAGTTCTTTGTAATCCTGATATCCCAAATTCAAATAAGCAAAGCACTCAAAGGAAGCACAGAATGCACCATCCTTCTTACCGATGGCAACCGGTGTTCTTCCGTACTTATCACGAGCTGCATAAATTCCCTTCGGCGTCATCACAAGGATGGTCATAGAACCCTGAATCATCTCCTGGGCATACTGAATTCCCTCTACCAGATTCTCCTGCTGATTGATAAGAGCTGCCACCAACTCCGTCGCATTGATATCACCGCCGCTCATCTCTAAGAAATGAGTTCCGCCGGACTTAAAAATCTTCTGCACCAGCTCGTCCAGATTGTTAATTTTACCTACTGTGATAATGGAATAAGTGCCGTGATGGGAACGCACCAAAAGCGGCTGCGGTTCGTAATCGGAAATACATCCGATGCCGATATTTCCCTTCATTTCATTTACATCTTTTTCAAACTTCGTACGAAACGGCGAATTCTCAATGCTATGAATGGAGCGGTCAAATCCACCCTCTCCGTATACTGCCATACCACCGCGTCTGGTACCTAAATGGGAATGGTAGTCTGTTCCGAAAAATAAATCAAATACACAATCCTCTTTTGAGGCTACTGCAAAAAATCCGCCCATTTGCCAATCCTCCGATTCTATTCCGTCGTATCCCGTATTCTGTAACTCCCAAACCACGTTCTATATTGTAATATATATTTCTTCAGAACGCAATACGCAATTTTCACGGATTTATCAATAAATCCCTCAACGAAATTGTAGATTATACCTCATCAATCCAATAACCGGTAACTTTCTTCCGCACATAACGTTCCCCATCCGATAAGTGAATTCGGCACCACCGCAATTCCCGTAAGCTCCCTTGCGCCCCGTATCAAAAAAGATTTCAACCGTTCGCCGTATAAATACGGATCGTTTCCATCCCCAATTCCCCATTGCATCAAAAGTGCTGCGCATCCGGTCA
The DNA here is from genome assembly GCA_017503735.1 of Lachnospiraceae bacterium. Taxonomy (GTDB): domain Bacteria; phylum Bacillota; class Clostridia; order Lachnospirales; family Lachnospiraceae; genus SIG307. The sequence continues at coordinate 11,859 of JAFVSN010000004.1, forward strand.
CAAAAGGCGTGGCCATGGAAGTTCCTGTTTTGGTTGTGTAACCGCCTCCCGGGGCACAGGACACGATATCCACCCCCGGAGCCGTCAAATCCGGTTTGATTGTTCCCGTACCGTTTGCCCCTCTCGGATAGCCCCGTCCGGAAAAACTTGTAATACTGTCGGTTCGTCCGTCATACGCCGCAACCGCAATGGGGCGTTCTGCGGTGGAAGGTATTGTAAGGGTCCGTTCCGGCGTCGCCTGTAAAAAACGGGTTGCCGTACTCTGTCCCCCTCTTACAATCCAAATGTCATACACTCCGTCCAATATTCGTACAGGCCGTAACCGAATACGCCAGATTCCTTCTTCCAATGTACCTTCCTCACTCCGTAGTGTAATTCCGATTTCCCGCAGGATTCGATACGGTGTTGCCTCCCCCACAAACACCTCTGCCGCCGAATTCCCGAAGGGCAGAATCACACCGGATGCCCCGGAGTAACCTTTAATCGCGGTATTGTCGCCGGTTGCCGAAAGCCGACGTATCGTTCCGGACGGTGAAACGAAAGAAATCTCTACCGTATCCAAAGAACTGAGCCAAAGCCCCATCCGTATATTTCGTTCCGTCGGACCTACAGAAAAAAGTATTTCTTTCTCTGTTTCCCTTCCAACCACCCTCCTTCTTCCGTCGTTTTGACTATAATCACCACTTCCGCCATTCCCTTCGCCTCCCCCAAAAAGCGTTCCTCCCACATGCCATCCGAGAGACGCATTATTCCCGGTACCGATACAGATACAAGTCCTTCCGTACAATGCCGCTGTATCCAAATAGGTTTCCAAAAGGCTCCGTCCGTCATGAGCCCCCTCATTATTTCCGAAGGAAAGATTTATACTGAGTGGCATCCCGACTTCTGCCGCATATCGCACACAAAAATCCACTGCCGCCATCAGGTTGGTTGTTTGCGGAAACGGATCTGCCTGCGTCCCACTCAATTTTACTACCAGAAGTTCGCTTTCATAGGCAACGCCACGGTATCGTCCACCGGAAGCTCTGCCGTTTCCTGCGGCTATCCCGGCCACATGAGTTCCGTGACCGGACAGGTCCGATTCCGGTACAAGGCTTCCCCCGTCTATGGTCCGTTCTCCCATCAATGCCGCATTGATTCGGTCTCTTGTGTAAAGCACACCATCTAAGTATCCCTCCGGTGGCAGATTCACAAACGCTGTCCCTGCCTCTGACAAAATTCTCTCCGGTGTTTCCATATCTTCCCTCTGTTTCGTTGCCCGTCCTATTCCGTTTCCCGCCGTCTGGTCCCACAGTGCCGCAATCCGCGTCGTTCCATCCTCATTTCGAAAGTCCGGATGGGTATAATCTATCCCGGAATCAATCATCGCCACCAACACTCCTCGTCCGGTCAGCACCGGCTTTCGGGCCTGAAGTGCCGTCACACATGCCGCCCGTCTCCCGCTTGCCACCTCGGTATACACCCTCGATGGCACTTCCGTCCAAAGGATTTCTTTTGCAGAAAGCAAAAGCGGAGCAATCTCCTGCCGGATACGCACAATGGCATATCCGCCCAGAAGTTCCTCCGCCACAAAACCGATTTCCCCGGCCAAACGCTTCAAATCTCCCACATATCGTACAATCAGTTCAAGCATGATGCTACATCCGTATGTTCTCTTGCTCTACTATATTCCGAAATCAATTTTTTGCCTCTTATACAACAACGACTGTTCCGTCTCTCTTTGTAACTTCGTCCGAAACATCCGGTTATAACAGCTCAGCCAGTTGCTCCACCGCTTCCTTCGTGGTTGCCCAACTGGTTGCAAAACGTACCACGGAACGGGTTTCATCCAGTGCCTCCCAAAAACTGATTTTCACCTGCTCCTGAAGCTTACGCATCCGGTCATTTTCCAGCACTACAAAAATCTGGTTGGTCGGTGTTTCCAGATACATTTTATATCCTTTCTCCTTTAAAATCCTCCGCAACAGTTCCGCAAGCTCAATGGCATTTCTGCTGATTTCCGTATATAGGTCATCCGTAAACAATGTGTCAAACTGGATCCCCAACAAACGACCTTTTGCAAGCAACGCTCCGTGCTGTTTTACTAAAGTAAGAAACTGTTTCGGCATATTCCCCTTTGTAAAAACAACCGCTTCTCCGCACAACGCCCCCACCTTCGTTCCACCGATGTAAAACACATCGCAAAGGCGGGCAATCTCCGGTAACGTTACATCCGTTCCCGGACTGACCAGACCGTACCCCAGACGGGCTCCGTCCAAATAAAGCGGGAGGTTGTACTCCTTACATACTTCGGAAAGAGCCGTCAACTCTGCCTTCGTATATAAAGTACCGTACTCCGTCGGATGAGAAATATACACCATCCCCGGGAATACCATATGGTCTCTGCTGTCATCTCCGTAAAACTTAACCAAATAATCCTTTACCGTCTTTGCGGCAAGCTTTCCGTCCTGTCCCGGAAGGGCAATGACCTTATGACCGGTAAATTCGATAGCTCCCGCTTCATGTAAACTGACATGTCCGGTTTCTGCCGCAATGACACCCTCATAGGATTGCAACACCGAATCAATTACCGTCTGATTGGTCTGGGTTCCTCCTACCAAAAACCGGATTTGTGCCTGCGGGCAGTCACATGCTACCTTTATCTTCTCCTTCGCCGCCGCACAATACGGGTCTTCCCCATAGCCGGAGGTCTGCTCCAAATTCGTTTCCGATAATCTCTGTAAAATCCGCGGATGTGCTCCTTCGGAATAATCGTTTTCAAATGCTAACATAGTACATCTCCGTTTCGTTTGTATTTCTTCCATCATAACACGGCCTGCCTTTCTTTTCAAGTATGTAACAATGCAAAAGCTTTTCCTTCTTTTCCACTCCCGCAAAGACACTCAACGCATCCGCAAAAACAACATTTATCCATATGTTCACAACATACTTCCATTTTCATTTCTTCCCTTCTATGCTTTACTGTTCTTATAAGATAAAACGTAACAGTTCTTTTCTACAAACAACATTTACTATAGGAGGTATCATTATGGCTGACTACCCGACCACTGCACTCGGATGTCTTCCGGCACTTGGCTGGAACTCTTGGAACACCTTTACCTGGGATATTAACGAATCCTTAATCAAAGACGTAGCTGACCTGTTTGTATCCGACGGATATAAGGATGCGGGCTACGAATATATCGTAATTGATGACTGCTGGAGTTTAAAAGAACGTGATGAAAACGGCCGTCTGGTTCCGGACCCGGCAAAATTTCCCAACGGCATGAAAGCAGTTGCGGATTATATTCACGGAAAAGGCTTAAAATTCGGTATGTACTCTTGTGCCGGCACCCACACCTGTGCAGGACATCCGGGCAGCTTTGAGCACGAATTTGAAGATGCAAAGCAGTTTGCGGAATGGGGTGTCGACTACTTAAAGTATGACTATTGCTTCAAGCCGCGTCACGTTTCCGGCGAACTTTTATATAAGCGCATGAGCCTTGCCTTAAAGAACTGCGGACGTGACATTCTGTTCTCCGCATGTAACTGGGGTGAAGACAATGTTCATGACTGGATTCGCGAATCCGGTGCTCATTCCTACCGTTCCACCGGCGATATTCAGGACAACTGGGAATCCATTAAACGTCTGGCTCTTTCCCAGATGGATAAAAAAGCCTTTACCGGCTCCTTCTGTCACAACGATATGGATATGCTGGTTGTGGGTATGCACGGCGGAAGTAACAGTGACTGGATCGGCAGCGGGCTCGGCGGTTGCACCGATACCCAGTACAAGACCCATTTTGCCCTTTGGTGTATCATGGGTTCTCCGTTAATGATCGGTTGTGATATCAGAAAAGCAACTCCTTTTACCAAGGAATTGCTTCAAAACAAAAATCTTCTTGCCATTAATCAGGACCCGGAATCCCGTGGTGCTTACCGCATTGCGGTAGAGCCGAACTGGTTCGGCAAAGACGACGCTTTCGTTCTTGTCAAAGCTCTGCAAAACGGCGACCTTGCCATCGGCTTATTTAACTTCACCGACAATACCCGTGAACTTACATTACAGTTCTGGGATATCGGTCTCCCGTATCAGTCCGGTTACAGTCTCTCCTTATATGACTGCTTTACCGATACCGATCTGGGTATGTTCCGCGAACGTTTTGCAAGACATGTTCCGGCGCATGATTGTGTCGTAGTACGTGCTAAATTAACGCGTTAACCCCTCCCGCGCGTTTTTACGATAATTACTTGGTGTGGTGCCCTTTCTTTTTCGGAACAACCTGGAAAAGTAAAGGGCATCTTTATACCCTACGGAACACGCCACGGTTTGCACCGACAACTCGCCGCCCGCCAGTAATTCACAAGCACGTTCCATACGTACCTCCGTCAGATACTCCTGCGGCGAAATTCCCGTATGTTCCACAAACAGCCGATATAAGTAGGTACGCTCTACATTCAGATTTTTTGCCAGTTGCCCTACATTCAGCTCCTGTTTCCAATAACTGTTCTGAATCATTTCCACCGCTTCTTCAAAATAAGTGCGTTTTTCTCCCGGCTCTTTTCCTTCTTTCAAGAAATACGTCAATAATAAATATACCTTTGCGGTATACCGCTCCTTGGCGGTCTCTCCGTGTACTCCGTCCTCGTAAATATGAAACAACGGCTCTACCCCCGCCATTCCTCTTACTACGGGACATCTTCTTGAAAATCCGGTACGGGAAACCAGCCCTTTTGCGTCTGTGCCCTTAAAATCCACCCAACGATAGGCCCACGGATCCGACTCCTCCGGATAATACAAAATTTCCTCCTCCGGAAATACCATAAACAAGTCACCCGCAGAAAGGGCATAGGTCTCTCCCCGGAATACCACATACCCTTTTCCCGAAACAATATAGTGAATCGAATAAATCTCCCGTGTTCCCGGTCCCCAACGGTGTAAATCCGGTCCTTTGTAATTGTTGTCCGTACAAACCAATTGCAGACGCATACCCGGCCTCCCTTTCTGCTTTCTATTTCCTGACTACGTTTCTATCCTCTGTTTTACTCTGTTACCAGTTCTCTTACCTCTACCTTCTTTACCTTTTTCGCCGCAAAATATGCAAACACAAAGAAGCTTCCGGTCACCACCGCAATCGGCACTGCCACTGCCGCCACAGAAAAATCAAATACTACATTGGTCAAACCGATAGCACCAAGCAGCAGTCCCAAAAGCTTTTCCGAAAACAGTATACTGCAAAGAATACCGATTCCGGAACCGAGGAGAGCAACAAAGGCAAATCGCAGGGCAAACCCGGTTCGTAGCTTTCCTGAGGAAAAACCGATTGCCTTAAATACACCGATATCCGTGCGTTCCTGTAAAAAGGACCTGGTACAAACCATCCGAACCACCACAAAGGCAAACAACAAAGAAAAACCGTAAATAATCGCCTTAAGTGCCGTCACAATCGCCCCGAATTGTTCCTCTACAGGATTTTCATCTTCTGCGTACACTCTCTTTGCTAAGGTATCCCCGAATCGTTCCGTTAATGCTTGTTCAATCTCCTCCGCCTGTTCTCTGCTCTCTAACAGGTAATAACGTTGTCCCCACCCGGAAGACGGATGCAAATCCTTTACTCCCGCAAAGCTCATGCCGAAGCAGGCTCCACTGTCGCTTCCGGACTGATAGATACCGGACACTAAAAACGTCTTTTTCGTCTCTCCGTAGACCACCTCTACTTCATCGCCCATGGAAATCTCCAGCATATCCGCAACAAGCTCGGTTATCACCAACTCGTTTTCATAAAGAGGTACTCTTCCCTTTTTCATTCCCGGAATCCCTTCCGGATTTTCATAGGCTTCCAAATACAGGTTTTCTCCGTTTAAGGAAGCATAGCAATTAAACAACGCATTTTCCTGTACAATTTCGGAGTGTCCTGCAATAATCTCACGCACCTCATTCCAACCATCCCAGTCCTCCAAAATATCATGCTCTTCATTTCCCACTGCCACATCCGGCGTTATCATCCCCATTGCCTCCAATGCCTTGGTAGAAGACATAAGATTTCCAATCAGATGAATCGTCACCATGGAGAAGGTCAGAATTCCCACAATAAACAGCGTCCCGATATAACGCTTTCCCGCCGAGGTTAACTGTCGAAGGGAAAGACTTGCAGATAAAACCCTCTTTGAAACCGGCAAATTGAACCGGCTGTCAAAATATATCTCTGCCTGACCTCCGGAAATTGCCCGTACCGGAGAAATTTTTGCTACCTTTGCGGTTTTCCACAAAACAAGCAGCACCGAGAGCAACAAAAGTCCAAAGGTCAGCAACAAACTCATCCCCACGGAAAGACCACGTTCCGGCAAAATAGCCGTAATGCTTTGACAAAGCCTGCTGATCCACCGTTCCATCGGAATCGCTATCAAAACACCTGCAAAAACACCTGCAAACTGTGACAGAAGGTACTGAAGCATCAATACCAGACGAAGCTTTCCTTCCGTAAAGCCCTGGGATTTTAAAACACCCAAAGTCACATATTCCATCTCAATCTCCGTACTGATACTGTGACTCATTACAATTAACACAATCACATATAAGAGCACCAGAAACACACTTACGATATTCATAATCATAGATGTCATCAATGTGGTGTAGTTCAGTGTTTGTTCCTTATTCAGGGTTCCCATGGCTGCACTGATAAGACCTGTTTCCAGATTTAATTCCCGTTGAAATTTCATAACAGAAAGCTCGTTGTTTTCTGCCTGTTCCACATAAACCGACGTGTAATCCACCCGCGCTCCGGTTTCTGCTTCCAAAGGCTTACACGCTTCATAGAGCCTGTCATAGTCAGCTTTGCTGATAAACACCTTTTTCCAACCGATATTAAATGCGCCTTGTACCGCCTCCTGCACAAAACCCTTAATCAGAAACGACGCTTCCTGTCCATGTAAAAACTCCACAGTAATCAAATCTCCCACCTGACAGGACAGTCTGGACTTCAATCCGTAAGGCAGGTAAATTTCCCCCTCAGAAAGAGGCGGGATTTCCTCTTCCAGTTCATCAAAGGATGAAGAAAACAGCTTCACATACTCCGGAAGCTCCATAAAAAAATAATTGCTTCCATCTGCTCGTTCTCCCACCTTTGCGCCATAGGTCCTAAGTGCTTTTGCATACTCCACATTCTCTACAAGCGCACTCTGCTCCACGGATTCTCTTAACGCATCGGTCAGCTTTTCCGTTTCCATATAAATACTGATTTCTCCGCATTCTGCCTCCTCATAGGCCTGTACAAGAGAAGTCTCGTAATTCTTCCGTACACTGAACATAGCGGTCAGGAGTGATACCACAATCGCCGTCAACAATAACACACTGATACAGGTACTTTTTTTCTTTTTTATATTTGCTTTTACTAATGATAAAATCTCCATGCCGCACCTACCATTTCATAGAGGAAAGCCAAGCATTCACCTGTGTTTCCCGGCTCTTTTCCTCATTGGAATCATAGATTGGCAAAGAAAGCTCTCCGATAATCTTACCGTCCTCTAAGTATAACAGTCTTGTGGCACGAAGTGCGGCACGCATATCATGGGTAACCATAACAATGCTTTGTCCGTCCCTGTTCAAATCCGTCAACAATCCCAATACCTCTGTTGTATTCTTTCGGTTTAGGGCACCGGTAGGCTCGTCCGCAAACAACACCCGAGGCTCATTGACCACCGCACGGGCAATTGCACAACGCTGTTGCTCTCCGCCGGATACTTGGGACGGCAAATGCGTCTTTACCTCTGTGATTCCCATACGGGCAAGGAGCATTTCCGTCCGTTCTCTCACCTGTGCAGACGTTTTCTCTTTATTTAAATAACCGGATACGGCAATATTCTCAAACAAAGACAAATTGCTCACCAGATGCATTTGCTGAAAAATAAAGCCGAAGTCCGTATGACGAAGCTTTGCAAGTTCCTTTTCCTTCATGGTAACAAGATTCTTTTCCTGATACAATACCGTCCCTGCCGTAGCACGGTCCATACCGCTTAATGCATACAAAAGTGTAGATTTACCGGAACCGGAGGCTCCCATAATCACCGTAAAATCTCCTTCATACACCTTCAAATCCACATGGGACAATACATGGTTTTGTCCGCCGTTGTGTGCAAAGCTTTTACAAACTCCCTTTGCCTCTAAAATCGTAGTTTTCATACGTTACACTCCTTTTTTCGATATTCTGTACTACAGCCTACCAAAAAAGATATTAAGAAGTCCTTAAGATAAAACTCTTATTACCGGTAATGTCAAAATAATTTCCTGTCCGTCCTTATGCTTTTGCAACCGCACGATCCCGTTAAGCTGCTCCATCACGTATTTTACAATATACAAGCCAAGCCCCGAGCCCTGCTCACTGCCGCAATTTTTTCCCCGGTAAAACTTATCGAAAATAAACGGAATATCTTCATCCGGAATCCCCGGCCCGAAATCGCGAAAATGAAGCTCTGCCTGCTTACCGGACCGCACCACAGATACTTCCAATTCTGTTTTCGCATACTTTCTTGCATTATTTACAATATTTTCGATGACCTGGGTCAACCGGTTCTTATCCGCCGATACCATCACCCCGGACACCGTTTCCAAAAGACGGATATCCTGTCGTTCCACAGAAAGCTCCTCAAGAACAGACACAACAAAGCCGCCAAGTTCCAATTCCTCCGGATACAGTTTTAATTTATCCAAATCAGACAAGGAGTGCAAAAATAAGTCGTTAGTCAAGTTTGCCACCTCGTCACACTTTTTCATAATCACACTGCTGTACTTTGCACGTTTTTCCGGACCGCTGTCTAAATTTGCCTCCAAGCCTTCCGCATAGGCGCGGATGGATGCAATCGGCGTCTTAATATCGTGGGAAAGGGTTGCCAAAACCGTTTTATTATTCTCAATAGCCTCCTTCTCACAAGCCCGTGCCTTTGTAATCTCTCTCCGCATACTGTCAAAGGCCCATGTAAACGCTCCAAAATAATTGGAGCGTTCAAAGTCAATCGGCACCTCAAAATTTCCCTTTGCGATTTGCTCCGCAAAGCCTTTCATCTTGTCAAAGGGACGTAAAATCGCGAAATATACATATCCAAATACCACAAACAGGAACAAAACACAAATTCCGCATAAAAGAAGTAAGGACCGGTTTTGATACACCGTCTCTTCCACATCTCGTAATTCCTCCTGTAGCAAATCCGCCTTTTCAAAAAAGGCAGTTTCCTCCCCGGAACGTACCAACTGCTCCAGTTCGTTGATTGCCACGACCTGTCCTTTCCTTTCCTCTGCGGAAACATTCCGGCATCCCGTATACCAAAGAACTCCGGTTATGACAAGAATCACGATAGCAAATAAAACCGTAATCCCGATGACTCGTTTCTTCATTCGCCTACCTCCAGCATATACCCGACCTTAAACACCGTTTTTATAAAACAAGGGCTCGCCGGATTCTCCTCCAGCTTTTCCCGCAGCCACCGGATATGTACCGTAAGTGTGGACGGTTCCACTGTGGTAAATGCTCCCCACACTGCAGAAAGCAGCGTCTCCTTCGTCACCGCTGTATTCGGATGCTCGCACAGATACGAAAGCAAATCAAACTCCCGTAACGATAAGGACACCTCTGTTCCGTTTCTTGTTACCGTTCGAGCCGTAAGATTTACCTCCACAGTTCCGAACCTTACTTTTCTTTCTTCCTCCGAAAAACCATAGGTCCGTCGCATCAGGGCATTGACACGGGAAAGCAGTTCTTTCATGGAATAGGGCTTCGGCAAATAATCATCTCCGCCGATATCAAACCCCGTAACCCGGTCATCCTCACCGGTTCTTGCACTGGCAAAAATCACCGGCACGGTAGATACCTTCCGAAGTTCCGTACAAAGTTCAAAACCTGTCTCATCCGGTAAATTGATATCCAGTAAAAGTAAGTGAAACATTTCCTTCGAAAGCAAAGCAAACGCTTCCTCTCCCGTTGTCGCACAGGTTACCGCATAACCATAGCTTGAAAGCATTTCAGAAATAATAAAGGACAAATCCTCATCGTCATCTATCATCAGGATTTTTCTTTTCTCATTGTTCATACACCTCGCCTGCCTCCTTCCGGTTGTCTTCCCTCTTCTACCTATCACTTACTCTTGGTTTTCTCCAAGGTTACAAATACCAATCTAGCATCTCCCGGTACACATACCGATGCATGGTTCGTTCCGCCACCATACGGTCCATTTTCTCTATGGACATCCACTCTGCCGCTGCCACCTCACATTCCTGTAACGTCAACTCCTCTGCCGGAATGTCCTTCCGCAACAAATACACATAGCAGAACGCATCTTTTCTCCGCACCATAAGACAATACTGCAATTCCTCTGCCGACACCGTAATCCCAAGTTCCTCGGAAAGCTCCCGCACTGCGGTGGTAAGCGGGGCTTCTCCTGCCTGTACGGAGCCTCCCGTAGTTGCCCACTCTCCCGGACAGTTGTCTACATTGTCACTGCGCTTTTGCAGTAACAACTCACCCTTACTGTTTTGTATCCAAATATGTACTACCTTATGAAAACACCCTTCCGGAACCTCTGTCCCTCGAAGATGTTTTTCTCCCGTTTTTCGTCCCGCTCCGTCATACAAGTCCCAGTATTCTGCCATCTTTCGCCTCCACATATCACATAAGGCTGTCCTGCCGATTCCGGGTAGGACAGCCTGTCTGCTGCTTTTCTTCTTACTTATTCTCTTCCTTTACCTCAATCTTGCGAATTTCCTTGGTACGGATTTCCTCGCAAATTGCGGAAATAAACTCAGCCAAAGGCTTCTGTCCTTCGTCACCGAGGTAACGGCTTCTTACGGAAACAACGCCCTCTTCCTCTTCCTTCTGTCCTACGACTAACATATACGGAACACGGGCAAGTCTGGTCTCGCGAATCTTGTAACCGATTTTCTCCGCTCTGTCATCCATTTCTGCGGAAATGCCGTTCTTACGAAGCTCCTTTAATACCTTCTCCGCATAGTCGTTGTACTTTTCGGAAATCGGAAGTACACGCACCTGCTCCGGACACAACCAGGTCGGGAACAAACCTGCATACTTCTCAATGAGCCATGCCAGGGTTCTCTCGTAGCAACCCATACTGGTTCTGTGGATAATATACGGACGAACCTTATCACCGTTCTGGTCGATGTAGTACATATCGAACTGCTCCGCAAGGAGCGCATCCCACTGAATGGTAATCATGGTATCTTCCTTACCATATACGTTCTTTGCCTGAATATCAATCTTCGGACCGTAGAAAGCAGCTTCGCCGATACCTTCAATAAACTCGATACCAAGCTCGTTGAGTACATCACGGATATGCTGTTCTGTCTCGTTCCAAACTTCTGCGGAACCTTCGTACTTCTCCGGGTTCTCCGGGTCCCAACGGGACAGACGATAGGTCACATCCTCTTCCACGCCAAGGGTCTTTAAGCAGTACTGCGCAAGCGCGATACAATTCTTAAACTCTTCTACCATCTGATCCGGACGTACAATCAAATGTCCCTCGGAAATAGTAAACTGACGAACTCTGGTCAAACCGTGCATTTCACCGGAATCCTCATTACGGAACAAAGTAGAAGTCTCACCGTAACGAAGCGGAAGATCCTTATAGGACTTCTGGCTGTTCTTGTATACATAGTACTGGAACGGACAAGTCATCGGACGAAGTGCAAACACTTCCTTATCCTTCTTCTCGTCACCCATCACGAACATACCGTCCATGTAGTGATCCCAGTGACCGGAAATCTTGTACAAATCGCTCTTTGCCATTAACGGAGTCTTGGTACGAATGTAGCCCCACTCGTTATCCTCCAAGTCTTCAATCCAACGCTGTAATCTCTGAATCATCTTCGCACCCTTTGGCATGAGGAGCGGCAAGCCCTGACCGATAACATCAACGGTGGTAAAAAGTTCCATCTCACGTCCAAGCTTATTGTGGTCACGCTTCTTAATATCCTCTAAATGAGCCAGATATTCATCCAAATCCGCATTCTTCGTAAATGCCGTACCGTAAATACGGGTTAACATCTTATTCTTCTCACTACCTCTCCAGTACGCACCGGAGGAAGAAATCAGCTTAATTGCCTTAATACCCTTGGTGCTCATTAAGTGCGGGCCTGCACACAGATCTACAAACTCGCCCTGGGAATAGAAAGAAATCTCCGCATCCTCCGGAAGATCCTGAATCAGTTCTACCTTGTACGGCTCACCCTTTTCTTCCATAAACTTGATAGCCTCGGCACGCGGCAAGGTATAGCGGGTCAACTCCGCGCCTTCCTTGATAATCTTCTTCATCTCTGCCTCTAACGCATCAAGAGCTTCACGATCAAACGGCGGACAGTCAAAGTCATAATAAAAACCGGTATCAATGGACGGTCCGATGGCACACTTTGCCTCCGGATACAACCTCTTTACCGCCTCTGCAAGAACATGAGACGCGGTATGACGGTAGGCAGCTTTACCTGCATCATCGTTAAAGGTCAAAATACTCAACTCGGAATCCTCTTCCACAACGGTTCGTAAATCAACAACCTTCCCGTTCAACTCAGCGGCACATGCCATTCTGGCAAGACCTTCGCTGATATCCTTGGCAATATCAATAATGGACATTGCAGATGCATACTCCTTCACGGAGCCGTCTTTTAACGTAATTTTCATGTCTAAAACTCCTTTCAACTATTCTAATCCTCTCTCTGAGGGACTTTCTCTTCCCTTTTCTTCTTCACCAGACAAGGCGCAAAATCGGTGCTTTTTACTTTTCCACACCTGTTTGCTCCACCATTTAACTGATTCTAAAAGGCAGGGTGCAAGATTTTCTAGTAGAGAACCATAAGGAAACGTCGGCACTTAGCGAGGTTCTTTCGAGCTTAGTGTCCGCTACGTTTCTGCATGAGCGAGAGCGGGTTCTCATAGAAAACTCTTGCGCCATGCCTTTGACACGCTTACCGACCGGAGCAAACAAACCGAAATCCCTCAAAAGCACCGATTTGCGCCTCGCCGGAAAACATAGAAAGTCCCTCTGCTACCAACGGTAACAAAGGGACGATATCTCGCGGTTCCACCCTTCTTGAAAAGGAATCTCCTTTTCCGGCTTCATTCAGATGATAACGGAATCACCGTGGCGTATTAGGCCCGCTCCGAGGTGGTCTTCCACTGCTTCCCGTCGGACTGTTCTCAGCAAATACAATCCTCTCTGTGACATTTCACAATATACTTTCCTCATCAACGCTTTCACATGTGAATAATTATATCACTTAAAAATAAAATGTCAAGCAAATCTATCCTGTATATTGTGAGAAAAAGCACTTCAACCCATTTCTCCCAAACGTTCCTCAAACTGTTCCACCGGAAGCGGTTTGTCAAACAAGTAGCCCTGTGCCAGGTAACAGTTGTTTTCCTTTAAAAGTGTTACCTGCTCTACGGTTTCCACACCTTCTGCGATACATTCCAGACCAAGATTCTGAGCCATTCCGATAATATGCTTTAACATAACCTTTTTCTGTTCCTCATCAGCATCGTCTTCATTGCCCTCCGGTAGAAAACTCTTATCAATCTTCAACACCTTCCAAGGCATCTCACGAATCAAGTTCAACGATGAATATCCAACTCCGAAATCATCCACGGCCACGCTAAAGCCCTGCATGCGCAAGCCGGTTACAATATGCTTTAACTCCCGGAAATCCACATCCGTGGTAGTCTCCGTAAGTTCCAGCTCAATATACTCATGAGGCACTTCGTATTGATCCACTATTTCCAAAACATGCTGCAATAAATCCACATCGCCCAGATGCACTCTTGATAAGTTAACCGACACACGGACCACCGGAATTCCGGCTTTTATCCAACGACTGATATCACGGCATACATGCTCTAAAATATAGAAGTCCAGATCACAAATCATGTTACTTTGTTCCAATACCGGAATAAAACGAAACGGCATTATCATCTCTCCGTCATGTTTCCAACGACAAAGTGCTTCGGCTCCGGTCAAACGATAATTCTTTAAGGTCACTTTCGGCTGATAGTATACCAAAAACTCTTCTTTTTCCAATGCTTCCTCAAATATGCTTTCCACCCATTTTTCGTTTTCTACCGCCTTTAACAAATTCTCATCAAAGAAAACGTACGGCACACGCCTTACGTGCTTTGCAATATTCCATGCCATACCGATCCGGTCCATAATCTCTTCCGGAATCTTTCCCTCTTGTATTTCATAATACCCGGCATGCGCACTTAACATTGCTCTTTTCTTTTGCTTATACCCTACTTCTATCATCGTTCCCGAAAGATATCCCATAACAAAGGAAAGCTTTTTTCTGCGAAACAGCATGGTAAAGGTATCGCCGTGAATCCGGCATACACAGCCGTCCTTCCCAAGACCTTTTTGTAATTTCACAATGAACTCATTTAAGATTTTCGTTCCGATTTCTCTACCGAACTGATGATTTATCACAGAAAAACGCTTCAAATCAAACCGACATGCCGCATAATCGTCAATACATCCGGCTTCAATTGCCTCATCAATGCATTTAAAGAAATAATTCAAGCTGTAAACATCAATGGAATCCGCCCGGAAACTTATTTTATTTGCCATTTCTCTGATTTCATGCAAGTTTCTCAAAACAAGCTCATTTTCTTCCGGAACCTGCTTCATAACGTCTTCCAGCCTGCTCATAAAATCATTTACCAGCGTTGCATAAGAATCGTTCTGTCTCATACTTTCGTTCTCCTTAACTTTCGGTCACTTCCAACTGTGGCAATTCAATTACAAACGCCATTCCTTCTCCCTTTTTACTTTCCACCAATGTCTTTCCCTGCATCTGGCGTATAAACAGATCCACCAGTGACAACGAAAATTCATTGGTCTCATCTCTTTCTTTTAACCGCAAAATACCGCGGGAAAAATACTCTCTAATGTTTGCTAATTCCTCTTCGGATAATTCTTTTCCTTTGTCCCAAACCCGTATCGTAATGACATTGGCATAGGAATTCTTTTTTCCGGAAACAGAAATCTGTATCTCCGTTTGCTTTGTACTTTCTTGTTTCAATACAATTGCATTTGAAATCAGTTTCGTAAGTATCTGACCGATACGTCCACCGTCTCCGAACAACATTTTCGGAACACTTTCCTCAATCCGATATGAGAGTTTAATGTTCTTCTGTGCTGCTTCTTCTCCCTCCAATTCAACCACTGCCTCTATTACATCATATAGCGAATAGGCCGACTCATAAAGTGCTACATTTCCATCCGAAAATTTCATGTAATCCACAATATCGCCAATGATGGAATAGGTCGTTGTTCCGTTTGTAAGCATGGTATTAATTACATCCATTACCGACTCAACACTTCCGTTTTGCACCACATCCTCCAGTGCATTAATCCATCCGCTCATATTTTCATGCAAATCAGAGCTCAAATCCATTAAGAAATGAGACTGGGAACGAGCTGCTCTCTCTAAACTACGATATTTATCAATTGCTGTGTAATTCTGATATGCCATCTCCGACAATACACTTGCCACAATTCCCAAAAAATCCGCTGCTTTTTTGATTGCCTTTTTACTTGTAACACTGGTGGCCTGCATTGCCTCATAATAACCTTCGTACTCAATGCCCAGTTCTTCTGCAGTTGCCCGAAGTTTCTCCTCATCAATCTCCGAAGAAATACGTACCTGTCCCCCCAAAACACAACCGA
The DNA here is from genome assembly GCA_017503735.1 of Lachnospiraceae bacterium. Taxonomy (GTDB): domain Bacteria; phylum Bacillota; class Clostridia; order Lachnospirales; family Lachnospiraceae; genus SIG307. Next base: position 27,552 of record JAFVSN010000004.1, read on the forward strand.
CCAATTTGTCCCCCAACATAATCGGAGAAGCAAAATCCGCCAACCCCGCATGACAAATATAGACAACCGGTTCTCCTCTTTCCAAGGCTTTTAATGCAGCATCCCTGTCACTTAACACACATCGCTCACATCCCAAGGCAGACTGTCTGGTATAATTCATACAAAAGTCTGTAAACGCGCTTCCTTTTGTAATCGGTTTTCCGTCCGCATCCGTAGTTAGCGCCGCCATACCTGTATATTTCGAAAATTCATCCTGCATTTTCTGTAATAATGCAACATCTATTAAATCTGTAAGTAATAATCCTGCCATACCCATTCTCCTTTAATAGACTAAAGAATACTTTACACCACCATTTATCATAGCACATTTTCTGTCATTTGTCTATAAATTTTGATAATATTTTACAAATTTATTCTAAGAGCATAGCATTCTCCCAATTTTCAGATATGAAAGACATCAAATAAAAAAGTCACATTGTTGCACTAAAGTGATAGTGTTCCAACGTGACTTTTTTGTCATTTATTATTTTTTTTCCTTTGTCTGACACATTCTGCCAGTAAAAATTCGATTTGCCCATTAATGGAACGAAAATCTTCCTCAGCCCAAACGGCCAACTCCTCCCATAGCGTTGCGGAAAGGCGTAACGGCACTTGTTTCTTTGCCTTTTCCTTCTCCTTCAACGCTTTTTCCTTCTGTCGCACCTCTGCTTCCATGGCGGCAAGGTGCGCTAAACGTTTCTGTAACGCCTCTTCCCTTTCCTCCGGCGTAAGCATTGTATCATTCATGAATTAGTAGATAGAGCCGCTGTTTACAATCGGCTGGGCATCCTTATTGCCGCAAAGAACTACGAGAAGATTGCTTACCATGGCTGCCTTTCTCTCCTCATCCAACACTACAATTTCTTCTTCCCCAAGCTGGTCGATGGCCATCTTCACCATGCTGACCGCACCTTCCACAATCTTCTGACGAGCTGCAATAATGGCTACTGCCTGCTGACGCTGAAGCATGGCTGCCGCAATCTCCTCGGAATAAGCGAGATGGGTAATACGCACATCGATAATCTCAAGACCAGCATCCGCTACTCTTGCCTGAAGCTCCTGTTCCATCTGCTCCGCAATCTCGTTACTGCTGCCGCGAAGGGTCTTCTCCTCGGAATCCTCCTCCATGGTATCGTACGGATAGAGACGTGCAATATTACGAATCACGGAATCACACTGGGTAGAAAGGAACTGTCCGAAATTCTCCACATTAAATACCGCTGCCGTCGGGTCAGCCACCTTCCAAATAACATTGGCACCGATAATAATCGGATTACCAAGCACATCGTTTACCTTCTGGCGCTCATTGTTTAAGGTACGGGTACGAAGAGAAATCTTCTTGCTCGGCATACTTACCGTCACATTAGCAGCCGGTACTCCGTTTGCCACATTTACCGCCGCAGTCTGGGTTGCAACGTTACTAACCGTCTTTGCCGGTGCCACTGCGCTGCAGAACGGATTTACATAGTAAAATCCCGGCTCCTTTACCGTACCGTAATACTTACCGAACAAAGTAAACACGATAGCCTGATTCGGCTGGATAATATGGAAACCGCAAGTAAAAATAATCATTCCAATCATGCCAAACAAGCTGGCTACCAACAAAGTTACGCCGATTCCGATCGACATGGTTCCGTTATCGATGCTCTCCACCATAAAAATAATACCGAATACAAATGCCGCAATGTCCGCAGCCCATCCAAGCAAATCAAGTAATAAATACAATCCGCCCGACTTTGTCTTCGCCTTCTTTTCTTCCACAACACTAATCTTATGTTCCATTTTTATACTCCTCCTTGTTGTTTAGATATTTATGTGATATCTTTTTGATATCATCATAATAGCACTTACTTTTCTGTTTGTCAAGAGGTATTTCAAAAAAAAAGAAAGACTTTATGAATTTCTTCAAAAAGCCTTTCTACTTTACTGCATAGTATTCTCTTCTCCGTTTAGCTCCGTCCGCATCAGCTTATCCCCATGATAACAAAGCTTCAGGGAGAAAAACGGTTCCCCTTCAGAAAGCAACCGGAAGAATACCTTGTCACCCTCCCAAAGATTTAACTCCTCAATGCGGTCCTTCTTCACCCATTCCAAATCTCCCTCGTTACACTCGGAAAGCTCCGTATCATCCACCGTCGCGGTAAACAAACACATATATTCCCAGTCATCCCAGGATACGCCATCATAAACATGTTCCGACTCTCTGAAACAAAAGGTCACGATTCCCCGGAAACGGAGCTCCCCAAGGGTCAGTCCCGTCTCCTCCAAAGCCTCCCTGCGGATACACTCCTCCGGGCTTTCTCCTGCCTCAAAATGCCCGCCGATTCCGATCCACTTGTCCTTATTCACATCATTCACTTTCTTTACCCGGTGAAGCATCAAATAGGCATCTTCTTTTTCCGCATAACACAGAGTTGTTAGGCGTGGTGCAGTGTGCTTGTTTTCCATGATTGTGTACTCCTTCCTACTAATTTTTACTTATAAATCATACCATATATTGACATAACATTCAACAAACGTAATTTTATCTCCTCCCATAAAGTAACAAGGGCCGTCGCATAGCATAACCATGCCGCACAGGCCCATTTTTACTTGCCGTATTTTCCATAAAACCCTTGTGTGAAAGGTGTTGTCATAGCACCTTTCACACAAGGGCCTTAGAAGCCCACCGGCAAGAAAAACGGGCCGTCCCATGTTCTCACATGCGACGGCCCTGCCCTTTTACTTTACAACAACTTTCTTGTAGTTCTTCTTACCACGGCGTACAATCATGCCCTCGCCGAAGTCCTCCGTGGTGAACTCCTTCTTAATGTCCGTAATCTTTTCATCGTTTACGGTAACACCGCCCTGCTCGATGGCACGTCTTGCCTCGGAACGACTCGGGTTGAGTCCGGCCTTTACGAGCACACCGATTAAATCAATCTTACCGTCGGTGAAGTCTTCTGCGGTGAGTTCTGCCGTCGGCATATTCTCTAAGCTACCGCCGCCTGCAAACAGTGCCTTTGCACTTTCCTGCGCCTTCGTAGCCTCTTCCTCACCGTGAACCAGCTTCGTCAGCTCAAATGCAAGGATTTCTTTTGCGGTATTCAACTGGCTGCCTTCCCAGCCTTCCATCTTCTCGATTTCTTCTAACGGAAGGAACGTAAGCATCTTAATGCACTTTAATACATCGGCATCCGCAACATTTCTCCAGTACTGGTAAAACTCGAACGGAGAAGTCTTCTCGGCATCAAGCCATACCGCACCCTTCTGGGTCTTACCCATTTTCTTACCTTCGGAGTTCAGAAGTAAGGTGATGGTCATTGCGTATGCATCCTTACCTAACTTTCTGCGGATCAACTCTGTACCGCCAAGCATGTTGGACCACTGGTCGTCACCACCGAACTGCATGTTACAGCCGTATTTCTGGTACAAAGCAAGGAAGTCGTAACTTTGCATAATCATGTAGTTAAACTCAAGGAAGCTAAGTCCCTTTTCCATACGCTGCTTGTAACACTCTGCGGTCAGCATACGATTTACGGAAAAGTGCGGTCCGATGTCACGAAGCACTTCCACGTAGTTCAAATCAAGGAGCCAGTCTGCGTTGTTTACAAGGAGCGCCTTGCCCTCGGAGAAATCTACGAAACGGCTCATCTGCTTCTTAAAGCACTCTACATTGTGATTGATGGTCTCCTTGGTCATCATCTGACGCATATCGGTTCTGCCGGACGGGTCACCGATCATTGCGGTACCGCCACCGATTAAGGCAATCGGCTTATTGCCTGCCATCTGCAAACGCTTCATGAGACAAAGCGCCATAAAGTGACCTACATGAAGACTGTCTGCGGTCGGGTCAAACCCGATGTAAAAGGTCGCCTTCCCGTTGTTAATCAGTTCCTTAATCTCTTCTTCGTCGGTTAACTGTGCCAGTAACCCTCTGGCCTTCAGTTCATCAAAAATTGTCATGTCATTTCTCTCCTTTTCTGTTTTTGATAATCGGTTTCATGTTCTCTTTTTCTTTATACTCCTACTTTTACCGTTCTCTTTGCCCCAATCATCGTTATTTCAAAAATGTCCGTAGGACGTTTTTTGAAATACGGGTATCAAAAAGAATACCCGGGCAAACTAAAAACCCCCGCCCTTTATGCAAAGGACGAGGGTATAATCTCTCGTGTTACCACCTTTTTTCACACCCGGCTCACACCGGTTGCCTCATCAAGTACAAAGAACCTTCATCGTTCTACTATACTCCCGCACGATAACGTGTGCCGAGACCTTAGTCTCACCTCCGTCGCAGCCTACTCGCAATGCTTTTGGTGCGAAGCTCCAAGACGTATTCATTACAAGCTTCCCCTGCGCCTCTCATCATCCGGCAACTTTCTGTAGGTTTCCCCCTGTAACTACTTGTTCTTTTCACAGCTTATGACACGATTATAGTCAGAATAAAATCATTTGTCAAGCAAAAAATGTAAATCCATCAAGAAAAGCACATCTCCTAATACTCCGTAATATGCTCCTTTGTCATTACCACCTTTACAGACACTTCTTTGCCGTCCCGTAATACCCCGATGGTAATTTCATCCCCGACTCTGACCTTTAACATCGCATCCACAATATGGTATTGTCTGGTAATCTCCAAGGTCTCCTCTCCGAAAGAAATGGATTTTAATACATCTCCCGCCCGGAGCTTTCCTTTTACCAGGCTTCCTTCCACCACCTCAACAACTTCTACCCGTTCTTCTAAATAAACATGTCCCGTTTCTTTTTCCGTCTTCATATGGGACTCTTTTGTCTGCACCGAGATTCCCAGCATTCCCCGTTGTACACTTTCGCAGTCTTTTTTATAGCAATAATCAATAATATTTTCGGTTACATTTACAGCCACATTGGAAGGAATCGCATATCCGATGTTTTCCACGGAACTGTCTATTATTTTCGCATTAACAATTCCCATCAATTCTCCGGATTCATTGTATAAACCGCCTCCGCTGTTTCCCGGATTTACCGGTGTATCTACCCGGATTACACGAAAGCTCTGTGTCTCCATCGTTTCCATCGAAGTAATGGAAATATGTTCAGAGTCCACACTTACCACACCGTAAGACGCCGAGGTTCCCTGTCCTTTCGCATTTCCTATCGCAATGGCCGCTTCGCCTACTACAATTTTATCCGAATTTGAAATTGTTGCCGCAACCGCTGCGGACTTCTGTAACACTTCACTGTTTTTTATGTACAACACCGCAATATCATAATAGGAAGAACCGCCCACATAACTGGCTTTCATTTTTTGTGTTTCCAATTCACTGCCGTACAAATACACCTCAATATCATTGCTGATTCCGTCCTCGGTTTTACTGTCCGCACTGTATACCACATGGTGGTTCGTAATGATAAATGCATCTCCTTTGGATTTATTCAATTGATAAATCACACCGGAACCGGAGGAGGAAAATTCATCCATCCCTTCCAGCGCATAACTGCTTGCTCTTTTCGGTGTAAAGGTACAAATAATACTTACCGCACTTTGTAATCCCTTAGACGTTGCATACGCAATATTACTTCCCTTATTAATTACCGTAACCGTTCCGTCCGCACCGTTAATACCGTCTTTTCCGTCTGCTCCGTCTTTTCCGTCCACGCCGTTTTTCCCGTCCGCGCCGTCTTTTCCGTCCACACCGTCTTTTCCGTCCGCGCCGTCTTTTCCGTCTGCTCCGTCTTTTCCGTCCGCACCGTCTTTTCCGTCTTCACCGACTACAACACCGACATTTTGCTCCGTTCCGTCTGTGTAAGAAAGTACAAGTTCCCCGTTATCATTTATGTATGCGCGCTCCACACTAACCGTAGCAGTTTGACCACAGGCTCCCGTAAAAGGTAATACAAGCACTGCCATTAACAAAATAGCAGCCTTCTTTATTCTTTCCCTTCTTTTCTTCTGCATTTGTCATTCTCCTTCCCGTTTTTTACTACCATATCACATGATTATGTATTTTCTATGAACAAACAAGGACCGCACGCTTTTTTAAGCGCCGGTCCCTATTCTTTATTGTTTCTTTCCCGGGAATATCTGCTTCATCATTTCACTGTACACCGACTCATCATTGAGTGGCTTTAACAAATAACCGTTCATTCCGGCATTCATAATCGCAATCCGGTCATCCTCGAAAGCACTGGCGGTGGCCGCCACGATCGGAATGGTGGTGGCATCTGCCCTGTCTAACTTACGAATCACTTCCGTTGCCTCAAGTCCGTCCATCTCCGGCATCATCACATCCATTAAGATTGCCGAATATTCTCCTGCTTTGGAACGTTTGAAAACCTCGACCGCTTCGATCCCGTTTAATGCCGTATCTACAGTAAATCCCATGTTCTCCAATAAGAACACCGTAATCTTCAAATTAATCGGCACATCTTCCACAGCCAGAATTTTCTTTCCTTCAAATGCCTTTGTTACAGTAACTCCCTCCTTTTCCTTCTCCGGAGGAGCTTCCGCAATCACAAACGGAATCCGCACCATAAACCGGCTGCCTTTTCCCAGCTCACTCTCTACCTGTATAGTTCCGCCCATAGCATCAATATATTGCTTTGCTATGGTCATACCAAGACCGGTTCCATGGTAACGCTTTCCTTCATCCTCATCCGCTTTTGCATAAGGCTGATAAATTCGCTTTAAAAACTCCGCATCCATTCCGATGCCGGTATCCTGTACGGTAAAACAATACTCTACCTTACCTTCCTCCGCCATCTGCTCTGTTACAAGAAATGTTACTTGTCCGCCTGCAGGCGTATATTTCATGGCATTTCCTAAAATATTCATCAATATTTGTTGTACATGCAAACGGTCACCCAATACCGCCGGATGTGCAAACGGCGGAAACTTTTTGTAGAACCAAATTTTATTTTCCTTAATCTGGCCTTCCATCATTTCCACACATTCTTTCAATAAATCCACAATGTAAAACGGCTCTTTTACTAATTTAAATTCACCGCTTTCGATTTTTGAAAGGTCCAACACCTTATTCACTAAAGAAAGCAAATATGCAGAAGACTCGTCTATCTTATCCAGACAATCCTCCACCTTCTCTTTATCATCCATACTTCGTCGTGCAATATTGGTCATTCCCATAACTCCACCGATCGGGGTTCGGATATCATGGGAAATATGCGCCATTAATTCGGTTTTAGCGCGGTTTGCACGATTTGCTTCCTTTGCCGCCAACTCCAGTAATCTGGCACTATCTTTTTGCTGCTTGGAAAGCCCTTCTTTACTCTTGAGATAAACAAATAAAATAACTGTAACGGAAAGCAATCCGACCAAAATGAATATCAGCACCCAAACCAAAAGATTTGCATAGTCATCCAATCCTTCCTTTGAATTGACCAGCATATCACTGTCGACTACCACCATCAAGTTCCAGTTCGGCATATTGGCTACCGGACAGGTGGCCAGATAGTAATCGATTCCTTCATAGGAAATCTCCATACAGTAAATTCCCTTATCACTGGAAACAACCTTCTTCAGTTTCTCCCAATCACCGTTTATCAGTTCAACATTCCGCTCTAATTCCCTCAGATAGTCCGACTCCAACGGAATATCAAATATCTTACTTTGCCGATACAAACGTGTACCATCGTTGGCGAGAATGTACACACTACTCTTTTCTGCGTAAGAATTGGATACCAGTGCATACTCCAGATGAGAAGAATCAATCACGACTGTATAGTACTCCAGCTTTTTACCTTCCTCTTTCAAATAAATCGGATTATCTAACGCAATCCAGCAAAATAAGTGTCTTTTTTCTTCTCCCGGCACATAACGAATCCACATTCGTTCCTCTGCAATATTCTCAATAAAATAGTCTTTGTTTTCCCACACGCCGGTAGTCCCGTCAGACTTATAATATGTACCGTCTTTATCTACTACGTATACTTCGCTTTCTTCCATGTCAAACAACTGATTCTGTTCTCGCAACGCCACAAAAAGCTCTCCGGCATTCGCAAATTCACTTCCGTCTATGTAGGCTCCCATCAACTGAATCATCTCTCTTCTGGAAGAAGCATATAATTCTGCCAACTCCGCCAAAGTCTCTGTAAGCGCCGACACATGGTTTCCCCGTTCCTCTCTGATGTTCTTGTGAAAAAAAGAATAAAGCCCGTATCCCGCGCAACAAAAAACAAGCAGCAGAACGACATATACCGTTACAGCTACCTTTTTAAAACGACCCAATACCGACTTTTTTTTCTTTGTTCTTTCCATAGTTCCTCCCGGAGCATTCATAACACACTTTTTACAAAAAATACCTTTTTATTTTACCACATCTCCGCGAAAAAGCAAGCATAAATTTTACAAATTATAAACTATTTTTCAGAGAAGAAAAAAGCCAATACATCCTCCAAATTTATACATAGAAACTCTTTATAAAATATGGTATAATATTTAACATATATTTTTGTTCTACACTCAATTTTCAGGAGGTACATACTATGGCATGGTACGACGAAGCCGTATTCTATCATATTTACCCGTTAGGACTGACCGGAGCTCCGAAAGAGAACTCTTACAGCGAACCGGTGCAACGTATTAACACCCTGTTCCCTTGGATTTCCCATAGCAAGGCACTGGGGTGCAACGCAATCTATATCGGACCGCTGTTTGAATCCGTGGGACACGGTTACGAAACTACGGATTACAAGAAGCTGGACTCCCGTCTCGGAACCAACAAAGACCTAACCTCCTTTGTAAAGGAATGTCATACGCAGGGCATCCGTGTCATTCTGGACGGTGTTTTCAATCACACCGGCCGGGATTTTTTTGCCTTTCAAGATATAAAAAAGAACCGCGAAAGTTCTCCGTATAAGGACTGGTATTGCAACGTTAACTTCTGGGGAAATAATGAATATAACGACGGTTTTTCCTATGAAAACTGGGGCGGTTATAACCTTTTGGCAAAGTTAAACCAAAACAATCCTGCCGTAAAGGATTATATTTGTGATGTAATTCGTTTCTGGGTTTCCGAGTTTGATATTGACGGCATTCGTTTGGATGCCGCAGATGTATTGAATTTTGAATATATGCAGACACTACGTCGTGTGACCAACGAAGTAAAGCCGGACTTCTGGCTCATGGGCGAAGTCATTCACGGCGATTACAACCGCTGGGTAAATGAAGGTACGCTCCATTCCGTCACTAACTATCATTTGCACAAAGCACTATACTCCGGTCATAACGACCACAACTATTTTGAAATTGCCCATACAGTAAAGCGTTTATATGAAATGGGCGGAAACCGTCCGGAAGGCTTAAAGCTGTATAATTTTGTGGATAACCACGATGTGGAACGCATCTACACGAAGCTTTCCGACAAAGCCCACTATACTCCGGTACATATTTTGTTATATACCTTACCGGGAGTTCCTTCGATTTACTATGGTTCCGAATTCGGTATCGAAGGAAAAAAAGAACGCTTTTCCGATGACTCCCTGCGTCCGGCCTTGTCCCTCTCTGATTTCGAAAATGCAATAGAAAATAATCCATGTACCCGCCTGCTGACAGCACTGGGACGTATCCGGCAGACCACACCTGCCCTTTCCTATGGAGACTACAAAGAATTGCTATTAACAAATCGCCAGTATGCTTTTTCCAGAACCCATAACGGCACTTCTGTCTTGGTCACCGTCAATAATGATGGCAACGACTACACGATGACACTACCGTGTGACTCCGGCTCCCAATACAAAGGTGCTTTGTCCGGAGATATTGCATCGGTAACCAACGGCCAAATTACGATAACCGTAAAAGCAAACAGCGGAGATATCTGGCTGCCGGCAGAAGATGTCTTTTGCGAACCGCCTTTTGTTGAACACACTCCGACAAAGGGGACAACAGATCATGAACCGACAAAGGAAAGCAAGGCCTTGGAATCTGTCAGGCAGGAGGGTACCCTCTCCACCTCTGCCGAAGAATTACCGTCTCTCGACAGTACTACCTTTGAACAAGGTAAAATAGCAGGGCTTCAGGAAGCCATCCTTGCCATAATGGAAAAGAAAGGCCCGATTACGGAACAGATGCGAAAGGACGTAAGCAACAATACACATCATGATTCTCTGGTAAACTGGGTAAAAAGTTTTTACTGATTTTCGGCTACAATCGCATAGGAGCTTTCGTACATCTTCCGCAGATTCTCTACGGAATTGTATTTCTCTCCGATACAAAACTCCTTAGACCAGGTCATATAATAAGCCCACGGAGTACGAGAAGCTTCTAACATTGTAGCGTCCGGCAAATATCCGATTTCCGCTAAAGCAGCCACTTTATTTTTCGTAGTAGCCTCCACCAGTGCCGTATATTCCTGATGATAGTCCGTCGGTGCATATTCCTGCAAATAGATATCCACGGAAATCACGTCAACATATTCATCTCCCGGATATCCTTCTTTTAAACGGCAATTCCATACCCAGAGAAGGTTATTGATGTGATGTACATCGGTATAATACTTGTACATCAGCTTATACAATTCTCTTGCCACCTCCGGTCCCTTTGCGCCCCACCAAAACCATGTCCCGTCGGACTCATGGAACGGCCTCCACAGCACCGGAATATCCTCTTCTTCAAATTTCTTAAGTTCCTGCGCAATTACATCCATGTCATGATAAAACGCTTCCCGTTCTTTTGTACCTTCTTCTAAGATACGAGAGGCATCAAAATCGGTATGCTCCGCATAGAAACTTTTGTCTCTTCCTCCCACCGGAGAGTACCAATGAAAGGAAAAAGTAACGATGCCGCCCGTTTCCTTTGCCCACTTCAACGCCGTTTCCAGCGTCCCCCGATTCTCATAAATCTCGGTAAGACAAGGTTCGGAAGCATCATTATAATTTATATTCGGAGAATAGGCCAAAAGCTCAAATCCCCTTAGCTTCGGCATTTTCCCTGTCTTCTCTTTTATGTAGGTCACCTCTTCCATGGGATTTGTCTGGGTGTGCTGTCCCGTAATAATCCCTTTTCCTGCGGTTTCGCACAAATATTGTAACAGTTCTTTTGCTTTCTGCGATGCATTTTTATTTACCGGATTCTGCATAATCTCCTCCTTATCTGGACAATTTAATTCGTTCCGTACATCGTACCGATTTCTCACGAAAGTACTCTGTCTAACATCTCCATACACATTCTTCCGTTATGATACGGACACTTCCATTCATGAGATAACGGAGCCGTCACATCCGCTTCTCCGTGATATGGAATCGTCTCATACCATTCACCGCTCTTCTTATCAATCACGCGGTTCCGGATAAACGTCCAAACATCCTCAGCTATGGCACGGTATTCCTCTTTCTGTTCCTTCAAATACGCATTATAGAAGCCCACAACCGACTCTGCCTGCACCCACCAGATTTTCTGACGATCTACTTTATCATTTTCCCGTTCGTTATTTATGGCACGACATTCTTCGTCAATGGCATTCCGATATACGGAAGCCGCCAAACCTTCGATTACCGGTCGCATCCGTTCCGTCAGGTCAGTGTCTTCCAACAATTCGCATGCCCGGTCAAGCAACCAGGATGCCTCGATATCGTGGCCGTAGGACTCCAAATCGATTAACGGGTGATACGCATGGTCAAAGAACACTTCACAAATCTGCTTGTCCGGATTATATACCTTATCCTTAAACAAACAAAGAATCTCCTTAAGAGAAGCCTCTACCTTTCCAAAACGATTACGCTCCTGTTCCGAACATGCGTCCTCAATCATATCGAAGCGATCTACACGATACAACTCGGTGTATGCCTCCAACACATGCAAAAGCGTGTTCATGGTGCGTTCGGCAATGACACCGTTCTCCGACAATTCATAGTTTACGGTCGGTGTAAAATCCCGGTTAAAGGCCTCCAAATATCCTCCGTCATCTCTGCACTTTGACTCAATGATATCATAGATAGAATAGGCCAGTTCCAATGCCTCCTTATTCTCCGATGCATCATAATAGGCAGACAGCGCATAAATGGCAAAGGCCTGATTATAGGTATGCTTCAAATCATCTTCCACATCACCGTTAAATTTTACTGCCCAATACACACCGCCATAGCTCTTGTCATAACAATGCTCCACCAAAAACTGATAAGCATGGTCCGCCATAGAAAGAAGCTCCGGATATTGAAGTACGCAATACGCCTTAGAATAGAACCAAAGGATACGACTGTTCAGGATGACGCCCTTCATATAATCCTTTACCGGCGTTCCGTCTCCTGCCACGCTTCCGTAAAACCCACCGCATTCCTCATCCTTTAGCTTATTCCAAAACGGAATAATATCCTGAACCAAATGTTGTTTAAACACTTCTGCTTTCATTTTCCCGCACTCCTTTCTCTGTTTTCCGACTATTTTTATCATAACGTACTTTTCTGTACATTTCTATGACAATGCACCGAATTAATTGTACAAACCTATTATAACTCTTCTAAAAAACGGAGCAGCGCCATACGCACTACCCCGTTCTTCTTTTTACATTTCTCTTACCGGACAAACAAATACTTCGTCCACAAAGAACTCCGCATTTCCGTCGGTCTCCACATAAATCTCTGCAGAATTCAACTCCTTCGGGAGTTCTGCGCGAGCCGTTACCTTGGTCCATTCGCCGGAGGAAGTATCTGCCGTTGCCAAAGGCTGCGGTACCGCACCATCCAAGCCGATGGTTACCTGCTGGTCCTTCGTCTTAATATATAACGATACCTCCACCGTCATGCCGACATAAGGGGAGATATTAAGCTTAATTGTAGCATCCTTTTCCTGACGGGTAACACAATAGGAATGACTCTTACCGTCTACGGATTCCTTATCGGTCACATAACAGAACGGAAGATGTCCCGCACCGCGGATTGCCGCAATGTTACTCTTTTCCTCAAAGCTTTCCGAAAGTCCGATTAACTTTACTTCCACATCATCTACGTAAATCGCACTGCTCTTGCCCTGTTCCGTTTCCGTGGTACCGAAATTCATTAACATGGAGTGTACATCATTCGGAATCTTAAACGTTCCCTGTAAGCGCACCCACTCACCGGAAGTAGTATCTGCCGAAGCCGGCTCATGCGGTACACCGTCTAAGCTTAACGTAACAGTAAGTGCCGGACTTTTTACCCACGCACTGACTTCAATCGTCTGACCGATAAAATCCGAAACATCAAAGCTGATCCCACACCATTCTCCGAAACGTTTTTCGTTGGCAAGGGCTGCCTTTCCGCTATATACCACTCTATCCTGAATCTCGATTTCACCGAATCCGCGCATCTTAAAGCCGATATCCGCAGGTTTTAAAGCATCTGCGCCTTCCGGGGTTTCGAAGTCATACAGACGGTCGGAAAGATTGATTTCAATCTTTTCCGGCTCGCCCAAATCTTCTCCGGTCACCGCATAGACCACACCGTCAAAGGAACGTTTCTCCGACAAATCTCCATGGAACAACAGCGGATTTGCACCACGAATCCAGGAATTATCATCGGTCAATCCCCAGAAAGTCACACCGGTCAGGTTTACTCCCTCATTCTTTGCTTTTAACAATTTTTCAAAGAATTGTTTGTAGAATACAGCCTGATAATATTCCTGATTCTTATTGAGACAGGTACACTTAACATCCAGCTCCGTAATATGCACTTCCTCTACAAGTTCCGCATACTCCTTCAATGCCGTAATATATTCGTCAATATTGTTATTGTCGCTCAAATGGCCTTGCATACCGATACCGTCAATCAAATCTTCACCCAGTATACTTCCGTGTTCTTCGGTACTTCTTTGCAACACACCGATAATCGCCGCTTTCTTATCCGGCATCCATTCGTTATAATCGTTATACACCAATACCGGACGAATCGCTCTTAATGCTTCCTCATCATCAGCGGAAACACCATACTTTTCTGCGTATTTCTTTGAATTCTCTGTCACTGCATCTTTTGCAAACCGGAAAGCCCAGTAAATAAAATCATCTCCGATGACCTGATACCAATAGCTGTTACGGAGACCGTACTCCGTCTTATCCGCGGTCTCAATCGCTTCATTCACCACGTCCCAGGCATAAATCGTCCGGGCATAATCATTGCTGTACATATATTCCATTACCGAAAAAATGTAACTCTTCAAACGCTTCAGCATGGTCTCGCGGTCAACAAAGCATACCGGGTCCAACTTTTCAAAGTGTTTTAACATCGGACGTTCCTTTAACAGTTCCGGATCCGTCGGTATTGTTACCGGTTGATACCCCTTACAGAACACTTCCTTCGGGCACTGGCTGTGCCATACCAAAACATGACCTCTTACCGGCATGCCGTTTTCTTTTGCCCAATCAAGCATCCCTTTTGCCTGCGGATTTATCACAAACGGCAAATAGTCTTCCGTAGCCTCCGGACTGGAAAATCCCATATTATAGGCAGGTTTTAATTCATTTCCGAAAGTCATACTGTTAAAATGTTCCCGCATCAGGGCTTCTTTTTCCGGATTCCCGATTTCATGACCGGTAAACCGTTCATTGATTTTTTCACAAGCCACTCCCATTCGGAAATAATCCCTATACACCTCTTTTAATCTCTGTTTTTGTCCCATCTTCTTCTCCACCTTGTTTATTCTGTTTCTTTCATTCCGTACAATAGTTGCATTTGCTTATGATGCGCCGATTTTATCTTGTACATATCCTCATCCGCCAACTGCAAATACCTCTCGATATCAAGTTCCTGCTCCGGCGAGATAATCACACTGCCGATACTGATGGTAAGCGGAAAATCGATTCCACGTTTTTTTATTTCTATCAGCAAATTATTTTCCAGACTTTCCCTTAATTCTTTCAAATCCATGTTCGGTCCGTGCAGTCTTCCGCCCACAAAGAACTCATCCCCACCGAATCTTGACACAATCCAATCCTCCGGAAGTACGGATTTTAAAACCGCTGCCACGGTACGCAATGCCAAATCTCCGTTTGCATGACCGTGTCTGTCGTTAATCCATTTCATCTTGTCGATATCCACCAGCATAATAATACCGATTCCGCCACGGTCTCTCCACTCCTCTAAAATCGGATAAGCAATTTCTTCACAGCCTGCACGGTTATAAACTCCAGTAAGTACATCCGTCACAGACAACTGTGTCAGCTTTCTGGTGAGGTCCGAAATCGTAATGTTACGTCTGACCTGTTCCAAATCCTGACTCATATGTCTGGTCCAAATATAAAACTGATTATCGCATGCGACACACAAATCTCCGGTTAGTATTGCAAAACCATACGTTCGCAAATCACTGAGAATCGGTACACAAATATAAAGTCCCGCATCCTTCTTCTCATTTGAAATCCAAAACAGTGCTTCATTTCTCTCTTTTAATGTCCTCGGTTGTGCCTTCCCGTTCCGGATGGAACCGATGACCATTACTTTTTCACTATACCCTTGTACAAACAAATTTAAATCATCTTCTTCAATGCGAAAGAACTCCGGGTCAAGACACAACATAAAGTCTTCCCCTTCCATTTCATTCTCCCGCTCAAAAAGTTCTGATAATCCATCCGACAAATCTTCTGCATTATCCGCTTTTTGTAACGCCAGGTAAAAATGTCGGAAATGAGCATCTGCCTCCAATCCTCCGATTTCTTTTCCCCTGCTCCTGATATCCAGATAGGTGCTGTGTTCCGCCGTCATGGCATGACTGCAACCGCAACTTCTTCCCGGGATAAAGCAAGTCGGAAGTACTACATTCTGCTGTTCTTCCCCCTGCATACGCTTAAGTAACATCTTCAGAGCATGCTCTCCCATTCTCTCCCATGCATGCCCCACCGAGGAAATCGACGGACGATGATCCCTTCCGGCTTTTAAGCAGTCATACCCGGTTACAAGGACATCCCTCGGCACTTCATACTTCATGTCCTCTAACAGATCGCATACCCCCATTGCCATAACATCATTGGCACAAAGGATCGCATCCGGAAGTTCATGGTGTTCTTCCAACCATTCGGTTGTCAATTCCATGGCTGATTTTCTCGCCCAGTCACCGTACTTTATATTCTCCTCCGGCACTTGGAATCCGTGTTCTCTCGCCACATCCTGTAAGGCCTTTAATCTGTCCTTATTTTCCAAATGCGTTTCCGGTCCGCCGATATATAAAATACTTCTGGCACCGTGATGTTCTACCACATGTTTTACCAAATCATACATTCCGGCATAGTTGTCGGAAACAAGTGATGGCATTCCCTCCATATCATACTCGATACTTACAGCCGGAAGATTCAACATCTTCATCTGCTCAGTAAAATACTCCACTTCTTTCGGAAGATTAAAGGAATTGGCCATCAAAATAACACCGTCAAAATCTCGTAAATCAGGCAAAGTAAATAAATTGAACTCGCACTCATTTAAAAGATTATCCAATCCGCGGATTGAAAAATTCACAAATGCAAAGATATCTATATTCTCTTTTTTCGCTGCTTCGGAAATCCCGTACACAATTTCACGAAAGTATTCGTCGCCCCAGCCACTGGAAAAAACAGCTACCCTTTTTTTCATAACAACCTCCCTTTCCGCTTCAACGTTTTTTCTTCTTTACGGAGAATCCGAATGTTCCAAGGGAATCTCCCAACGAAAAGTACGTTCCGTGAGAATACGTAACCAAACCGGTACCGTTCAGTTCAAACTTTCCGGACTCGTTTAAATAAGTATCTTCTATCGTTACATTCACTACTTGCGCCACAAACATCGTGTGACTGCCAAGTGCCAGCTCCTGTACCACTTTACATTCGATATTTACCGGACTTTCCGCAATTCCCGGTGCAATTATTTTCTGTGATGCAAGCGGCGTCAACTGCATTTCTTTGAATTTGTCAACATCTCTTCCGGATTTTACCCCACAATAATCCGTCGCAAACACCAAATCCTTTGTCACCAGATTCACCACAAACTCTCCGGTCTCTTTTATAATATCATAAGAATACCGTTCCGGACGTATGGAAACAGAAAGCATGGCAGGGTCCGAACATACCGTCCCGGCCCATGCCACCGTGATTATATTCGGTGTTTCATTTTCCCGTCCGCAACTTACCATTACTGCCGGTACCGGATAAAGCATATTTCCCGGTTTCCAGTGCTGTTTTGCCATTGCTGCTCCTTTCAAGCTTCATCCCGGAAACATGTTCCCGGATATCTCATTTACTCTGCAAAATCCCCCGTTAAAGTTCTACACCGTTTAACTGTAACAGTGCTCTTGCGCTCTCCACGGAATCCACACCGGTCGGATTCTTAATCGGTGCAAACTCCTTTTCACGAACCACTTCAAACACCAGGCAACTGTCCAGCATATGAATCATGTCCAGTACCAGACTCTCATACTTATATCCGTTCGGTGCCTCCGGCTTTACGGTTTCTCCTGCCTCATTTAAATACGGAATCTTCTTCTCTACAATATGAAGAGGCATCTCCTTACTTACGATTTCCTCTAAATCCTTTACACGGAATAAATAATTTAAAATCACACCATAGTTGTATGCCGGTTCTCCGTTCGCGTCTTTTGCCTCCATCAGTTCCTTTGTAAGCTCATAGTATTCCACGATGGACGGTCTTCCGTCTTCCAGACACATTACCCCCACCTTCTCATCCGGTGCCGCCTTCTTAATTACCTTTGCTCCTACGGCGCAATTCTTCAGTGCGGTTGCTCCGATAAAGCACGGGTCTGCAATCCGTTGTAATACGTTATCCACTGCAAAAATATTAAGATATTCAATCCCTGCCTTATGTACGATGTCCAGTACACCGGCCCGCTTCATGGAAGAGAACCATCCGCCGTTCCCGTTCGGGGACGCAGACATCAGACCTTTTGTCTCCATATACACCTTTCCGTTATAATCGGATGCCGGTGCCATATCCTGCATAAAAAAGGTTACATAGTTTTCATCGTATCCGAAAAACTTCTTTTCCTTCAAAAAAGAAACGGTCTTCTCGTGATTCTTTTCGCTGGTCATGACAAACAAATGAATATGCTTTCCTATTTGCTCTACCACATCTAATAAGTTACGGATTAACCGTTCAAAAATATACACCTCTTTTGTCAATCCGATATTGTACATTCCCTTTGGATTATCAGAACCCAGTCTGGTTCCCATACCACCGGCCAGCAATACAGCTCCTACTCTTCCTTCACGAAGCATCTGCGTTCCGTATTCTGTAAAAGAATCTTTCTTCTCCGCAATTTCCGAAAGCTTCATTGCAGGAATCGGCGTAATCACACCCCGCATTAACTCCTTCTCTCCTTCACATGCCTTTGCAAGAACGGAAAAATCCGTCTGTTCTATCTGCTGCAACAATGCTTTCTTCTCATTTTCGGAAAGAGATTGAAAATACTCCAATACATGTTCCTGCCCATATTCGCTTACCTTTTTTAATGCTTCCTCATACTTCATAATTTATTGCCTCCGATTTTTTTGTGTCCGCTTCTTATTTTATCGGACGAATTTCTTTTTGATAATGGGTCTTCCGTTCGGATTCCGGCGGAAGTGTCATATAATCTCCGTAAATGTGGGTCAGATA
The DNA here is from genome assembly GCA_017503735.1 of Lachnospiraceae bacterium. GTDB lineage: Bacteria > Bacillota > Clostridia > Lachnospirales > Lachnospiraceae > SIG307. Next base: position 46,107 of record JAFVSN010000004.1, read on the forward strand.
CGCATCCCACTGTTTCGGTCCTCTTACTTGTATTCCTTCAAAGTCCCACAGACTACATTCATCGTAAGTATCTCCGAAATACTCCTTAGGAACAATCTCTCTCGTCTTGTAGGCTCCCATGATTGTTCCGGCAAACCGGGTTGTTTCCGCGTCCCTTTTCCGAAACAGCCGTTCCATCCTTCTATAGATCTTTTTAATCTCAAGAAAACGATAAAAGCGCATTGCTTTCACCAACCGTAACACCCTTTGCTCCCATCTCGGACGACTGGCGGAAATTCCGGTATGCACATTTGCCGCACCGCAAAGGAAACGTAACCACAGTACCCGTCCGTAATATAGCTTACGCAAAAACGTTCCGTCCGGGGTCCCGTCCAACGGTATGATATCCATCAAGTATCCTTTTCTTAAAGAGGAATCCTCCAACACTTCCTCATAAATCTCAGCCTTTCCCGAACTCATCTTTGCAAAATAGCTTTGAATGTTATCCCCCGCCTGCCAGCATTCAATCCGGTAATCCTCACCGAGACAGTTCTGCACCTTTCCCGACTTCACAAGAGAAATCAGCTTATCATAATCCTTCCGTGGCATCGCTATATCCACATCATCATCCCATGGAATAAAACCTTTGTGGCGCACTGCTCCCAACAGCGTTCCCCCAATCGCATAATACCGGAGTTTATACGCCTCACACAGTTCCACAAATCTCTTTAATGCTTCAAAGTCCATTTGCTGTAATTCCGATAACATAAACGCCTCCTAAACCTCTCTTCTATCATACCGCAGAATAGGGTGAAATACAAGAAAAAAAAGAATTTTCGTATTCGAGAAACACAGTCAAGCACGGGTGCATACGATATGATGTAATCAAAATTTTGGAGGAAATCTTCATGGGAAACTTATCTAATTGCGGTATCGGTGGCGGCAACAACGGAGGTTGCAGCTGGATTATTATCCTTATTCTTCTTTTCTGCTGCGGCGGTTGCGGTAACAACAACGGCGTAGGCGGCGGCAACAGCGGCTGCGGTTGTGACTGTGATTGCGACTGCGGATGCGGTAACAACAACGGTGTAGGCGGTGGCAACAGCGGTGACTGCTGCTGGATTATCATCCTCATCCTTCTTTTCTGCTGTGGCGGTTGCGGTAATCACTTCTGCTAAAAAGTATCGGGAGTTTGCTCCTATTCCTGCAAGGGAAGTTTAACCGACTTCCCTTGCAAAAAAGAGTTCCGCTTGCGGAACTCTCGCGCCGCTTTTGCGCCGCATCTATGCGACACCTTCTTCTGCAAAAGCGTGCGCAAAGAGGGTATCCTAAAAGTCAATTACGACTTTTAAGATACCCTCCTCTTTTATTTTTGATCGAATTATTTACTGTTCGGAATACTTTGCGGACAATTCGTTAATGGTTCCTTCCTCAATCATCTTGGTCAAAATCTCATTAATCTGCTCTAACAGCTCGGTATTTTTCTTGTTTACGGCAATACCGTATTCCTCGGAAGAAAATGCCTCCGCATCTTCTACAATCTTTAATCCTTCATTGTCACCTACATATTTCTGTGCGGTTGCAGAGTCAATTACAACGACATCACACTTACCGTTTACAAGCTCCATGATTGCTTCGGAGCCCTTCTTAAATGCCTCATATGCATAGCCCATTTCCTTCACACAAGACTCACCGGTATAGCCCTGAATCACTACGATCTTCTTATCTGCCATATCGGTCGCCTTTGCAATGGTAGAATCTTCCTTCACAATCATAACCTGCTTTGCGGTGTAATACGGAACAGAGAAGTTTACCTCTTCCGCTCTTTCCGGGTCAATGGTCATACCTGCGATAACCGCATCCACCTGACCGTTCTGAAGGGCAAGAAGCAAAGAATCAAATTCCATGTTTTCAATCTGAGCGGTTTTGCCGATCTCATCCCCGATATTTTTTGCGATTGCCATATCGATACCGTCATATTCACCGATAACACCGTTTGCTGCTACAAACTCAAACGGCGGGAACTCTGCATTCGTTCCGAACTTAATTACATTCTCTTCTTCCTTACCGCCGCATGCAGCAAACATCGCCACCGTCGTCACACAAGCAACTGCCAGTGCAAGCTTCTTCATCATTTTTTTCATTTTCTTATTCTCCTTATTTTCCTAATTTTACTCTCTATTTTAAAGCACTTTGCTTAAAAACAGCCGGGTTCGTTCATTTTGCGGATGATCGAAAATCTCCTCCGGAGTACCGCTTTCCAATACTACTCCGCCATCCATAAATACTACTCGGGTCGCAACCTCTCTTGCAAAACCCATCTCGTGGGTTACCACTACCATAGTCATACCGCTCTTTGCAAGATTCTTCATAACATCCAGTACTTCACCAACCATTTCCGGATCTAAAGCGCTGGTCGGTTCATCAAACAGCATAATCTCCGGCTCCATGGCAAGTGACCGTGCAATGGCAATACGTTGTTTCTGACCGCCGGAAAGCTGTACCGGATAAGCATCTGCCTTATCGGAAAGACCCACAATTTTAAGAAGTTCTGCTCCTTTTACAAGTGCTTCCTCTTTCGTCATCTTCTTAAGTTTCACCGGAGCTAACGTAATATTCTCCATCACAGTCAAATGCGGAAACAGATTAAAATGCTGGAACACCATGCCCATCTTTTGACGTACCTTATTAACATCTACCTTTGGTGCATTAATCAGCTCGTCATCTACATAAATCTCTCCCTTATTCGGTTTCTCCAACAAATTCAGACAACGAAGAAAAGTACTCTTACCGGAACCGGACGGACCGATAACTACCACCACTTCCCCCGGTTTAATATGCTCATCTATTCCGTTTAAAACATCCAATTTCCCAAAACTTTTATGTAAGTTATTTACCTGAATCATATGCTGCCACCTCCTACCGAATATCGGACTTTCTCAGTCTCTTCTCAACTTTTCCCAGTACCGTAGTCAGTATTTTAATCAACACAAAGTAAATAACAGCGGTAGCGATTAACGGCATCATTGCCAGATAGGTAGCACTCTTAATAAAGTCACCCGCCTTCTGAATATCCATAAGACCTACATAACCCACGATTGCGGTCTCTTTAATCAACGTAATGAACTCGTTACACATAGCCGGGAAAATGTTTTTCACCGCCTGCGGCACCACGATATAAAACATGGTCTGGACACCGGTAAGACCAAGGGAACGCCCCGCTTCCGTCTGTCCCTTATCAATGGAAAGAATACCGGCACGGATAATCTCCGACACATAAGCACCGGAATTTATGGAAAAGGCTATGGCCGCGATAATCCATTTGTCTAAATTCACCGTGGCGAACACAACGAAATAAATAATCATAAGTTGAGTTACCGACGGCGTACCACGGATCACATCCGTATATACCTTTCCGAAAAAGCGTAAAATCTTACTCTTAGACAAACTGCAAATTGCAATTAAGAAACCAATAATCAGTCCCAAAAATGCTGCCAGAAGGGAAATCTTAATGGTAACACCGATACCTTCCAATAACAACTTATATCTGTCTTCTCGAATAAAGCACTTTTCAAAGGTTCTCGCAAACTCCGCAAACCAGGCGGAAAGACCGCCGGTTGTTAGCCATGCCGTATACAGATTCATTTATATTCTCCTTCCGTTTCTCGTAACATCAATGGAGTATAAATTATAACACACAAACGCAAAAGAATCAAGCACTCCGACGCTTTTCATCGAAATGCCTGATTCCAAAAAACATACGATTTACACCCGACACCGAAACATTCCCGTGGACTTATGAATATAAAATGCGCCGTCCCGTTCAATAATTTCCTCTACCTTAGATAGAAACTCTTCCTTCCGTTCCTTTATCACTTCACCGGCATTGCCCGGATAAGAATACACATACTCATACACCGGCTCTGCCACATCCACTAACAGATCCGAATCACAAATTACGCACTCAATATGGTTAAACTCTGTTTCCAGTTGCTCTCTGCCGTTTTCCAATCGGAATCCGCAGGACACCCGCTGAAACGGCATCTCGATTTTTGCGTCAAATTGCTCCACAAACTCATGAAGTTCCTGCATATGAGTATCTCCTACGGTAGTGGCACAGAACATACCGTCCGGCTTTAACAGATGCTTCACCTTCTGAAATAAGTCCTGCCGCTTCTCCACATGATACAACATGTGATTTGCGGTAATCCGGTCGTAGTTTCCCAATACGGACAGACTATTGGCATCCGCCACCTGATAGCGGATAGTAATATTCTTTTCTTCTAAAATATCCTTTTTCGTTGCCAGACCTTCCTTCGCTTTCTCCAGCATTCCTTCGGAATAATCCGTCAGTAAGAAGGTCAGATTGCACGGCAGTTTCTCCACCATAGCAACCAAATTTGCAGCATTTCCACAACCGAGACAAAGAATATCCATCCCTTCCGAAAGCTCCAGATTCTCAAAAACCCAGTCCGCCCACGGTATCTTTCCTGTACTGTAGTTATGCAGACTGATGCGACGGTTTAAGTTATCATCGCTCCGGTACTGCTTAATGATCATATCCGAAACCTCTAAAATCCGGATTGCTTCCACAAGATTCTCCCAGGTCTGTCCCTCGTTGGCATTCTGTACCTTATCCACCGCATCAATAACGCGATCCAAATGTCGTTTCTTTTCGTTCAAAAGCTTCTTCTGCTCCTGAAGAGATTCCTCTAAGCTTAAAGTACTGTTGCATACCGTTTCTTTAATCTGCTCCAGAGACATCCCTAAATACCGCAACAATAAAATCCGCTGCAATGTCACAAAGGAAGACTCGTCATAATACCGGTAACCCGTCTCAGAATAACCTACCGGCTTAAGTAATCCCTTTTCATCATAAAACCGTATCGTCTTCGGCGATACCCCGGAAATCTTTCCGAATTCACCGATGGTATAGTGTTTTTTCTCCATAAAAACCTCCGTTTTTAAACTGTATTCTGTTGTCAACGGATGTCCGGACCATCCTCACACCCTTATTGTAAACCTTCCAGTAACCGGAAGGTCAAGCACTTTTTTATAAAGCTGTCGCATTTATTTTTCAACAGAGGAAATTACTTCCTTCACCAACTGCCAAGCGATACTTCCCTCCCGGATTTTACCGAGTGCTTCCGAAAACGGCACCCATTCCGCATCATCCACTTCCTTTGACAATACAAGATCATGCTTTTTCACTTTTGCATGAAATCCCAACATCAGCATTTCCTTTTTCTCATACGGGTAACTTCTTACAAATCTAAGTTCCTCTACCTTCTGACCGATTTCTTCTTCAATCTCGCGAATCGCCGAATTCTCTGCCGACTCGCCGATTTTCATAAAACCGGACACACAAACATAACGGGTAGCGGACAGATTTGTCTGTTTTAACAAAGCCACTTCCCCGAACTCATTAGTTACCGCACAAATCACACAGGTAGAAAACATATCAAAGAGCGGCATATTACACGGCTCACAAAAGGGCACCAGTCCTTCGTCTCCGATCTCTTTTTTGGTTAATTTACTTCCGCAGTGCGGACAATAAGTAAAACGCATGATACTATCTCCTTATCTCAAATTCTCCCAGTCTATCCGCTCATTCTTGTAAAAGAACTCCCGATCTTTCTCTCCGATTTCACGAAGTACCCGGCACGGATTTCCCACTGCCACCACATTAGCCGGGATATCTTTTGTTACAATACTCCCCGCACCGATAACGGTATTATCTCCGATTGTAACCCCCGGCAGGATTACAGCTCCGCTACCGATCCACACATTTTTTCCGATATGTACCGGACGCACATACTGATACTGTTTCTCCCGCAGTTCCGGGATAATGGTATGATTTGTGGTTGTAATCACCACATTCGGGGCAAACATCGTGTTATCTCCCACGTAAATCGCCGCATCATCCACACAAGTCAAATTAAAATTTGCGTACACATGATTCCCGAAAAACAAATTCTTTCCACCCCAATTTGCCCGAAACGGCGGTTCGATGTAACAGCCGTTTCCCACACTTCCAAGCATTTCTTTCATCAGTTTCCGGCGTTTTTCATCCTCGGAAGGTCTTGTCGCATTGAAATCATACATCTTCTCCAGACGCATCTGTTGTTCTTCTCTTAACTCCTCGTTTCTCGGGTCATATACAAGTCCTGCTTCCATTCGTTCTCTCTGTGTCATTCTAAATCCTCCTATGAAACTCTATTTTCACTTTATTATGTTGCTTTTCTCTTCGGTCCGATTCGTTCTTTCCTTTTATTATAGCAAAAACGCCGCAAAGTTCAATGAGAACTTTACGACGTTTCGCATGGAGAACACTCGTCTGTTTCTGTCTATTTCATAGGATGATTTTACTCTGTCTTTCCGTGACGCTCATCGAGCTCTGTCTGCATCTTGGCAAGAGTCTTCTTATCCAGGTTGTAAATTACCGCAAGGCCGATAAACTGCATCACGGCACTGAACATATACAATGCTGCAACAAGCCAACACATATTGTACGCGGTGGATGCGGATTGTGCACCGACACCAAGCTTGGAGTTATATCCTAAGAAGCCCATTAATAAAAGGACTACAGAAGGACCGACGCCCTGTGCCAGCTTACGGAAGAAGGAATGAAGGGAGTAAACGGTACCCTCTTCTCTCTTTCCGGTCTTCCATTCGTTATAATCAATTGCATCTGCCATAAGTGCCCAGGATACACAAGTGTAAATACCCATACCGAATCCGAAGATACCAAGTGCTACGATATAGAACACAAGAGCGAAACTCTTATTCGGAATCATAGGGAAGATAAACATCATTACACCACCCACAAGTGATACGATGGTTCCAACAACCGAAGCCTCTTTCTTACCCCACTTTGCAACAATATTCTTAATAAACGGCATGAATACAAGCATCGGTAAGAAACCGATTAACTGCACGATACCGGAAAGCTCTGCCATACCGAAGTAAATCGCAAACATGATAGAGGTTGCGGTAGTAGCGGACTGCATACCGAGGAACATACCCATTGCCGCAAGAGTTGCACCCACTGCCGGACGGTTCTTCATGAAATTGCCGAACGCCTTAATTACATTGAACTTTTCGGATTCATTGGTCTTAACCGTATTTTCATCTACGCGAATGGTAATCTTCTTAATCATAAACAAGAATGCGATAAAACCGAGAATTCCCATCAAAAGTGCTGCAATGAACACTCTTTCACCGATTAGATTCTGCACCTGCTCGCCGGTTTCTTCATTCATCACCGGCTTTCCGTTCTCATCTACTACCTTTTCCCAAATAATCATCGGAAGGATAATATTCGGAAGAAGATTACCGAACATGGAACCGATACTACGCCAGGTAGATAACTGTGCTCTTTCCCCTGCGTCTTCGGTTACAAGGGAAAGCATAGAGCCGTACGGCACATTTGCCACGGTATAACAAGCATCCCATACAATATAGCCGAGAATAAACACAATTGCCTTAATAACTACAGGTGCTTTCGGAACCGGAATAAACACCAGTGCTCCGGCAACCAACAAACCGATGGCACCAATCAAAATGTAGGTTTTAAACTTACCTAATTTATACTTTCTTCTGTCCGCATCAATCATAGATCCGATTAACGGGTCATTGATTGCGTCCCAAATCTGTACCGCTAACAAAAGCCCGGAAAGCAGTCCCGTTTCCATCATCATAAAAACCAACCAGAAAGTCTGAACTGTTCCTTTGAGTGAGAAACTCATGTTACAGCCGAAATCACCGGCAGCGTAAGCAACTTTGTCTCTCATACCGAATTTTTTCTTAGTATCCATAGTATTGCCTCCCTCTTGTATGTTTTTTGGAGGGGCAGTTTGCCCCTTGTGTTCATTTGTAACATTTACTTCTTTTTAATTTTATTCAGTTTCTGATTAAACTTCAGCATCTCTTCTTTTGTAAGAGGTCTTGCACCCATTGCCCCCATCATGGAAAGCAAACGTTTTACGGTAAATCCGCCAAGGAAGCCCATCATATCCTTATTTCCCATCATCTGAGTCGGATCTGCCATCGTCTTTCTTCCCTTCATTGCTTTCTTCATAAGTCCTATAAACAAAAGCTTTCCCTTTGTGGTTGCAAGAATATCCGACGCCTTATCATTAATTGAGAAATATCCGTCGGGTGCCGTAATTTCAAACCAGTTCAAAACATCACCGGTCTCTACCATACGGTATGCATCATTAAACTGTTCCACCTTGACAATCTTAGAAGTGTCTTCACAAGCTCCTGCCTTTGCCATAAGTTCCGTCTCTCCCGCATTCGGCACATCAAAGTAGAAGAAGTGTACATCGGAAGTCTGCTTGCCGAGACTCTTTCCGTTTGCAAACAACTCCACTTCAGGCTGATTGGAATATACCGTTACCTTTGTCACATCTTCTACACGATCCACATAACGCTTGCCGCAGATGTGTACAAACGGCTCATCGGAAAGCCATGCCTTATACGCATAGAAAGAATCCTTTTTATAGGTTCTGTCAAAGTTCATGAGCCCCTTGTGGTTCATACCGTCTTCGCCACCTTCGGCTCTGCTGTCTGCCGCAAAATCAAACATATTCCAAACATGTGTTGCCCAGATATACTTTCTGGTAAATAACTGTTTGATTAATTCTTCATGATAAAATGCCTGATATTCCTCCGAGTAATCTCCCTGCTCCGGATTGGAATTATGCCAGTTCAACGCCTCACATCCGTATTCACTCATACCTACCGGAAGATTCGGATACGCCGCATGGAACTTATCCATCCACGGACCGTTCATGGAAGTATCTCCACCATACCAACCGAAATAATGGTTCCAGGATACGGTATCCGGAATCTGTACATACGCACTGTCTATCGGACACATAGAAACAATTGCCATAGTAGTCAGTCTTGTCTTATCCCATTCATGACACAAATCATTCAAAATACGATGATTTTCCAATAAATCCGGGTCATCTGCGCCCTTCATGGTTATCTCATTGGAAAGCCCCCATACAAAAATAGACGGATGATTGTAATTCTGCGCCAAAAGTTCCTTCATCTGGGAAATCGTATTCTCCCGCCCGTTCGGCATATGCTGGGAAATATACGGAATCTCTGCCCAAAGTACAAAGCCCATTTCATCACATAAATCATAGAAATACTGCGCATGCTGATAATGAGCCAGACGAATGGTAGTTGCACCCACTTCATAAATCAACTCCGCATCTTCTTTGTGATGCTCCGGTAACAATGCATTTCCGATATCCTTTCGATCCTGATGACGTGACACTCCACGAAGCGGATATTCTTCTCCGTTTAAGATAAATCCTCTTTCCGGATCAATGGAAAAACTACGGCAACCGAATCGTACCACTCTGGAATCCAGCTCTTTCTCTCCATCCAGCAGCGTTGCTTCCAAGGTGTAGAGGAACGGATCCTTACGACCGTTCCAGAGGTGAGCATTTTCAATTACAAAGTCAGCCTTACCGTCCTGTGCAGAACATTCATTCTCGCAAACAACCGTATCCTTCTCTTTCATCACATACTTCACAGTCTCATTACCGGACAAACCGGAAAAATAACCGATTACACTTACCTTCGCATTTTTTCCGTCCATCACCGGAGTCACCTGAATACCAGGGCCGCCGAAAAAGTCTAAGTCAAAGTGTGCTTTCGGTACACAAATAATATTTACATCACGATAAATACCACCGTAGAAAGTAAAGTCAGCCATCTGCGGATAGACTCTGTCGTTCGGTGCATTATCCACCGCTACCACAACTTCATTTTCTTCTTTCAGAAGCTCCGTAATATTGGCACGGAAGGTAGAATAACCTCCGTCGTGATGTACTGCAAGCGTACCGTTTACATACACATCTGCAGAAGAGTTTGCACCTTCGAATTCAAGATACACCTGTTCTGCTCCTTTGCACTCTGCCAAAGTCATCTTCTTTGTATAATAACAAGTACCACGATAATAGTCATTTCCACCGTCCTGACCGTCTTTTGCATTCCAGGTATGCGGTAATGTTACGCTTTCCCATTCAGATACATTTAGCGGGAGATGTCCGCTTGACACCTGATTCGCATCCTTTGTAAACAACCATGCATCATTCCAATTGAATTTCATAAATCGTGTCCTCCTTTATAAATTACTTTCTTTCTGATTCTATTTTACCCCATGGTTTCAATATAAACTTGTATTTTTTTTGTTTTAATTGTATAATATTTGTATAAAATCTTATTATCGCAATCCAATTTATAGAAAAAAAAGCAAACATTTGCAGAATAACCAATATCAGGATTTTTTATATCACAGAAAGGAGTATGCCTATGGAATCATTTCACTCCAAGCTTACCGAAAGTCATGCACTGCTACAAAACGTATTGCATTCTGCCTTTCAGATTCCGACCATACTATTTACTCCGCCCTATACAGATATTAAAAAAATAGACCTGGGCCTACGCGCCATGGTCTGGACAAATTATAGTGACGAACAACAAACGCTTTCTTTTGGAGACAGCTCTGCTTCCTATCGTCTTCTTATTATTAAAAGTAATCTTGGTTTTTACAATATCCTTGCTTTATTAGAAAGTAAAGAACAACCTGACTTTCTTGCCATCGGTCCCTTTCGCGATGAAGAATTATCCGCAAATTATTTTACCCAGATTCTAAAAGACTCTCGCATCTCTCCGACCGAGATGCAATCTTTAAAACACATTTATGAACAAATGCCCTATGCCCACCCGGACTCTGTAACCGCAGTAGTAAGACATGTCCTCTCTGTATATTATCCGGAGTTTCACGACATTGTACCGGAGTTACTACAGTATTCAGAGCAAAAGCGAGACATTGATATTAACACCGAACTTTTAGATGCATATACCATAGAACATGCGGAAGAATATCGTAATTCCTTATTCGACTTTTTAAAAGAAATCAAAACCGGTGACAATCCTCGTGCCAAACAGGCCCTGCATATTTTTTTGCAAAATGCAAAAGTTGTGCATGACAATTCTATGCGCGAATATCGTTGGATGCTTCACAGCCTGAATAACTATTGCCATACGGAACTTCTTACGACCGATATTCATCCTTATCATATCATCAAACAAATGATTTCTACCCGAACAAAGATTGATTCCCTGACTTCCATGGCAAAATTGGAACAAATGCCGGGTGAAATCTGTCATAAATACTGCCTCTTAGTAAAAAATTATGCCAATACAAGCTATTCCCGTCTGACCAAAGATGTGATCGATTACATCCGACTGCATTTGGAAGAAGAATTATCCTTAAATTATTTAGCGGAACATTTTAACAAAAATGCTTCGGCTTTGTCTCACTCCTTCCGCAAGGAAACCGGCATAAGCCTGACAAAATACATTCAACAAACAAGAATCAGTGAAGCCATTCGGCTTTTCAATACAACCGATTTTTCTGTTTCCGATGTTGCCGTTATGGTCGGGTATCAAGACTTCTCCTACTTTTCCAAGGTGTTTTCCGATCATGTCGGTATGAGTCCGAGAGAATATAAAAAGAAACGGTAAACCACTTTACAACTCGCTTCGCACCTCAAGAACGTTTCGCGTTCCCTCGCGCGCGGCAGTCGCCGCACTACGACAACAAAGAAACCCAGCAGGGAACAGAACGTTCCCGCTGGGTTATATTTGTTGTCTTGCTTAGCTCGTTGCTTCGCGACTATTCGATGATGGTTGCTACCTTACCGGAACCTACGGTACGACCACCCTCACGGATAGCGAAGGTAAGACCCTGCTCCATAGCGATCGGGTGAATGAGCTCGATGGTCATCTCGATGTTATCGCCCGGCATACACATCTCAACGCCGTCCGGAAGATTTACAACACCGGTAACGTCGGTGGTTCTGAAGTAGAACTGCGGTCTGTAGTTACCGAAGAACGGAGTATGACGTCCGCCTTCTTCCTTGGTCAATACGTATACCTGAGCGGTAAACTTCTTATGACAGGTAACAGAACCCGGCTTACAGATAACCTGACCTCTAACGATATCGGTTCTCTGAACACCACGAAGGAGTGCACCGATGTTATCACCAGCCTGAGCCTCATCAAGGAGCTTACGGAACATTTCGATACCGGTTACAACGGTCTTTCTGTTCTCTTCCTTAACACCTACGATTTCAACTTCGTCGTTCAAGTGAAGAACACCACGCTCAACACGACCGGTTGCTACAGTACCACGACCGGTAATGGTGAATACGTCCTCGACCGGCATAAGGAACGGCTTATCAGTATCTCTTTCCGGATCCGGAATATACTCATCAATGGTATCGAAGAGCTCAAGAATCTTGTCGCCCCACTCGCTGTTCGGATCCTCAAGAGCCTTTAATGCAGAACCCTTAACGATCGGACAATCATTGAACTCATACTCTTCAAGAACTTCGGTGATTTCCATCTCAACGAGCTCAAGAAGCTCTTCGTCATCAACCATATCACACTTGTTCATGAATACAACGATATACGGTACACCTACCTGACGGGAAAGAAGGATGTGCTCCTTGGTCTGAGCCATTACACCGTCGGTTGCAGCTACAACAAGGATAGCACCATCCATCTGTGCAGCACCGGTGATCATGTTCTTAACGTAGTCGGCATGACCTGGGCAGTCAACGTGAGCGTAGTGACGCTTCTTGGACTCGTACTCAACGTGAGCGGTAGAAATGGTGATACCTCTTTCTCTTTCTTCCGGAGCCTTATCGATGTTCTCGAATGCTACTGCCTCACCGGTACCAAGTCTCTCATGAAGGGTCTTGGTGATTGCTGCGGTCAAAGTGGTCTTACCATGGTCAACGTGACCGATGGTACCAATGTTACAATGCGGTTTGCTTCTTTCGAATTTAGCCTTAGCCATTTTTAAAGTCCTCCTTAAAATTTCGCCCTATGGGCTTTCTGTTTTTTCCTTATAGCAGATAGGTCTGCCTATGGGCAGACCGACTGCCTCATATGCCCTATTATATTTCAATTTTGAAATATTTTCAAGCACAATTTCATAAAGTTAATAAAAAATATCTTACTTACCGTTCTTTGCTGCAAGAACCTTATCCTGTACACTCTTCGGCACCTGCTCGTAGGTGGAGAAGAACATGGAGTAAGCACCACGGCCCTGGGTCTTGGAACGAAGGGTGGTGGAGTAACCGAACATCTCGGCAAGCGGAACAAACGCACGAATTAACTTCGTACCGTTAACGTCCTCAGAGCCTTCGATACGACCACGACGGGAGCTGATATCACCGATAACATCACCCATGTAATCTTCCGGAACGGTAACTTCTACTCTCATGATCGGCTCTAAGAGTACCGGAGATGCCTTCTGCATAGCTTCCTTAAATGCCATGGAACCGGAAATCTTGAATGCCATTTCGTTGGAGTCTACTTCGTGGTAAGAACCATCGTAGCAGTTCGCATGAACACCAAGTACCGGGAATCCGCCAAGGATACCGCACTTCATTGCATCTTCAATACCAGCCTGTACAGCCGGGATATATTCCTTCGGAATTGCACCACCGACAACCGTGTTCTCGAACTCGAAGGTCTTCTCGCCGTTTACATCCATCGGGGAGAAGATAACCTTACAATGTCCGTACTGACCACGACCACCGGACTGCTTTGCATACTTGGAATCGATATTAACTTCCTTCGTAATACCTTCCTTATAAGCAACCTGCGGAGCACCAACGTTAGCTTCAACGTGGAACTCACGAAGCAGACGGTCAACGATAATTTCAAGGTGAAGCTCTCCCATACCTGCGATGATGGTCTGTCCGGTTTCCTCATTGGTGGATACACGGAAGGTCGGATCTTCTTCAGCAAGCTTTGCAAGTGCTTCGCCCATCTTGTCCTGACCAGCCTTGGTCTTCGGCTCGATAGCGATATCGATAACCGGTTCCGGGAATTCCATGGACTCAAGGATTACCGGGAACTTTTCATCACAAATGGTATCACCGGTAGTAGTAAACTTAAAGCCTACTGCTGCAGCGATATCACCGGAGTAAACCTTTTCAAGGTCTTCTCTCTTATTTGCGTGCATCTGGAGAATACGTCCTACACGCTCCTTCTTATTCTTCGTAGCATTCAGTACATAAGAACCTGCGTTCATGGTACCGGAATATACACGGAAGAATGCTAACTTACCAACAAACGGGTCAGCCATAATCTTGAATGCAAGAGCTGCAAACGGCTCTTCATCGGAAGACTTTCTGGTAACTTCGTTACCGTCTTCATCAACACCCTTGATGTCCGGAACGTCGGTCGGAGCCGGCATGAACTCAAGAATTGCATCAAGAAGCTTCTGAACGCCCTTATTTCTGTAAGCGGAACCACAGCAAACCGGAATGGTCTGGCAATTGATGGTTGCGTTTCTGAGAGCCTTCTTTAACTGTGCCATAGACGGCTCGTTACCCTCAAGATACATCTCAAGGAGCTCATCATCGGTCTCACAGATCTTCTCGATTAACTCTGCACGATACATCTCGCAATCATCCTTCATGTCATCCGGAACATCGGTAACATCAACCTGATCGCCCTTATCGTCCAAATAGTAATATGCCTTCATTTCGAATAAGTCTACAATACCCTTGAAGGTATCTTCCTTACCGATCGGAAGCTGTAACACAACCGGGTTCTTACCCAGTCTGGTCTTAATCATTTCTACTACATTGTAGAAGTTTGCACCGGAAATGTCCATCTTATTAACGAATGCCATTCTCGGTACGTTATACTTATCAGCCTGACGCCATACGGTCTCAGACTGCGGCTCAACGCCACCCTTTGCACAGAATACACCTACGGCACTGTCAAGTACACGTAAGGAACGCTCTACCTCTACGGTAAAGTCTACGTGACCAGGAGTATCGATGATGTTGATACGATGCTCAACCGGGGTTTCCATGCCTTCATACGGATACTTCGTTGTCCAGTGACAGGTGGTAGCTGCGGAAGTAATGGTAATACCTCTCTCCTGCTCCTGCTCCATCCAGTCCATGGTTGCATTACCCTCATGGGTATTACCGATCTTATGATTTACACCGGTGTAGTAAAGAATACGCTCGGTAAGAGTGGTCTTACCTGCATCGATGTGCGCCATAATACCGATATTTCTGGTTCTCTCTAACGGATATTCTCTTCCAGCCAAGATTTTGTCCTCCTATTCTCAATTTAGGTTCCTAACTATGCTGTCATCCTCGTGGGGAGTGTTGCTCCTATAGAGCAACTACTACCAACGATAGTGAGCAAATGCCTTGTTTGCATCTGCCATCTTGTGCATGTCTTCTTTTCTCTTTACTGCGGAACCGGTATTGTTTGCGGCATCCATAATCTCGCCTGCAAGTCTGTCCTGCATCGTCTTTTCGCCTCTCTTACGAGAAAACATCGTAAGCCAACGAAGCGCAAGTGCCTGTCTTCTCTCCGGTCTTACTTCAACCGGTACCTGATAGGTAGCACCACCGATACGTCTAGCCTTAACTTCGAGAACAGGCATAACATTGTTCATAGCCTCTTCGAATACTTCGATTGCATCCTTACCAGTCTTCTCTGCTACGGTTGCAAATGCACCGTAAACAATCTTCTGTGCCGTACCTTTTTTACCGTCTAACATAATGTTGTTAATAAGCTTCGTAACAACCTTATTGTTGTATAACGGATCTGCCAATACGTCTCTCTTTGCAATATGTCCTTTACGTGGCACGTTTCTTCCCTCCTTAACTAGCGACCGCCTTTGCGGCCATTAATTCAACGGTACTCACATTACTGTGTTCGCGCTCAGTTTAATCTATTCTTCAAGGCTGCGCAGCCAC
Organism: Lachnospiraceae bacterium; assembly: GCA_017503735.1. Lineage (GTDB taxonomy): Bacteria > Bacillota > Clostridia > Lachnospirales > Lachnospiraceae > SIG307. Next base: position 61,919 of record JAFVSN010000004.1, read on the forward strand.
CTGCAATCTATGACGAAAAATTAACCCTCGCACCGTTTGCTTATTCAAGCAAACACAATCTGTAATGGAAAACTATTTGTTACTGATTTATTTTGCGTCCTTCGGTCTCTTAGCACCGTACTTGGAACGCGCCTGGCGTCTCTTAGCAACACCTGCGGTATCCAAGGTACCTCTGATGATATGATATCTGGTACCCGGAAGGTCCTTTACACGGCCACCACGGATCAACACAACGCTGTGCTCCTGAAGGTTGTGACCTTCACCCGGGATATAGCTGGTTACTTCGATACCGTTGGAAAGACGTACTCTGGCAATCTTTCTTAATGCGGAGTTCGGCTTCTTCGGGGTCGTCGTTCTTACTGCGGTACATACACCACGCTTCTGCGGGGAGGAAGTATTCGTACTCTTCTTCTGCAAAGAGTTAAATCCCTTCTGTAATGCCGGAGCAGTAGACTTCTTCTCTAAGGACTTTCTGCCTTTTCTTACTAACTGATTAAATGTAGGCATTAATTTTTCACCTCCTATAATTTTAAGAAAAAAACTATGTGGCTGCCTGACAGACTTAAAATCTGCATTATTCTGCGTTTGCACGCAAAAATAACCGCGTTTAGCACGCGCAATCTATATTATATCTTTGGAAAATAATCTTGTCAAGCATTTTTTTCGTATTTATTCTATAGAGTAAGAAGTCCCGGAGCCGCTACTGTTTCGTAACGTTCTCCGGGACTCCTTCTTGTCTGCTTCGCAAAGCAAGTATGGTGATATTATAAGGTAAATCTGTTTACAATCTCGTCCAGACTGTCTGCCATGTTCTTGTTCTCTTCGGACTGCTTCTGGATTTCCAGTGCAATATTGGCGGTGCTCTCGCTCTTCTCCACAATCACTCCGATTGCAGTCTTATTTCCGTGGGAGATATCCTGTACATTCTCGATATTTCCGGAAATCTGCTTAATGGACTGCTCCAGATTCTCCATAAAGCTGTTCAGTTCTTCAATGTCTCTCTTGATTGCCTCTACGGAAACACTATATTCATTGGACTTATCCGCAAACACCTCGAAGTTTGCCAAAACATCCTTTTCCATAAACTGCATAATCGTCTGTACACATTCGTTTACGGCATGAATACTCTGATTTGAGGAATCACACAGCTTCTGGATACTGGATGCTGTATCCTCGGAGGTTTCTGCAAGCTTTCCGATTTCCTCCGCAACTACCGCAAAGCCACGTCCCGCTTCACCGGCTCTTGCCGCCTCAATGGATGCATTGATGGACAAGAGATTCGTCTGACTTGCAATATCCAAAATACTGGATGCCATGACATTAATTTCAGAAAGATTATTGAGACTCTCCAATGCTTCCTTAACAGATTCCTTGGTCTCCTCAAGACGCTGCTTGCTGGCAAGGAAGGTAGTATCCGCCATATCCCTCATCTGCATTGCACCCGCCAGAATAACATCACTGGCATCGGAGCTGTTTTTCAAATTACCGGATACACCATTAATCGCATTATGAATTCCCGTAATCTCTTCATTCACCTTCTCAATTGCTTCATTTACATTTTCAAGACTTGCGGAAAGTTCTTCTGTTGTGGAGATATTATCCGTTACACAATCAACCAGATAGGTGGAAGAATCCTGCAAGGTATATACCTTGTCATTCAACTGTACACAACAATCCTTCAAGGTTGAAACGATACCGCGGAGAGAGGATATTACAATACCGGATGCCTTTGCGATTCCACCAAGGTCGTCATTACGCTTAATATACTTCTTTACTTCTTCATCATCACTGATATCACATTCCGCAATATGTAACAACGTTCTTCCGATCGGGCTTAACGGCTTCATACATACCGTAATCGTAATATAGGTTACAAAAAGCAATACAAGCAATGCCACTACACAAAGAATCAACAAGGTCTGCTTTGTCTGATCTGCGGAAGCAAATATCTCATCCGCATTATCCGCCAACAGGAAAATCCAGTCTCTGTCTGCGATATAGTGATAGGTTGCAAGACTTTCCGTTCCTGTTTCATCCGTATACTCCAAAGAATCCGTATAGGCACCGGCAGCTCCCTTTTCCTTCGTTGCCGCAATAATATCCGTCACATACTTTTCCTCGGAAACCACACCTAACATTTCCTCGTTCTCGTGGAAGATGTATTCACCGGTATTTGCATTAATCAAATAGTATTTTGCCTGTTTCAAATCCGCTACCGGAAGACTGTCCAGCTCTTCCTTTAAGCCGGAGATGAAAATACCGCCGCCGACCAAACCGATCGGATCTCCGTTCTCATCATACACAGCACGATACATGGATACAATCTGCTTGCCGGTAGCCGGAGAGAAAATAAAACCGGTATTATATACACCGTCGGCTGCCAGCATGGAATCCTGTAATGCCTTCAATCCGTCACCGGTTCTGGTGGTAATACCCACAACCCCCGCGCTGGTATGCGCCAACACATGTGTGTTCCATTCACTGGCGTAAATACCTTCCAGATTTTCCATATCCGAACTGTAGACTTCCGTAAACTTCTGTGCCGCCGCTACCGCTTCCGGGTCTGTCGGATTCTTTAACAAATCTCTGATTTCTCCCGCGCGGCTGTAAGCAGTCAGATATCGCTCCGTTTCTCGTACATAGTTTTCAATAATCAAGGAGCGTTCTTCTACCATTGTTTTCATACTTGCCACGGTATTTTCCCGGATATTCTTCGTAATTGCGCCGTTTACGAACAGGAAAACAACCACCAATGCGACCGTCTGAATTACCAGAAGAAGTACGGTAATCAACCAAGAAACCTTAATTTTTCTCTTTCCCATAACTATCATCCTCCTATCGAACTGTAAAACATTAAAACATCCCGCCTCTTTTATAGTTCGTATTATACCATTTATGGCGCATTTTTGCAAGTCTTTTTATTATTTTTCATAAATTTGTATGTACAATATCTGTAGTCCAGTCCGTTTTTACGTAGAAATAATAAATTTTTTATATTTTTCTATGAAAATTTTTGAATTCTTCTCTCCACGGTACTCATCAACCCCCGGTGAAAACGCCAAAGTAAGCCGTATTTTCCTTCGTCCGCGATAAAGCTCCCGCACCGTATCCGCTCCGAACTCCTCTGTCAAATAGTCTTCCAGTCCGTCCGCATCTTGAAAAAAAAGTCCCGTCAGTGAGATTCCCTGCGTGTCCGTCAATTGAAGCCGCATGGAATTCCCGTCCTTCCCGATACGACGTATTCCGCTTACCGTTACACCGCTTGATGCAAACACCGGCTTCGGATTTCCGTTTCCGAAGGGCTCCAGTCGTTCCAGCTCCCCCATCAAATCTTCCGTTATTTCCGCAAAGGGTAGAACCGCATCCAGGTACAGCTTCGGTGTCAGTTCTTCCTGTGTAAGTCCCGCTGCTTCATTTAAGCGTTCCGCCAGCAAACTCACATTCTCCTCCGGCAAGGATAATCCCGCTGCCATAGGATGTCCTCCGAAAGCAAGCAACAGCTCCTTCTGCTCCGAAAGCTTTTCAAACATGGAATACCCCTCGATGGAACGGGCCGACCCCTTCACACAATATTCTCCCTTCGTCAGAACAACCGTAGGCCGGTAAAATTTCTCTCTGATACGCCCTGCTACAATCCCTGCCAGGCTCTCATGACATTCCGGCAGATACAGCACCAGCACCTGCGCATCTGTTTTTGCAAGCTGCGCCTCTGCCAGTGCCTCCGCTTGTCTCGTTGCCGCCAAGGTCATTTCTTTTCTGGTATCGTTCAGCTCCTTCAAATGGGCTGCCCTTTTTTTTGCCTCCGTCTCATCCTCACAAAGCAACAGCTCCAGCCCCAAAAGGGCGGTATCCAGTCTTCCTGCCGCATTAAAGCACGGTCCGATTAAAAAGCCCGCATGATAAGCACTAAGCTTCTTGTCCTCCAGTTCATATGCCTGTAAAAGCGCACGAATCCCCTGATTGTCGCAGCTGCCTGCCAGGGCAAGTCCCTTTGCAACCACAGCCCGGTTTTCTCCGGTCAGCTCCATTACGTCACAAATCGTAGCAAATGCCACCGGAACCAGAAGCTCCGTAAGGAGTTCTTCCCTCTCTTCCTTCGACAATCGTCCTTCTGCCTCTTTAAGTAAAAGACAAACCACCTTGTATGCCACCATTGCCCCGCAAATTCCCTTTTGCGGATAGGTTTCTCCCGGCTGCTTCGGATTCACGATAACATCTGCCGACGGCAATTCATAACAAGTCTGCTCCCCCACCGTGGAACAGGAAATCTCATGGTGATCCGTAACAATCACCTCCATCCCGGCTTCCCCGGCGCGGGCAATCGGCTCCATTGCCGCAATTCCGTTATCACAAGTAAGAAGCAGAGCAATGTGATCCTGCTCTGCTTCTTCTACCATCCGCATATTCATGCCGTATCCGTCCTTAATACGGTCCGGAATACGGTAATCTGCCTCTGCCCCCAGAACATGAAGTACTTTATATAGAAGAAACGTTGCCATAATGCCGTCCACATCATAATCTCCGATGATGCGAATTCTGCGTTTCTTGCAAACGGCACGCCATAACCGCTTTGCAGCTTCCCCGGCATTCTTTAATAAAGAAGCGTCATGTAACGGTACCTCCTTCGGATTCAGATACGCCCGTATCTGCTCCGGCGTCGTCACTCCCCGATTTACCAGCACCCGGCAAATCACCTTGGAAAGTCCTACCTTATGTTCTGATACATCAAACTCAGCCTTTTTATTTTTCAATATCCATTCTGTCATTTTCTTCCTCATCCGTTTGCATAAGCTCGGCGGTCTTTGTCGCAATATGATTCCTCTTTTTCAGCTTCAGCTTTTTCCTTACAAAGAGAATCACTACGACAAAAATCGCAACCCAAATCACCAGATACAGGAAGTTCGATACCAACCAGACAAGGAAATTTGCTCCCCCTTCTTTCATCTGATACCAGGTATTTGAAAAACCGTCTTTCATCCTGGTAAGTAAGGTAGGATTCTGCTCCACCGGTGTGGTACGCTTCACTTCCGAAATATCCAAAGTTACCGTAGAATAATCTACCTTGTTATCATAAATCTTAAGCATGGAAGCATGCGATTCTATTTCGTATCGGAGTTGCGTCAGATGCTCTTCCAATACGATAATGGAATCTACCGTATCTGCCTTTTCAAGCAGGGCCAGAAAACGTTCCTGCTCAATTTGCAAAGATTTCAATCTTGCTTCCGTATCCGCATACTGCAATGTAACATTTTCCGCATTCTCCGACTTACGGACTACATTTGCGTTCTCACTGACACCGGACACGAACAAATCCAGCTTACTCTGCGGAATGCGAAGGGTAAGCGTCGCATAGCGATATCCGTAAGAATCCATACTGTTTCCGCTAATCTGTGAATTCTGTATGTAACCTCCAAGCTCTGCCACCTTTCCGTCTAAATAGGAAAGTAAAGTTTCGAACTCCTTTGTTTGCAACGACATGGTAACTGTACGAATCAGTTTTTCCCCCTGTGTGTTATACAATTCCGTCTCCGCATAGCCCTGTTCACCAAACCCGATTCCACTGTTTCCGGTAGCGGAATCCATGGTTGATTCGAACTCCATATCTGCCATGGATTCGGACTTTGAATAATACATATCACCGACGGAATTTGTGACATACTCTCCTCTGCCGTCAACCGCCTCCATCATCATGTCGCTTGCTTTTCCGCCGCATCCGCCAAAAAGCAGAACTCCGATGGTTCCCATAACCAACCAAATCTTCTTTTTCATAAAAACTCCTCTCCGCACAAACTTCTGTGCTCTAATCAATTAAAGTCCTGTGTTACAAAGAAGTAATACCCTCTCTATTGATTAGACGAAAGGAATCCGGATTCGGTTCCGTTTTTTTATTTTTATTCAAGTCCCGTCAAATGATCTTTATCCCGCAAAAGCCCGTCTTCCGTGAAAAACATGCCTGCATTCCACAACAGCCACTCATCATAGCCTGCGGAATAAGTAGCGGATATCTGGGCACGGATTTCCTGGGCACCGTAGGTTAGATATTTCCCTTTTCCGAGATAGCTGGCGGTAAAATCCTGCAACCAAGGGCGAACCTCTGCTTTATGTTCTCCCTCCGGAATCACGGACAATTTCTTTACGGAGGATTTCATTTCCATCAAAATAAGCTGGAACGGTTTGGTATCCGGATACTTTATTCCGCCGTATCCCGAACTGTAATGGGACGGATATATCATCGGACAAATATAGTCCAGATAACGGCTCAGTTCCACATAGCTCTGACCGATACTCTCACCGTCTAATCTGCTGTTTATAATCGTTCCGAACACATCACCGCTGACAAAGACACCCATCGGCTTTAATTCCTGACATGCATATTTCACAAATCCGGTAATCGCATCGATTTTCGTCATACCTTCCGGAATCTCGCCCAGATCCGCAGAAGAAAACGAACCGGATGCGGAGGTACGCAAATAGTCGAAGTTAATCTCGTCAAATCCCGCTTCCGCAGCTTCCTTTGCCACTTCTACAATATATTCCCAAGCGCCTTCATTGTACGGGTTCAACCAGCGTTCCCCTTCTTTATCTTTATAAATAGAACCATCTTTGTTACGCACCGCAATTTCCGGATTGTTTCTTGATGCCACATGGTCCTTAAAAGCCACGATACGAGCAATACAATAAATATCATGCTCCTTAAGCTTCGCTACAAACGCCGGCAAATCCGCAATGTAGATGTTCTCCGCACCCATTTCCTCCAAGAGCGGATGTTTTACATCAAACAAAAGATTCCCGTAATCATCTTTGATATCAATTACCATAGCATTTAATTCCGTCTTATCCAAAAGCTCGATTAACTCATCTATGGTTGCATAGTTTTCCTTTCCCAAATAAGTCGTATTCACATAAATACCCTTTGCATCGGTTCTTACTCTGGTATCCACAAAATCTGCCAAAAAGCCATCCGGATACACCGTCTGCTGTACTGTCGGTTGCATCGGCACATCGGTTGGTTCCGGAGTAAGTTCCGGTGTCGGGCTAGGCTCCGGCGTAGGCGTTGCCTCCTGGGTTTTTACTTCCTTCCTTTCCATAAAAAAATCAACCGCCAGATAAGTTCCCAAACCAAGCATAACAGAAATCAAAAGCACCACAAAAAAGCCCAACAGGCGGTTGCTTTTCTTTTCCTTATATAATTTCCCGAAGTCAGGACCGGCTGTTTTATTTTTCTTACGCCGGCTCTTTTGTCCCGTATACATTCGTCTTCTTCTCATATCCTTCATCCCATCTTTCCTGACATGATTTCCGCATGTCACACTATCCTATCATTATCTTATTGCAAAGCCCTGTATTTGTCAAGGTGAAAGACCTTCTTCCCACTCTTAAAAAGAAAAAAGACAGCCACATCGAAGCTGTCTTTTCCTTATTTGTTTCAATCAACACACAAACCTTATGCATTTGCACCGCAACACTTCTTATACTTCTTACCGGAACCGCAAGGACACGGATCATTACGACCGATTTTCTTATCCTTTACTACCGTACCGGACTTCTTCTGCTGTAAATACAGTTCTTTTCTACGTTCAACGGTCAATAGGTTATCCCACTGCGGAAGTTCATACAACCATTCGGCATCTGCGCCTACCATATTATAGTAAAGCTTTTCCTTATCCCATTCAAGACGTACCTTCGTATCCTCCGTCATCTCCTCGATCGGATTCGGTGTTACAAGGCTCTCGTTAATTCCGTCTAAAAATCCTACCATAATCTGAAGCGGAGTTTCGTATTTTTCAGCCAACTCTTTTACCGTACCTTCTTCCACCATTTCCGGATTGGAAAGAAGCTTCTCATAAATTCCTGTCTCAATTACAAAATAATTATTCCAGAACATCTTTCCTTCTTTGGAATTGATGTCAAGCGAATACGCACTTTCACGCCATTCCTGTAATAAACCCATAACCTCGTTCCTTTCAAAAAAAAATTTAAATCTTTTGTATAAGCCGGAAAACTGCGGCTATACTATACTCAGGTACAAGATTTCCAAAACGGAATCCTGTACGTCCGGTATCTACCGGAGTCCTTCTTTTCTGATTCCCCCTCAGAAAAGAGAGCTTACAAAAGAAAGCAAAAAAACTTATCCTCCCCTTTTATATCGAGCAAAGACTGTTATTCGAAAGAATAACGGTCTTTGTTTATTTTAACCGCGGAACCTGCTTTTGTCAAGTATGCGGTCATTTCCTTACTTCAAAAAGCCGTTTACAATTTGCGCTTCCGCTTCTTCCTCCGTAAGCCCTAACGTCATCAGCTTAATGATCTGCTCGCCTGCAATCTTACCGATAGCAGCCTCATGAATCAGGCTTGCTTCCAAATGATTTGCGGTAATCTCCGGAATCGCACGAACACTGGCAGAGTCCATAATAATGGCATCACACTCCGTATGTCCCGCACAGGCATTGTTTCCGTTAATCTTTGATAAGAACACCTGATGGGAAGTGTCCTTTGCCACGGAACGTGAAATAACATTTGCGGAAGAACCGGCACCGTTTAAGTCTACGGTAAACTCCGTTTCTGCAAACTGCTTCCCGTGAGTCATCAGCTTTTCTTTGATTACAAGCGTTGCTCCCTCGCCCAGTTCAGCCTTTGTCACACGCTTTGTGGAATCCACACCCTTAATCTGCACCGTGTCCATTTCCATATAAGCGCCTTCCTCAAGCACCATTTCCGTAGTCGGATTCATAATCCGCTCTCCGGTGCCTTCTCCGCTGCCGTAATGCTTTTCTACATATTTAATCTTAGCATTCTTCTTTAAAAAGAAGCGATGAATTCCGGAATGCTCGGAAGCAGCATCACCGCCGTTATGGATGCCGCACCCTGCCACAATGGTCACATCGCAGTCCTCCCCGATATAAAAGTCGTTATATACCAATTCTTTTAAGCCGGTTTGACTAAGAAGTACCGGAATGTGTACGCTTTCGTTTTTGGTTCCCGGCTTAATAATAATGTCAATGCCGGAAACATCCTCCTTCGGCACAATATCGATATTTGCAGTCGTATTTCTGCCACCGAGACTACCGTTGATGCGAAGATTATAAGCACCTTCCGGCACCTCATGAAGCCCTGCGATCTGTTCCAGTAATGTTCTTTGTATTTCGTCCATAAAACCTCTCCTGTCTCTGCCTTACTCTGCTTACTTTACCTTAATACAGGCACCCGCTTTATTTAAAAGTCCCGGTAAAATTTCTTCCTTTGTTCCCACTTTATCAAGCTGTCCGCCGGCTATTACCACAATCTTGTCTGCAATATTTAAAATGCGCTCCTGATGGGAAATAATCAAAATCGAGCCCTGTATCTTATCGTGCATCTCTTCAAATACACGAATAAGATTCTGGAAACTCCATAAATCAATACCGGCCTCCGGTTCATCAAAAATAGAAAGCTTCGTTCCTCTTGCCATTACCGTTGCAATCTCGATACGCTTTAACTCACCGCCGGAAAGACTGGCATTTACTTCACGATTCACATAATCTTTGGCACATAACCCTACCTCGCCCAGATAATTGCAAACCTCTGCTACGGTAAGCTTCTTACCCGCAGCCAGACTGATTAAATCCTTTACGGTAATTCCTTTAAAACGCACCGGTTGCTGAAATGCAAAACTGATTCCCTTTTGGGCACGCTCTGTCACAGATAATTCCGTAATGTCCTCTCCGTCAAATAAAATCTGACCGCTTGTGGGCTTAATAATACCCGCAAGCACCTTCGCAAGCGTAGACTTACCGCCTCCGTTCGGTCCGGTGATGGCCACAAAACGATCTTCTATGGTCAAACTGATATCTTTTAAAATGTATTTTTCCACGCCCTCATTTTCTACACAATAAGAAACATTTCTTAATTCAAGCATAACAACAGGTCCTTTCTCTGTTTGTCAGGTCTTTCCTCCCTTTTCCCGCGTACCTTTATAGTATATCCGTAGATTTTCGTTTTGTAAAGAGGTATTACAATTTTATTAAATCTCCTAATATTCTTGCAGTATTTTCCCGTTTTTGATATACTAGCTGATATATAAAATAAGTACAGAGTTCTTTTCAGAGCTTCTGTTTTCGAAGGGAGAAACAACATGTCGGAGGCCTACCGAATCGTTTACCGGGGCGGTGTAGGAGAGATTATCGAAAAGAAATCCCGCTTTATCGCTACCGTTATTCCGATTTCTTCGGAGGAGGAGGCTCTTGCCTTTATCGAACAAAAGAAAAAAGAGTACTGGGATGCTTCCCACAATTGCTCGGCATACACCTTAGGCATGCGCCACGAAACCGCACGTTGCAGTGATGACGGCGAACCGCAGAAAACCGCGGGACGTCCCATGCTTGATGTTTTATTAAACGAAGATGTCCACAATGTCTGTGTGGTGGTTACCCGCTATTTCGGCGGAACTCTTTTGGGCACCGGCGGACTTGTCCGGGCTTATCAGGCAGCAACAAAAGCCGGTCTGGATGCCAGCGTCATTACAGAAAAAATATACGGCATTCCGATTTCTGTCATTACTGACTATAACAGCATCGGAAAGCTTCAATATATTATTGCGCAGATGGAGCTGTTTACCCAGGAAACACTGTACACGGACGTCGTTACCGTCACGGTACTTACCACGCCGGACTCCTCCTCTGCTTTTATCAAAAAAGTTACGGAAGCAACTTCCGGCAAAGCCGTGATTACCGAACTGGACCCGGTATGGTTTTGTATTATCGATCATTCGCCTGTTTTCTTTTCCGAATAATGTTCCGAAATTCGGAAAAAATTTCTAATAAGAACGGATGCTTGCATCGACACCAAAGTATGTAAGGAAGGGATTTGTATGAATTTCAGCAGAGAAGAAACCAATAAAAAATTAAAAAATCTCAAAACCCGCTCCAAGCGGCTGTCCTCCAAGTTAAACGTAACGGTCTTCCGTTTGTTTTTGCTTGGAGTTGTCTTCGTTTGCGCGATGGGCGTTGCAGCCGTAGCCGGTATCGTAAACGGTTTGTCCGCCACTGTACCGAGCATTGATTTGATCAACGTGGTTCCTTCCGGTTACGCTTCCAACACCTACTACCGGGACGGCTCCCATGCCCAAACCCTGGCAGGCGTTGAAGCAAACCGTGACTATATCGAAATCATCTACCTCCCGGAATATGTCAAATATGCATTTGTCGCAATGGAAGATGAACGTTTTTACGAGCATGACGGCATCGATGTACGAGGCATTCTCCGTGCCCTCGTTTCCAACTTAAAAGAAGGCAATCTTGATTACGGTGCCAGTACCATTACCCAACAGCTTTTAAAAAACCAGGTATTCGGCGGCGGTAACGAGGACAACCCAATTGTAAAAATTGTCCGCAAGGTGCAGGAACAATTCCTGGCGGTAGAGCTGGAAAGCAAATTGTCCAAAGATACAATTCTGGAGTATTACATCAACACCGTAAACTACGGTAATACCGCTTACGGTCTTCAGACTGCGGCAAAGGTTTACTTTGCCAAAGACGCAAAGGATTTGACCCTTTCCGAAGTCGCCGTCCTTGCCGCAATTCCGTGGTCTCCGACCTTACAAAATCCGATTCACTACCCGGAAGATAATGCGGAACGTCGTAAAAACTGTCTGAACCTTATGCTTGACAACGGTTTCTGTACCCAGGCGGAGTACGACGAAGCAATGGCTGATGACCCATACAGTCGTATTCAAATGGTGGCACAGGAAAAGACCGAAAATTCCTATTACAGCTACTTTACCGATGCGGTAATTGATTCGGTCATTCATGATTTGGTAGAAAAGAAAGGCTATACTCAGGCACAAGCCACTTCCATGGTCTACACCGACGGTTTAAGTATTTATACCACGCAAGACCGTGAGATACAAAATATTTGTGACGAAGTATATACTGACGAATCCATGTTCCCGCCTTTCGGAACCGGGGATAAGGAAGGTTCTCTTTATGAACTGAGTTATGCCCTTTCGGTACAGAAGGCGGACGGAACGGTAATTCATTATCAGTTATCCGACCTGATTTCCTATTTTGACAGCTTCAAAAATGACGATTCCGTTGTTGTACAACTGAACAAAGGCGTATATCAGTTACTTTGTAAAAGTGACGAATCCATGACCGCATATTTGGATGAATTTTATTCTGCCCATGTGGCACAGGCAAACGAAGAAACCGGAGAAAAAGGAGATCTCGTTTTGGGTGAACGTCGTAACTTCACTGCCCAGCCGCAATCCTCCTTCTGTCTGATGGATCAATCCACCGGCCAGGTTCTTGCCCTTGTGGGCGGACGCGGCGAAAAAACCGGTAGCCGTACCTTAAATCGTGCTACTACCACAACCCGTGCGGTAGGTTCCACCTTTAAAGTTTTGGCCGCTTTTTTACCGGCAATCGATTCCGCCGGCATGACACTTACCACTCCGATTGATGACCTGCCGTACTATTATCCGAATTCCCAAAAGGAAGTGATTAACTGGTGGGCAAAAGGAAAGAAAGAATACTTTAACGGACCGTATTACGGGTTAAACACGGTCCGCCGCGGTATTTCATATTCCATGAATATCGTAGCGGTGCGGGCACTGGAAGCGGTTTCTCCACAAATTTCTTATAATTATTTAAAAAAGTTGGGATTCTCCACCTTAGTAGATTCCCGTTACGATGAAGCCAGCGGACAGACCTTTACCGACATCAACCTTTCCCTGGCACTGGGCGGTTTAACCGATGGTGTTACCAACCTGGAACTTACCGCAGCTTATGCCACTGTTGCAAACGGCGGTGTATACAACAAACCTTATTTGTATACCAAGGTTCTGGACCATGACGGACGTGTGATTCTTTCCAACGAAACCGACTCTACGCAGGTCATTAAAACCTCTACGGCATATCTGCTGACCAGCGCCATGGTAGATACCGTTTCCGGCGGAAGCGGTGTAGGTACCGGTAGCCGTTTGAAATTCACGGACTACAAGATGCCGGTAGCCGGAAAAACCGGTACCGCATCTAACAACAATGACTTATGGTTCTGTGGATATACCCCTTATTATACCGCATCGATTTGGTCCGGATTTGATAATAACTTCAGCCAAATAGACACGAAATATCAACAGATCATGTGGAGAACCATCATGGAACGAATCCATGCCGAGAAGGAGTTACCGTACAAAGAATTTACCGTGCCGGATTCCGTTGTAACTGCAAAAATATGTACAAAATCCGGAAAACTTGCCATTGACGGAATATGCGACCACGCAAGCGGCGGTTCCACCGTCCGTACCGAATATTTCGCAAAAGGTACGGTTCCTTTGGAAAAATGCGATGTTCACATCAAAGCTTCCATCTGTTCCGATTCCAAGAAGCTGGCAGGTGCCGGTTGTCCTCCGGAACATGTTGCCGAAAAAATATTGTTAATAAAGAACGAACCGGAGTTATTAGACTGGGAAGGCAATGTAATCGAGTACACCACAACGGATACACCAAACCTTCTTCCTACGGGAGAAGACGCAATCTGTGCACTCCATAACATGATTACACCGACCCCGGACCCGTTAAATCCGGATCTCCCTGTAACTCCGACGCCGGAGCTTACAGATACACCGAATCCGTTAACCTTGGACCCACTTCTCTACTAAATACAAAGGAGTCTTCATATGAAAACGATTGCAAGCTTTACCATTAATCATTTGACCTTATTACCGGGCGTTTATGTATCCAGAAAGGATTCCGTGGGCGATTCCGTAGTAACTACTTTCGATTTACGTGTCACAAGACCGAATGCCGAGCCGGTTATGAACACGGCCGAAGTACACACCATTGAGCATCTGGCAGCAACCTTCTTACGGAACCACCCGGATTTCGGTTCCCGTATCGTCTACTTCGGACCCATGGGCTGTCGTACCGGCTTCTATCTCCTGCTTGCGGGAGATTACGAATCTGCGGATATCCTTCCGTTGCTTCGTGAATTATTTGCTTTTATACGCGACTACAAAGACGATGTTCCGGGAGCTTCCGCAATCGAGTGCGGCAATTATCTGGACATGAACCTTCCGATGGCAAATTACTACGGTGCCCGTTATTTGGAAGTGTTGGAAAACATCACTCCGGATCGTCTGGTATATCCCGATTGATTCTCCTTACGCAATCTCTATAAAGTAAAAAGAGAACGGTTTCGGCCGTTCTCTTATTTTGCTCCTTATTCTATTATACCTATCGAATCCTCTCTACTCCCACCATTATTCACTACTCGTTTTCCGGTGTATTAAATTCCACATTAACCGAGCCACTACCGGAGTCAATTAAAAACTCACCCTTTACATTGGAACCGTAACTTCCGTCATCCACTTTCTTTCCGTTGATACGAAACGTACCGGAACCGCACTCTGCCTTCACACGATACTCCTCTTCACTTCCGTCAATCCGAAGATTCAGCGCACCGCTTCCGGTTTCAAATTCACAAGTCCCGGTCAATATTCCGGAATAAGTAACCGCACCGGAACCGGTATCCACATTTGCCTCTGTTGCTTCCGTATTCTCCATCCGTACCGTTCCGGAACCGGTATCCAAGACAAGGATTCCCAACTTCGAGTCATCTACCGTCACTCCGCCGGAACCGCTGTATATTTCCGTTTCAGACATCGTTGCGCCGGAGATCTTCACTCTTCCGGAACCACTGTCCACATACATATGATCCGCTGTTACATTCTCTACCGTTACCCTCCCGGAACCGCTGTCCACGGTAAGATTCTCCGTCACAACATCCGTCATAGTTACGGCACCGGAACCGCTTAAAATCTTGATCTGTTCTGTTGAGAGTTCAGCCGGAATTGTTACAACCACGGTTTCCCTTTTCGATCCACCCGTAACTCCGAAATTAAAATCAAAAATGAAGTTAAACTTAGGAGTTTCCTCTACAATACTGAATTCTCCGTTTGCCTGACGAATCGTATAATCATCGGTTACATTTTCCGCATTGATTGCTAATACATCTCCCTTTTTTACCGTAATTTCCGCATTACAATCTATCAAAACACTTGTAATTCCCAGTTCTGTTGCCTTTTCTAAAGAATACTCTTCCGAAAGGCTGATTCGTTCTTTATCTTCTCCCGTTAATACACTGATTCCCGCAATCCCTGTCGTCACTCCCATCACAACCGATACAATCGTTCCTAAAATTACAACCGATAAAAAGATGGCAAATGCCATGGCACAATATTTGATTACCTTTTGTATTCCGTTCATTTAATATCCACTCCTCCAAACAAACATATTGCATTTACATATAACACCGGACCGCTGTTCTGATTTGCTACATGACTTTTTGCTCCACCGAACAGTTCCGTTCGTTTTACCTTTACATCAACTCCTGCCGGTACCTTAATATCAATTCCTCCGAAAATCGCACAAGCCTCTATCACTGCACCATCCTCTATGGCAACATCCCTTAAATCCAAATCCAGTCCTCCGAACACCGCATCTGCCTCACACCCCATAAACGGTGACTCCGTTGCCGTAATCACATTTCCGGCAAACGTTGCCGAATATCCCTGAGTACCGTCATAATGCCGTCTCATTCCTCCAAATAAACTTCGGAATAAAATACATAAACCGATCACAAAGAAAATTGCCGGCACTAAAATCTTACCGAGCATTCCTCTTTCAATGATACGGTTCCGTTCCAATAACAAAAGAACACCGCATACCAGAAAAATGGAATTTACCGGACGTACGCCGTTTTTAATCATGCCGATTAAACTCGGAACAATAATAAACAAAGTCCACCATCCCGGAAACAATACCGGTACCTCCCAAAATCCCATTACCTTACCAAACACGAAGACTCCGATGGCAATCCATAACAGCCCCCATAAAATATTCGCCAGTTTCTCTCTCATAAAAAATCCCCTTTCCTTGTTCTCTGACTTGACTTTATTTTACCCCACACCTTCTCAAAGTTCAAGTTAGAAGCTCATTAGTTTTTTCTAATCAATTTTTAATCTTCTCGTTAGCTCGTCGCCAGTCAAAAGAACGAAACGGGATATACTCTTATCATCCCGCTTTTTTATTATCTTTTCATATTACAAACAACTGAAAAACACCCGTGTAAAGGTGAAACTTCGAACTTTGTGCAGGATATTAGACTTTCTTATTACTCCATACAAACATAGCAACGTTTGGACAGGACGTCCAAACGAGGTCGCGCGCGACACGGATGTCGCGTAATGACCGGTTGCGTCACTTTATAACATACCTGCCGGAGTAATTAGAAAGACTTATATCCGTAACACGAGAGAAGTTTCGCCTTTACACGGGTGTTTTTCAGGTCGGACATTCAAAAGATAATAAAAAACGGGATGTCCTTAAAGAACATCCCGTTTCGTTCATAACCTTACGCTAACTTAGCCTTTGCAACTTCAACCAATGCTGCAAAACCTTCCGGATCGTTAATAGCCATCTCGGAAAGCATCTTTCTGTTTACCTCAACCTCAGCTAACTTCAAACCGTACATGAACTTGCTGTAGGAAAGACCGTTCATTCTTGCTGCTGCATTGATACGAGCAATCCATAACTGTCTGAACTGTCTCTTTCTTTCCTTTCTACCTGCGAAAGAAGAAGTGAGAGCTCTCATAACAGACTGCTTTGCAATTCTGTACTGCTTACTTCTGGCACCTCTGTAACCCTTAGCCAGCTTTAATACTCTATTATGTCTCTTTTTTGCGTTTAAACCGCCTTTAACTCTTGCCATTCTGTTTTGCCTCCTTTACACCAAATCTTAGAGATAAGGTAAAATCTTCTTCATATTCTTTTCGTTCGTCTTATCGGTCATGGTAGCTTTTCTTAAATCTCTCTTCGTCTTGGAAGACTTCTTGGTTAAGATATGCTGCTTACCGGTCTTCATTCTCTTTAACTTACCGGTTCCCGTCATTGTAAAACGCTTTGCTGCTGCCTTATTTGTCTTTAACTTCGGCATGGTAAATCCTCCTTCATTGTACGGCTTAACACCGTAATAATTATTATCTGTCTGAAGCACAATCCTGTGCGTTCATGCATCTTTTACCGCTTCTCGGCAAGCACCATAATCATGCTTCTGCCTTCTAACTTAGCCGGTTTTTCTACTACGGCAACATCGGAAACCTTCTCAAAAAACATATCCAAAACTTCCTTGCCGGTTGCCATATGTGCCATCTCACGACCGCGGAAACGAAGCGCAACCTTTACTTTATTGCCCTTTTCCACGAACTTACGCGCCTGATTTGCCTTCGTGGTCAAATCATTCACATCGATATTCGGAGATAACTGAATCTCCTTTACTTCGGTAGTCTTCTGCTTCTTCTTTGCTTCCTTCTCACGTCTTGCCTGCTCGTAACGGTACTTACCGTAATCGACAATCTTACAAACCGGCGGCTTTGCGGTCGGCGCAATCTTAACCAGGTCAAGACCGGCTTCCTTAGCCATCTTTAATGCGTCTTTGGCAGACATGATTCCAAGCTGCTCTCCGTCATCACCGATCAAACGGATTTCTTTGTCTCTGATTTGCTCGTTTAACATTAACTCGCTAATGGTTTTGTACCTCCGTAATAAAAATATAAAGCGGATAATCACAGATTATCCGCCTAATAATCCCGTCACCGGGAAATCATCTTAACCAGACCTTTTTGCAGTACAATGTACGCGGAAGGTGAGAGCGGATACTCTGCTTTTGCTTACACAGCTCTTAAAGTATACCACGTGATTTCCTAGATGTCAAGAAGTTTTTTGTTTTTTCACAACACGTCGTAAAACTGAACTATTGCGCCATGCACAGATTGGATGTTGTGGCTCCGGCAAACTGAAAGTTTGCGTTGTTGAAGAAAATCATTATATTGAAAATTCGTTTCTTTTCTTACAGAAATCGCTTGAACATTTGTTCGATTTGTGGTATAATATTCTTAAGCAACCGTGTACAAGGTGTTAGCCTCCCGTACTCATAGTAGAAGGGAGGTGGTGCCAATGATGACTGCATACGAAGCGATTTCTCTAATGATTGCATTTGCTATGATGCTCATTGCACTGCTTGCCTACATAGATAGGAACAACAAGCGAAAATAAATAAACTCACCTATGTACTTGGCCGGTCGTAGGTGAGTTTATTACTTACATAACGATGAAAGGCTAACCACCTTGTGTGGCGGTTGCTTTCTTTATGCTTTAATTATAACATATGCTTTATCTTTTTTCAATGTCTTTTTACTATGTATTTGAGAGTCAAATTTTCAATCGCACCAAAAGGTGCAAAACTGAAATTTGTGCATCACTTTTTTATAATAAAATTCATATATCCATTGATAGTATGGATTATGAAAAATAATGAAGCTGTACCAACTAATAAATAATTGCTTTTCCACAATCCAAAAAATAAATAATACAAAGGAACAACTGCAAATTGACTAATTACAATCAACCAACCATATTGATATCCCAAATAATAAAATGTCCAACCCACAAAATTTATTAATATCATACCAATAGTTAACGCAAAAAATGTCTTTTCTTTTGTTGTTGATATTGAAAAAAGTTTAATATCATCTCTAACAATCAACATTAATAAAAACATTGAAAGCATACCAACCAATCCCTGTACTTTCTCAATCCATTGTATTTCATTTTGCATATTCATTATTGGATTTGATGTAGGTTTTATTAAAGGCATAATTATGTACGGAATTTCCTGAATAACAAATGCAATTATTCCAATAAAAGAAATGCCCAAATAATAATTTTTAAATAAATGAACAAACTTAATCACACCATTCTCCTCCATAAACTTCAAAGTTTCCGTTCCCTACAAATCGAAATTGCCTTGCTTATTTTTGTTTGTGTTAATCGTGGAAATAATTACACCTGTGCAGATAACCATTTCAAAAGCAAGGAATCCTCCCACACAAACAATAATACCGCTCAAGCTTCCACCACTCCCAATGTTAAACCAAGATGAGAATAGGATTACTAATATCAACTCTAAAACAACAACACCCAAACCAATCAAAATATACTTCCACATTATTTATACTCCTCCGTCAACTTCAAAGTTTCTGTTCCTTACAAAAGACAAAATTCACCTTTTCTTTTTTTCAAAAATATTAGAAAAAACAAAATCGACAATAAATGCAACAATTGCATAGAGTCCTGATTTTACAAAAGAAAAATCCTCATTTTGCAAAATTGTTACCAATGTAATACCCAACGCAACTGTAATTGACACAAACAATGCCTTTAATAATCTTTCCTTCATTATTTTCACCTCCACAAACTTCAAATTTTCTTCTCTATTCCGCCATGCACTCATTCGGACTCCTACTCCTCCCTACGGGCTACTTCCACGTGTACGCGTCACCGTATACAGCAAAGCCGAATAAAATGTAAAAGGCCGGAAACCGCCATAGTTCCAGCCTCACATTTCTTATTTTAACATTCCCTTACTCTTCTGTCAAACCGTCACTTCCACGCCTCCAACCGGCCTGATTCGGAATACATAACAAGCACCGTCCCCGAATACCCGCTCCATCTCTGCCACATAAGTTTCTGCCAAAGGAAGGGGCACAAAGGCCTGTATCGTCCCGGCAAATCCGCCTCCGTGAACACGCACCGCTCCTTTTCCCGCAAGAATTCGTTTACTTATCATTACCCCCAAAGGAATCGCTTGTTCCGTCGGCACAGAAGTAGAATACAGGTTTTGAAGCAAGGCTTCCGAAGAATCTCCGGATTCCTGCACCAAAGAAAGGAACTTCCCTACCTCTCCCTTTTGTAATGCCTCTGCCTCTTCTCTCGCCCGACGGTTATCTCCAAAGAAATGTACCGCCCGCAACAAAGCCCGGTCGGAACAGTTTTTTCGCAGATTCGGAAGTTGCCTGTAAAACTCGGTTTCGTTTACCTGGCGCAGATATTCTTTCCCGAATTGTCTCGCCACTGTCTCCATTTCGGAACGTACCGCCACATAGTCCGGGGTCAGATTCACATGATTTCCCCCCGTATCTGTCACACAGATACAATAACCTGCTTGTTCGAAATCAAAGGAAAAAGGTTCAATCAGCGGGATTTCCGTACTCATAAAGTCAATAAATACCAAACCACCCACGGAACTTGCCATCTGATCCATCAAACCGCACTTTTTCCCGAAATAAACATTCTCCGCATACTGACCGATTTTTGCAATTTCCAATGCACCGACCCGTCCGTTATTATAATGAACATCTATTATCGTACCGATTAAAGTCTCAAAAGCCGCCGAGGAAGAAATCCCGCTGCCGGAAAGCACATCGGAGGTACAGTATACATCAAAGCCGCCTACCGTTACCCCAAGAGCTGCAAAACGTGCCACAATGCCCCGTACAATGGCATCGGAACCTCTTTCACCTTCCTGTACCGATAGATCGGACAAATCTACCGTAAAGGGACGGTAGCCCTCGGAGCACACACGAATTACGCCGTCCTCATGGAAGCTCACCGCTCCGATGACATCCAACTGCACCGCAGCCGCCAGCACACAGCCGTGCTGATGGTCCGTATGATTTCCGCCGATTTCGGTTCTTCCCGGTGCGGAAAACAAAGAAATCTCCTCTCTCTCCGGGTACAGCTCCGCAAACCGCTCCACTGCCTTTTCATACCGTGCCTTCTGTGCAGAAAGCACTTCTTTCTTTGTTCCGTATAAGGTTTCAAACACCGGCAGAAATTCATCCTGCACAAGCTTTTGTTTCAGTTCTTCTCGTCTCATTTTATCTCCCCTTTGTTTCTATTTCTCCCCAACCGGACTGATTGCAAACGCCAGACAAAGCGGCTCTCTCGGGTCAATCTTAAATTCCTTATGCACCGGTGAGCCCCAGCTATCGTCACCGCCCACACCCATCTGCTTTGCCGCCAGACGTACCCATGTATAGGACGGCTCCTTTAATTCCTCCAAATGCATGGCAGTTTCCAATTCCGCCGCACTGTAAGGCAGCACGCTCATCTCCATCGGTTCCCCGGTGCTTGTAAACCTCACTCCGGTGCCCTTCTCATCCGTCACCTGCACATACCGCACCCCGGTACGGTTGCCGCACTCCTGGGGATTCACATAGCCGGACAGATTCTCCCTTGCGGTAGAGTCATATACTCCCAGCTTTCCTCCAAAGTTCCTGTCACAATAGTTTTCCTCCGGACCCAAGCCGTAGTAGCGGAAATTCTCATATTTTTTCTTCATCTTAAAATCCATGGCAAATACCGGAAAGTCCACCTCGGTATCCACGCCCGGATACTCGGCACGAATCTCTACCTTACCGTCAAAATATACCTTGTAAATCACCTTGTAGGTAAAGGCCGGTGTAATCGGCGCATCAAACGGGAACACCAGCTCCAGACAGTCTTCTTTTTCTTCCAAAAAAATCAAATCCCTGCGATACCTTGCGTATTTGCCCGCCGGCTCCCATTGTGCCGCAAAGGTCTGGAAGCCCGCTCCTCTGTCGTTGTCCGTAAAAGCTCTCCAAAAACTTACCTGCGGTACTCTGGTAATATACTCTTCATCATGATACACCAAAGAGGTAATGCCTCCCTGTCCCTTATCAAACTGTACATAAAAATCATCGCCGTGTACACCGATGCAGAAATCTCCGTATATAATATCAGGACGTTTCCTTTCGGTAGTCCCCCCACATTCGTATGTCGGGGGTTCCCCGATACCGTGTAAAAGGACTCCTGCATTTTCTCCCGTCTCACAAGGCATCACCTTCACCGCTTCCTGTGCAAAGCACACCTCGTATCCGGCTTCCGCATATAACGTATTCTCCTTTAACACCGCAGAGACCGTCACTACATACTCACCCGGCTCCGTCGGAATCGTAAGTCCAAGCGGAACAGACGTATCCTCTCCCGCCGGAACGGCAAGGGCATGCTCCTCTTCTAAAAGCACTACTCCGTCCTTCTCCAAGGTCGCCACAAACCGGTAACCGGACGTATCCGCAAACAAATTCCGGTTCTTTACGGTAAGCACTCCGCCTGTCACGTTTAACTTAAGATTGGAATACAGCGCCTTTACCTCCTGCATCTTCGGAGAAGCTTTCCTGTCCGCATACACAATCCCGTCGGTACAAAAGCCCCAATCCGCCGGTCGTTCCTCAAAATCACCGCCGTAGGCAAGAACCCTTTCTCCGTTCTCTAAGGTTCTGTACAATGCCTGATCGATAAAATCCCAGATAAAGCCGCCCTGATACTTCTCGTACTTTTCTTCCAAATCCGTATAAAGTTTCATGCCGCCCACAGAATTTCCCATAGCATGCATATACTCGCAACTGATATAAGGCTTCTTTGGATTTTCCCGTAAATATCTCTCGATATCCGCAGGTTTTGCGTACATTCTGGATTCCATATCCGTAATGGAATCGTACTTCCGGTTCCATGCCACCCCCTCGTAATGTACCAAACGCCGCGTATCCGCAGCATGGAAATACGCCGCCATTGCCGCAATATTTTCTCCGCAGTAGGACTCGTTTCCGCAAGACCAAATCAAAACACAGGCATGATTTTTATCCCGCTCGTACATGGACTTTGCACGGTCCAGTACCGCGCCTTTCCACTTCGGATCATCTCCCGGAAGATTTTCTGCCGGGCCCCTGTCATTCATCCAGGTACCGTGGGTCTCCAAATTTGTCTCATCAATCACATAAATCCCATACTCGTCACAAAGCTCATACCACCGGGTCTGATTCGGATAATGACTGGTTCTCACCGCATTGATGTTATTTTTCTTCATCATAAGAATATCGGAAAGCATCTCTTCCTCTGTAATCGCCCGGCCACATTCCGCAGAAAATTCATGGCGATCCACTCCTTTAAATACAATCCGTTTCCCATTCAGACACATGAGCCCGTCCTTTAATTCAAAGGTACGGAAACCAACCTTTGTCACCGCGGTTTCTGCCACGGTTCCGTCAACACCTGTCAGTTCCACACTAAGCTCATATAAATACGGTGTCTCCGCACTCCATGGTTCCACCGCGGCAATTCTTTTTTCTATCGTAACTTTATTATTTATCCACGGTACGGATTCACAAACAACCGTCTCTCCCACTGCATTTTTTAGTAAAAACTTTGCCAAACCGTTTGCCGGTTCTGCCGACATTTCCTTAATAAAAAGATCCACCGACAAACATCCGCTTCCGTCCGTATAATCATAGTCCGCCGTCACCTTCATATCCCGCACATGAAGTTTCGGCACCGCATACAAATATACATCACGGAAAATGCCGGAAAAACGCCAAAAGTCCTGGTCTTCCAGCCAACTACCGCTGCATACTTTGTACACCTCCACCGCCAATTTGTTATTCTTTTCCCGCAGGTATGGCGTAATCAAAAACTCCGACGGAGTAAAGGAATCTTCGCTATACCCTACAAATTCCCCGTTTAACCACACATAAAAAGCAGACTCTACCCCCTGAAAAGAAAGATAGATTTCTTTTCCCAAAAGCGCTTCCTCTACATCAAAATATGTTATGTAACTTCCAACCGGATTTTCCTTTTTCGGAATCATCGGCGGTTTTACCGTTTCCCGACCGTCCCAGGGATACATCATGTTCACATACTGACACTTTCCGTATCCCTGCAATTGGATATGTCCCGGCACCCGGATTTCATCAAAGTTTTCCTCGGTTACATCCGTACGATAAAACTCCGCCGGTCTTTTCTCCGGATTCTCCGCATAAAAAAACTTCCATGTACCGTTTAAGGACTGCCGTAAATTTCCTGTCACATCGAAAAATTTATGATCCGAATGCGCCTCCTCCCGATTTACCGCAAACACCTCCTGATTTGCTAACCATTCTGCTTTTGCCTTCATACGTCGCTCCTCCTGACTATCCGTATTTTTCTTTCTCTGTTCCCATTGTATCATACGCATCCCTTTTCTGAACATAAACACAATCATTCAAAACATGCACAAAATGATACAAATACTATTGCGTTCTTTTCCGTTATACGGCATAATAATAGTATCAATCTATGGAGGTTATGCCATGTTTACCAATGCCGCTTACCTACACAATTCTTTCATGGATCGTATGGACTTAAGCAAACCGCTGATTGTTACCTGCTGCGGTTACTATCGCATCCACAGTATGCCTTTTTTTGAAACAGAACGTCCTACGGGCCGAAAAGATTATCAGCTGCTATGTATCGCTTCCGGCAAAGCACACTTTGTTATTGAAGGAAAGGAATTGGTGGTAGGGGAAGGAACCATGATTTTATATCGTCCCGGAGTTCCTCAGCACTATTTTTATCATAGCGAGGACAAAACCGAGGTTTACTGGATTCACTTTACCGGCTCCGAAGTAACGGCACTGTTAGACCAATATGAAATCCCTGCCGACAGTCCGGTCTTTTTCACCGGAACCTCTCCCGACATTCCGCAGCTCTATCAACAGATCATCAAAGAACTGCAGCTTTGCAGACCGGGGTACGAAGAACTGGTTTCCTACAAGCTGCGAAACTTGTTCCTGTTAATCTACCGTCTCTTAAAAGAAGGCAGAAAAAACGGCAGCGACCTTCAAAACGAAATTGAACGCGCTACCCACTATTTCAACGAACACTATGCCGAAACCATCTGTATCGAGGACTACGCAAAAGCAAGACACTTAAGTCCTTGTTGGTTTATCCGTAGTTTCAGGGAAATCGTAAAAATTACCCCTTTACAATACATCCTGTCCCTTCGTATGATGAATGCCCAAAGTCTGTTAGAAAATACCGGCTATAACATCAGCGAGATTGCGGAGGCTGTAGGATACGATAACCCCTTATATTTCAGTCGACTGTTTCATCGTCACACCGGCATGTCTCCATCCGACTACCGCAAGAAACACGAAACTGCCGCCACGCCGGATTCCCCGACGTAATGCGACAGTTCTTGTTTGTCCTAATAGATTACACGCTTTGCGCTATGCGGTGTACGATAATTATATTGTGAAATAATAACCCCGGTATTATAGGTAGATGCATGAACCACTTTACCGTCACCGATGTACATCGCTACGTGATCAACCCGTCCGTCCGAAGCATAAAACACCAAGTCTCCGGCCTTTAGGTAGGTCTTATTCGGCGTAACGGAACGTAAGGAACTACTGGCTGCCATATCTCTGGATACTCTCGGAAGCGTATAGCCGTATTTTTTGTATGCCGCATAACAAAGCCCCGAACAATCTACGCCGGATTTCATATTGGTTCCGCCCCAGACATAAGCGGTACCTACCGCGGTTTTTGCATACTCCGCTACTTGTTTTGCTTTCTCTCTTTTTTCCTTTTCAATGGCAGCCTTTCTGTCTTCTTCCGCTTTTTTTGCCGCTTCTTCCGCCGCTTTCTTCTCTGCGGCAAGTCGTGCTTTCTCCTCTGCCAGCGTTTCTCCGCACTTCGGTTCTCCCACCACCTTTACATATTTTGCAAAAACATAACCTACTTGTTTCGTTCCGCCCACAGGCACTCGGATTTTCATCCACTCTTGCCCCTTTTCTAAAAGCTCGGCTTCCTCTCCCTTCGTAAACTTGTCAATTACGCTATACCCGGTTCCCGCTCCGGACCGGACATTCAATACATTTGCCGTCACCTGAATCTTCGGAGTATACTTTTTTGCAATTGCCTCTTCCGCATCCTCACCTAATAATAAATAATCCTTTATCACATATCCTGTTACATTTCCGGAGTTCACATAAACCCAATTTCCTTCTTCTTTGATTACAGTGGCTACGCAACCTCCGTAAAGCTTTCCTACAACATCTGAAGAAGTAGTCGCTTTTTTCCTCACATTCACATAATTATTTACATTGGCATAAACTCTGGTGCCTTCTAATCCTTTTGTCCTTGAAAACAAAACCAGCGATTCTTCCGGTGCTTCTTCACTTCCCAGAAGCGCCACCCTTGCTTTTGCCCGGTTTTGTAATACGCGCGTTTCGATTCCTTCCATCCCTTGTATGTATTTGTATGCTTCCGTAATAAGAGGATTCTCTTTTGTCACCGCCATTCCGGTTTTTCCGTTACTTAATACCCCTGCCAGTGCCACGACTCCCATACACAACACGATTCTGTTGCCTTTTCCGCTATTCATACAATCATTGCCTCCTTTGAATTGTTACAAATTTATTACAAACTTGTAACATGATTATAACAAACCCCCGCACGTGTGTCAACACGCCGGGGGTTCCAAATTCTTCCTTTTTCTTTTTTTGTCGAAGCAATGCAGCTTTTGTGTCTCTACTGCTGATTCAAAAAAGCCTCGATTTCGTAGATTGCGGTTGCTCCGTCCGCCGCTGCCGTTACCACCTGTCGCAAATGCTTTGTGCGCAAATCTCCGGCCGCAAAAATCCCCGGAACATCCGTCTTACAATCTTCCCCTGCAATAACATAGCCTGCCTCATTTAAAGAAACCAAGCCATTTAACAATTCGGTATTCGGCAACATTCCCACTGCTACAAACACACCGGAAACTTCCAACGCACGTTCCTCCGTTTCCGACTTCACCACAAGGTGTTCCACCTTCCCTTGTCCTTCAATCCGTACCGGTGTCGCTTTTAGCACAAACTCAACATTCTCACAAGCACGCAAACGATTTACCAATGTCTTTGCCGCTCTGAACTCATCCCTACGGTGTACCAAATATACTTTTTTACAAATACGTGCAAGAAACAACGCATCTTCAATTGCCACGTCTCCGCCGCCTACCACCGCAACTTCTTTTCCACGGAAAAATGCACCGTCACAGGTTGCACAATAAGAAACACCACCGCCTGCAAACTCTTCTTCTCCCGGAACCTCCAGTTTTCTGTGCTTTGCACCGGTCGCAAATAATACCGTTTTCGTAGAAACACTCTCCCCGTTTTCCAATTCCACCACAAATCCGTCTTCCGTCTTTTCTACCTTGGTTACCTTACCGTCCCGGAACTGTACATTACATTCATCGCAATGTTCCCTGAATTTCATAGCCAGTTCAAAACCGCCGATTCCTTTTAATCCGGGATAATTGTCCACTTCCGACGTATTAATAATCTGACCTCCGCTCATCAGTCCGCATTCCAATACCAAATGGGACAGTTCTGCGCGAGCCGCATAAATCCCCGCTGCCATTCCTGCCGGTCCCGCTCCGATAATTACTGTATCTAACATAAAAACCTCTTTCTGCGCTCTAAAACGCTTTTTCTTGCTTTTTTCTCCGTTCCGTGTTATACTATAACTATAGAAGAACGATTTTCAATCCGTTTCTTTTACGGTTTGAACGAAAGGAGGATGCCTTATGGATATTTCTGCACTTTCTATGCAGGCTTCTGCATTACAAGCTTCGGATATGCTGAGTGTTGCCGTTTTTAAGAAAACACTGGAAACCATCGAAGGCTCCGGCGAAAACATGATTAAAATGATGGAACAATCGGTCAATCCGAATCTCGGTCAGAACATCGACCTTCGTGTGTAAAGCTCATGCGCCCGCATGGGCTTTCTTTTATTGTACTATTATATCAACATAAATACAATACATAATCCGATTCCAAGGATAAGTTCCGGTGAAACAACCCCGGCAAAATTTCCTTTTTCTTTTTTTCTCTCCAGCTCTTGTACCTCTGTCCTTTTTTTCCCGCAACGGAATAAAAAGTAAAACAAAATCCCGGCTCCCGCAACCGCAACCAAAAAGACCGGAAGCAACCGGACACACTCTTCCTTAATACTATATTGTGCCTGCACCCCTTCCGCAGAATTTGCCATCAAAAACAAAAGTACCGTGGAACGACCGTTCATATACAAATGCAAGAAAAACGAAGGCAAGATAGAACCTGTCACTTCGTTCACCAGTGCAAATATGATTCCCACCGCAAACGCATAAAAAAACTGATTCAGATTCATATGCATAATTCCGAATAAAAAAGCTGACAAAAAAACCGCAACCCACAGCCCGTTCTTACGATAGCCTCGATACAACACACCTCGGAACAACAACTCCTCGCAAACTGCGGGAGTCACTGCAATCACAAAAAACGCAATCGGAAACGGATATGCCAAAATCAGTTCCAACATATGTTCCCCGATTCGGTTTTCCGTAAACAATTGTGAAAGCACATTGATATATTGTGCAATTTTATCCACACAAACCGCAAAAGGAAGCAACAACAGCCAAGACTGCCAACCGATTGCGTTGATTTCCAGACTCCTTTTTATTTCTTGTTTTTTCATAACAAGATAATAAAGTCCCGGAACCGCTAAAACCACTTCGTTCATAAACTGAAGCGACATCTCATCCTGCAGTCCCGTATATGCCAACGCATATATCAGACACTGAGACACTATGATGCTAACTAAAAATACCCGGTTCGCATCCACCGCATGCATTCGTTTCATACATTTCCTCCAAAGATACTCTCCCCTTATCAGTATACAATTTTTTCCTCTCTATTTCTAGCTTTTTTTCATAAAATATGCTATACTTGTGTGCATACGGAAAAAAGAGACTGCCGCGGACCTTCCGACGGCTTATAAGGAGCGCATATGTATTCATTTTCAACAAGAGTCCGCTACAGTGAAGTCGATGCTTCTCTTCGCTTATCTTTTCCGGCAATCATAAATTATTTTCAGGATTGCAGCATTTTTCATTCGGAAGATTTGGGAATCGGCATTGATTTTTTAAAAGAGAAACATCGTGTATGGCTTATGAACGCCTGGCAAATCGAAGTACTTCGATTTCCCCGCTACGGAGAACAGTTACACGTAAACACATGGCCTTACGATTTTAAGTCCATGTTCGGCTATCGAAATTTTACATTAACCGATGAAGCAGGAGAACCTTTGGTTATTGCAAACTCCATCTGGGTCTTTGCGGATACGGACAGCGGTCGCCCGGTAAAACCGGATTCTGCGTACGCCTCCCGCTACCCGTTAGAACCGCCTTATCCGATGGAATGTGCCCCGCGAAAAATCGAACTTCCCACAGAGGCAACCCCGTTAGCTCCGATACCGGTTACAGTCTCCCACTTAGACTCGAACCACCACGTAAATAACGGGCAGTATGTTTCCATGGCATCTGCGTTACTTCCGAATGCCGAATACACATCTTTGCGGGTAGAGTACAAAAAATCCGCACAACTGGGAGATATCATTTATCCTCATCTTTCCCTACAGGACAACCTGTGCACCATAGTACTTGCCGACGCTGCCGGTTCTCCTTATGCGATTGCGGAATTCAAAAACAAACAACAGTAATACATCAACCATTTTATCAAAGAGAGGTTTTTCTATGATTATGCTTGGACAAATGCAGACTCTTACCGTCTGCAGGTCAACCGAAAACGGTGTCTATTTGGAGAGTAAAACCGAGACAACTCCATCCTTTTCTACCGACACCGCCGCCATTACAGAAACTCGTGTACTTCTTCCGCGCAATCAGGTTCCGGAAGGAATCAAACACGGAGATTCCCTTCGGGTCTTTGTCTATCGGGATTCTTTGGACCGTGCCATTGCAACTACCACCGTTCCTCCCCTCACCTTAGGAGAAACGGCTGTCTTAACGGTCAAAGAAGTTTCTTCCATCGGTGCTTTTCTAGACTGGGGATTGGCAAAGGATTTGCTCCTTCCCTTCAAGGAACAAACCGTAAAAGTAAAAGAAGGGGAACAAATCCTTGTTGCCCTTTATATTGACAAAAGCGGCAGACTTTGCGCCACCATGCACGTATATGATTATCTGGATGACCACGCGCCGTATCAAAAAGACGACCGTGTTACCGGTATTGTCTATGAAAACATTGATGAGTTCGGTACCTATGTAGCCGTAGACAATATCTACTCCGCACTGATTCCGCGACGTGAAGTCATCGCACCGCTCCGTCCGGGAACCGTCATTCAGGCCCGTGTTACAAAGGTGCAGCCGGACGGTCGTTTGGAATTAAGTATTCGTGAAAAAGCCTATCTCCAGATGGATGATGATGCAGAACGAGTACTCACCATTCTAAAAGAAGCCGGCGGATTTCTTCCTTACCACGACAAATCTAATCCGGAAGCCATTAAAGCCAAGTTTCAATTAAGCAAGAACTCCTTCAAACGTGCCATCGGTCGTTTATACAAAGACAGCATCATCACTTTGGAAGAGGACGGCATCCGCTTAAAATGATCCGTCGTATCAGGCGACAACTTCCAATGCGCGCGAAGCGTTTTGTGCACTATAGGAAATAAAAAGGGACCTGTCGGTCCCTTTTTGTTTCCTACTTACGGTCCAGGAAACGCATCTGCGGTCCCTGCCCCTTTACTACCTTCTTCTCCGGCTCCGGCTTCGGCTTCGTAAGCGCAGAAAAACCGTTGATGTATTTTGCTTTACACATCTCGCAAAAACGTCCGGTTCGAATCATTTTCCCGCACCCTTCGCATTCCAATCCCACCTGGGCATCATCACTGAATGCCAGACGTTCTTCACGAATCCACCGTTTAATCTGAGCAACCGACACATCATTCTCCTCTGCCACCTGCTGCATGCCGGCACGCGGATGATCGTAAACATAATCACGAACTTCATCAAACTTTACATCCAATGCCTTTATGCACTCCGGGCAAAGCGGTTGTCCGCCGATATAGTTAAACAAACGGCTACATCCTTTACAGTTTCTAACATCCATTTTGTTATCCTCCTCGCATACTTCTTATTATCTTATCCTATACCGATACTGATACAAATACCATACACCGACAAAATCCCATTTGCTTGTAACACCTTGGTACACAGTTCCATTGTCGTTCCGGTAGTAAAAATATCATCCACAAGAGCAACCGTCTGCGGCAGTCTTGTCATGCTCTTTGCTTCTGCTTCATTCCATAGAAATGAATCTTTCAAATTTCTTTTCCGTTCTTCCGGAGACAACCCGTTCTGTGGTAATGTATCACGTCCCCGATTCAATAATCTTACCGAAGGAATCCCCATTCGTTTTGCAAGACCGTCCGCCAAAAGTTCCGCCTGATTATATCCGCGCCCGCGTCTTCTCTTATCGGAAATCGGAACCGGAACAAACGCCTCTATGCCATACCGTAACAAGTACGTTCCGAACAACTGTACCATATGCCTGATATAAAACTCCGCATATTCCTTTCTACCGTTATATTTAAAATCAGCAATGGATTTTTTCATCCATTTATCATATTCCCATACGGCAAAATTTCGCTGAAAGGACATTGGATGTAATCTGCATTGTACACAATACTCCTGTTGCTCATCCGTCAGTTCCCGACCGCAACACATGCAAACCGGTTCCTGTATCCTATGCAGTTTCCCAATACACTCTGTACAAGTACCGCTTTCCCACGGAATTCTTAATTCTCCGCATACCGGACACCGTGGCGGAAACACACTTGCAACAAGTAAGTTTTCCCTATTTAAACGCTTCAGGCACGCTTCCCCCTTCTCCCTTTTCTTTATCTTACAATATTTTTGTTACAATTACAAGCATTTCTCAAAAGATTTCCTTACTGCGCCATTTCCTCCAAATGTCTTCCCAATCCCGAATAACGTTTCATCTCATCCGTATTTTCAATCATTGCAGTTACCGTAGCCGCATTTCCGATAATGGTTACACATTGCTTTGCTCTGGTCACTGCCGTATAAAGCAGATTCCGGTTCATCAGAAGCCTCGGTCCCGTAAGCAACGGAATCACCACCGCCGGATATTCACTGCCCTGAGACTTATGTATCGTAGCCGCATACGCAAGTTCCAACTCATCCAGCTGGGAAAACGGATATTCCGCCACACGGCCTTCCTCAAACTCAACGCTTACCCGTTCGGAGAAGAAATTGATTTCCCGGATTCTTCCGCAATCTCCGTTAAACACACCGGTTCCCGATTCTACCGGGATCCCGTATCTGCTCCGAATCTCCCATTCCAGTTGATAGTTGTTTTTGATTTGCATTACTTTATCGCCTTCGCGGAATACCCCTTTGCTGTGCTCTTTTTCCTTCTTTCCTTCTTCTGCCGGATTTAAATGCTCCTGTAACAAAACATTTAACCGTTCCACACCCAATTCTCCCTTTCGCATCGGCGTCAGCACCTGCACTTCCTGCGGTTTCACATGCAAATGCTTTGCCAACTTTTCCTTCACCAGATACAAAATCGACTGTTGGATTACCGAAAGGTCATCTCTTTGCAGGAAGAAAAAATCCTTACTTTTATTATCCAGGCGTATTTCCTCTCCGGCATGTATCTTATGGGCATTGGTAATAATATCACTTTCCTGTGCCTGTCGAAAAATCTTATCTAACGTTACGACGGAAAAACAATGGGAGTCAATAATATCCCGCAACACATTTCCCGGTCCTACCGACGGTAACTGGTTTACATCCCCTACCAACACAAGACGGGTGCCGATAGGAATCGCTTTTAGCAATGCATGCATCAAATAAATGTCCACCATAGACATCTCATCAATAATAATCAAGTCACATTCCAACGGATTTTCCTCATTCCGCTCAAAATGCATCCGATTTCCCATGGTTTCCGACACCTTCAACTCCAACAAACGATGAATGGTTCTCGCTTCTCTTCCGGTTGTCTCCGTCATACGTTTTGCCGCCCGTCCCGTAGGAGCCGCCAATAAAATATCCAGACCTTCCTTTTCAAAAAACTGTAACATGGTACGAATGGTTGTGGTTTTACCGGTTCCCGGTCCACCGGTTAAAACAAAAACACCGTGTCTTGCCGTCTCAAAAACCGCCCGTTTCTGTAACTCGTCCAGTTCGATTTCCTCGTGTCGTTCCAAGGACTGCAGTCTCGTTTCCAGTACAGAATCCGATAATTCATACGCTACATTTAAGTCCAACAGCATCCGGGCCGTATTTAACTCCGTATAATACGCCACAGAACTATACAAAAAGCGCTCTCCGTCCACCTCTTTTACAATCAGTTTCTTCTCCATTTGTAAAAAATCAATCTGACGCTTTATCGGTTCCCGTCCCAATTCCAGTAATTCACAAGTACTTTGCAAAATTTCCTCTTCCGGTAAATACACATGTCCGCTGCTTCCCGCCTGCGTCAAAACATAAAAAATAGCAGCACGAACCCTGTATTCGGAGTCCCCACGAAGCCCCACGCGGTTTGCAATCTCATCCGCAATACGAAACCCGACTCCGTCGATATCCTCTGCCAGACGGTATGGATTCTCTGTTAAAACCAATTCCATCTGCCCCTTATACCGTTCATAAATTTTTACAGCAAGGGCATTGGATATCCCGTACTGTTGCAGGAACAGCATCGCATGCCGTAATTCACGTTTTTCTACAAACTGCTCGTAAATGGCATGGGCCGACTTCTCACTGATTCCCGAAACTTCCGCAAGACGTTCCGGCTCCTCCTCCATGATCCGAAAGGTATCCTCTTTAAAACGGCGCACAATTCTGGCTGCCAGCTTTGCTCCCACACCTTTGATTGCTCCCGAAGCCAGATAACGTTCCATTGCCACCGCATCTTCCGGTTCCTGTACTTCGTAGTGCTCTACCAGAAATTGTTCTCCGTACACATTATGTACCGTATAAGAACCGGAAACCGACAGGAGCTCCCCTTCACTAACCGCGGAAAAAATACCGACGCAGACTACATCGTCCTCCTCGGTTTCCAACGTAAGTATCGTATACCCGTTTTTCTCATTGCGATACTTAATATGGGTCACATACCCCTTGATTCTCTCCTGTTCCATCTTCGCTCCTTATCATACAAAGGGCGCTACGGGATTCTGCCCGTAACGCCCGTAACATGTTTCGTTCCTATATTAATTTTCCTCGTCATAAAACGATTTCGTTTCTTCCACGTTTTCTACCGTTTCACCGGAGTTTTGTAAACTCTCCTGTACCGGAGTCACCGTATTCCGTTTCATAGACTCGTATAACTGCTGTGCAAGACCCAACTCACCGTTCTCCGTAATCTGCTTTGCATATTCCTGATACATCATATCTCCGAAATATGTAAGATAATCACTTTCTTCCTCTTCACTGTCCGTAAGGGCATCTTTCATACGGTCAAAAACCTTTTCCACCAAATATGCTTCAAACTCCTTGCAAACTTCCATAATCTCTTCGTCGGAACTTTCCCCGGTGTTTATACTTGTCAGCTTGTTTTGCAACCCAACGGCCTTGCTGTCATTTTTGCTCTTTTGCATCTGTGCATAGAGAAGATCACTGCTTAATCCGATACTCATTGCTTCCTCCTATCGTAAGGCTTCGCATTCCCTATCGTTATTTCAATACCTATCCTCTTAAGTTATTTGCCTGTTGTAACATCTGGTCGGATGCCGTAATCACTTTCGAATTCATTTCATAGGCACGCTGAGCCACAATCAGATTTACAATTTCATCCACGGTCTGTACATTGGAAGCTTCTAAATAACCGGAACGAATCGTACTACGCTTTAATGCCGTATCTTCCACTTCCATACGCGGTTCACCGGAAGCAGCCGTCACCTGATACAAACTGCCGGAAACCTTCTCAAGGCCGGAAGGATTATTAAACTGAACAATACCGAGCTGAGCCCGTTCCACAAACTCCGTCTTATACTTCTTCTCGGTATCCTGCACCGGAGTTTCCTGTTCTCCTTCCGTCTGCTCACCCTCTGCCGGCGGCGTAGTCACCGTAGTATCCTTTATCTCTACTCGTACCTCTTCAAAAATCCTTCCGTCTACGTCCACCGACAACTTGGTAACATCCGTCTGTGCCGGAAGAATAATCGCAGAGCCGTTCTTATCTAACAACGGGTAGCCTTCGGAATTGGTTAAAGCCAAACCATCGGACGCAATCGCAAACAATAAGGAGCCGTTACGGGTATATGCAGTTTCACCGCTCGGCGTCTGTAATGCAAAGAACCCGTCTCCGTCAATCGCCAAATCAAACGGATTATCCGTTTGGTTCAGATTTCCTTGGGTAAAGCGGGAAGTAATGGCACCGGTACGCACACCGGAACCCACCTGGCCGATGACCGGCTTCGGATCTCCGTTGTTGTCCGTTGTCTCTGTCTGAAGCTTCTGGTACAAAAGAGAGCGGAATTCCACCGTCTCTTTTTTATATCCGACTGTATTTACATTTGCAAGGTTATTGGAAATCGTATCTACACTGGTCTGCTGTGCAATCATTCCCGATGCACCGGTCCACAAAGATCTTAACATAATGTCACCTCTTTCTTACGCTATACACGTCCAATGGAATTTGCGGAATTCTCCAAAGTCTGGTCTACCGACTGAATTACCTTTTGGTTTGCTTCATAGGCTCTGGTAATCGCAATCATATTCACCATCTCGGTTACTACATTTACATTGGACTGCTCGGTATAGCCCTGACGAATCAGCCCTGTGGCATCCTTTTCCACAGCACCGTCCACCGGCTCATACATCACGTCTGCGTACTTTTTCAGATAATTATAATCTTCAAAGTCAAACAAATTAATCTTGTCCACATACTCACCGTCAGCATAAATACTACCGTCGATATCCACTAAAATCTCGCCGGCATCAATCGGCACCAAAACATCCCCCGACTCGCCCTGCAAATGATTCCCTTCGGAATTCACTACATAGCCGTCGCTTGTCATATGGAAACTTCCCGCCCGGGTATACCTCATATGGGTATCACCGTTCCGATCCGTTACCGCCACCTGAAAAAATCCGGTACCGTCCAAAGCCAAATCAAAGGTATTCCCGGTTTCTCTTAAAGAGCCACCGGAATAATCCGTATAAACCTCACCGATTTTCACGCCGAGACTCATACTGCCGATCATACGGTCTCCCGTAATCGGCTCGGATCTGTCCTTGATTTTAATGGTTAGCTGCTCGTCAAAAGACTGAGAGGTTACACCTTCCTTTTTGTAGCCTACTGTTGCCGAGTTCGCCAAGTTATTCGAGATAACATCCAGACGTTTCTGCTCGTTTGCCATACCTGTCCATGCTGTATATAATCCTCGAACCACTTTTTTCTCCTTTCTGTAAAAAGCTCTATCTCGCCTCCATGCAGGTTACGGACAGCTTCATTGCTGTCTTAATCACGTTTTCCGCTTAAAAACTCAACATACTTTCCGGTACCGATTGCCACAGCGGTCATCGGATCTTCCGCCGTCATGGTCGGAATACCGGTCTTTTCTTCAATCAACTCTTCCAAACCGTATAACAAGCTTCCGCCACCGGTTAATACAATACCACGCTCTGCGATATCCGCAGCCAGTTCCGGCGGAGTCTTCTCAAGTACGGAGTGTACCGCTTCCACAATCTGGGAAGTGGTTTCCCGAAGAGCTTCTTCCGTTTCCTCTGAAGTTACGGAAATGGTCTTCGGAAGGCCGGAAACTAAGTTACGTCCCTTTACGTCGATGGAGATAGACTCCGGACGACGATACGCGGAACCGATACGAATCTTAATGTCTTCTGCGGTTCTTTCACCGATTAAAAGACTGTTCTTCTTCTTCATGTAACGAACGATGGCTTCGTCAAAATCATCGCCCGCAATCTTAATGGAGGTACTTACTACCGTACCGCCGAGAGAAATTACGGCAATATCCGTAGTACCGCCGCCGATATCCACTACCATGTTACCGCACGGTCTGGCAATATCAATCCCTGCACCGATGGCCGCCGCAATCGGTTCTTCAATAATCGCCACTTCCTTTGCTCCCGCCTGTAAGGTAGCGTCTTCTACTGCCTTCTTCTCAACTTCGGTAACACCGCTCGGCACACAAACGCTGACACGTCTTCCGCGGAAACGACGCTTACCTACCGCCTTCTGTAAGAAATACTTTAACATCTTCTCCGTTACGGTATAGTCGGAAATAACACCGGCACGAAGCGGACGTACCGCAACAATATTCCCCGGTGTACGACCAAGCATAAGTCTTGCTTCTTCACCGATTGCCTTAATCTTATTCAAATCACGGTCAAACGCCACTACGGACGGCTCTTTTAATACCACACCCTTGCCTTTTATATATACAAGAACACTTGCGGTTCCGAGATCAATTCCGATATCACTGCTTAACATCTTCCCATTCTCCTTTCACATAACCGGAGTGCATCTATGCCTCCGTTTCTATTATATACATATTTGGGAGATTTTTCAAAGCCTTTTTTCAATAATATGATTTTTTTTTACGTTATTTATTATATCGGTCAAAAAAGCCGATTTCTTCATAGTTTTTTCGACATTTTTCCTGTCCGTCTCAGGCTTTTTGCTTCCGTTTTGACAAGACCTCCCGTTCTGTGTTACACTAAGGATATTCCGACCGGGAGGTGCATTATGAAAACACGGCAATCATCTCAATCATCCTGTAACGAGCGACAGATACTTTTTACTCTCTGCCGCTTTCTTTCCGCGCGTTTTCTTTATCGTTTTATGCTCCTTTTGTTGTCCGGAATCGGTATTCTTTTATCCATACTCGGACGCACACAGTTTGCTCCTTACGGTATCTGTGTGGTTTGTCTGTTACTCCCGTCTTTTTTACACGATTCCTTAGAAAAAAAACAAAAAAAGGAGAATAGCGATTCTCCTCTTTTTTACCTGTATAAACAGTATCGTTATTCCCCTGTTTTGTTCGCCGAATATCGTATTTCCCTTACCATTTGCGCCGTTATGTTATTCATATGGTACCTTTTGCAACCGTCTGCGCTCCGGCTTTTCGGACTCTCGGTTCCTCTTTTGTGTACCCTTTTATGCCTCGCTCTCTATCCCCTCGTCAGCCGAATTCTGTTCTTTCGGTTCCACCACAGGATGATGAACGGTATTTTGTAAACAACTCTGGCCCTTATATAAAACCTCAAACTCCTTTAACGGCATCGGCCTTGCATAATAATATCCCTGAATCATATCACAGCGGGCATTTTGTAAAAACTCTTTTTGTCCCTTTGTTTCAACACCCTCTGCCAACACTTCCATTTTTAAATCCTTTGCCATGGAAATCACATGCATCACAATTCTCTTTCCGCGGGTTTCGTCCGCATCCCCATCGCAATCTTCCAAAAATACCTTATCTAATTTTAACACATCCACCGGAAGTCGGCGAAGTAAGTTAAGAGAAGAATAACCGGAACCGAAATCATCCATGGACAAACGAAATCCTGCTTGTTTGATCTCCGCCATCACTCGAAGGAGACTCTCCGTTTCTTCATAAAAAGCCGACTCTGTCAATTCAAATTCGATATACTCCGGTGACACATTATGCTTATGTACCACTTCCAATAAACGCTCTGTCAGATTCTGCTCATGCAGATGAACCCTTGACAGATTTACGGAAATACAAATCGGACAAAGTCCTTCTTTC
Organism: Lachnospiraceae bacterium; assembly: GCA_017503735.1. GTDB lineage: Bacteria > Bacillota > Clostridia > Lachnospirales > Lachnospiraceae > SIG307. Next base: position 100,204 of record JAFVSN010000004.1, read on the forward strand.
AACCAGTTTTCTATCAATCCGCATACCTGATCCAGTACAAACAAATCCAATTCAACCACAAATCCGTTAAATTCAAATACCGGAATAAAGGAATTCGGGGAAAGCACTCCGCGAACCGGATGATTCCATCTGACCAAAGCCTCCGCACCGATGATTTTTTCATTTTCCACATCGTATTTCGGCTGGAAATATACTAAAAATTCATGATTTTTTAAGGCTTCCTTTGCTTCATATTCCAGCTCTTTTTCTTCTACCCGGCGCTGTTTCATTTCTTCGTCATAATATACCACATCTTCCAGCACTCTCTTTTTACATTCGGTACGTGCCAGATTTGCATTTGCACGAATCATGTTGATATCGGTAATATCATCAACCCGATAAACTCCGCAGGAAAACTTAAGTTCGCAAACCGTAAGCGTTTCCTCCGGCTCCCGGTATTGAATAATTTGCTGAAACAACTCCCGGATTCGGGCGGTAAGCTCGTTCTTTGTTCCGGTATCTTCCCATAACATGGCAAAATTATCTGCGGAAATACGCGCGTATAATTCATCCTTCTTGGTAAAATGCCGGAGTACCTTACCGATATGAATCAAAATCTGATTTCCGTATTCATAATCAAACATTTCATTAATGTACTTAAAGTTATCCACATCAAAGGTCACATAAGCGTAACGGGTTTCCTTCCTGTAAATCAACTCCTGCGCATCCATCTTATGCTTTGTCTTTGACGGAATTCCGGTCAATGCATCCACATAAGCCGCATTGTAAACTTCTTTACGGTTTTTCAAATACGAAATTACGGCATACAGCACAATACATACCATAAATACCGCCATAAGTGCCATCAACAAATACGTCCGGACCATCTCGTCCCGAATCTCTTTTTCAACCACTTCGGAGCTGGTGAGCCGTACCACAAAAAAGTCTTTGTGACTGTCCACCTGTGCGGCCGCAAAATAAATTTCCTTACCGAATCTGTTTGTAGCTGCGGCTACAGCGCATCCCTTGACTTTCATATCCTCATCAAAAGCGGATTTTCCCTTCCATTCTTCTCCGGCTTGTAAAAAATCTTCCCAGGATATTTCCTCTAAATAGTTCCCTAAATCATCCCCCATAAGAACCATCCGACCGGCACTGTCCACTACAATCTCCGTCCCGTCCTGCGGCTTAACACTTAACTCTGCCAGTAACTTCTCCCTCTCATACTTCGCATAGAGAATGCCTACAACCTCATCCTTTTCTAAATACGGAAGAAAAAACACAACCCCGTCTCCTAATACATCGTCTTGAGAACGGGCAACTACATAATTTCCCTCCATTGCCAAATCAATATTCTTCGTCCTGGTATTCGGTACGACATCCCCTTCGTTGTCATAATAAGTATAGTCACGGTCAATAATCCCAAGCGCACCCATATTATATCTGTTTTTTGATGTTTCCAATACCGTTACCGCCTCCGGGCCGAATCCGTAAGAAAGGCTTACCATCTCTTGTATGGTTTCCAATGCAGTAAACTTAGTCTCTATACTTTCCGAAATCTCCTTTGCACTCAACTGCACTTCCCAAAGCAGATTGTTTTCACACTCCACTATCATTTCTTTCCGCAATTCGTTTAATCCAAAAAATGCCATTCCGCATAACACAAGCAAAAGAACGCACAAAAACAAGAACCCTTTTGTGCGTCTTTTCTGTATCCCTTTATTTGCACTTTTTGAGTGTTTCCCCATGTTTTTATCCTCTGCTTTCCTGCTTTTCAAGCCATGTCTTTGGTGCCAAAAACCATTTCTCCCCATTTTTATATATTCTATCACATTTTTTTGACAATTACAAGATTAGCTATCGTTTTTTTACAAAAAAAGCAAGAAAAAGCAAATTCTGCTGTTTTCTTGCTCATCTGTCTGAACCATCTTATTTCGACCATAGATTCACCGGTCCTCACCTTTTTGGAGCATTGCACCTTCCTTTTGTGCTTCCGATACCATCTCATTTACTGCCTGCAACACCCGTGCATATTGCACGGTATAATCTCCCGGCATATCCCGTAAAATGTGGTCCAACGGATTCTTTAACTTATCGTTTTTTAATTCTCCCAATACAAGATAATCTGCGGACATATCACTGTTACTGCAAATTTTATAAATACTTTCGGCAGACAATCCTTTCTTTCCGTTCTCTGCTTCTGCCAGAAACTGCGGAGACAATCCGACTTGTTCCGAAAAGGATTCTCTGTTCATTCCGAGGCTTTCCCTATAGGCGCGGATTCGCTTTCCGATTGTTATATTCAACTCTTTTGACATCCTCCGCTCCTTCCCGAACCGAACTTCGTTCTTTTTCTGAATTCCTTTTTATTATAACGATTCTGCATTTATTTCAACATAGTCTATAGGAGATTTTTTCTGCTATAGCAACAGAATTTATAAAAAAAGCAAAAAAGCCCGTCATGCTTTTACTTGCATTTTCACCTTGTTTGAATTACAATATTTTTAGTATGCATTTCGGAGGTTTTTTTATGAACGGATCATCTTTCGGAACTTATTTTAAAATTACAACATTCGGTGAATCCCACGGTGCGGCATTGGGCGTTGTTGTGGACGGATGTCCGGCAGGGATTCCGCTTTCCGTTGACTATATTCAAGGGTTTTTGGACCGTAGAAAGCCGGGGCAGAATATCTACTCCACCCCGCGCCAAGAAAACGATTCGGTAGAAATATTATCCGGTGTGTTCGAAGGAAAAACAACCGGCACTCCCATTGCCCTTCTCATCCGCAATGAATCCCAGCGTTCCGGGGACTATTCCGAAATCGCCTCCTATTATCGTCCGGGACATGCGGACTTTACCTTTGACCAAAAATACGGCTTCCGTGACTATCGGGGAGGCGGTCGGTCCTCCGGTCGGGAAACCGCAGCCAGAGTGGCTGCCGGTGCCGTTGCCTGTGCGTTACTTGATACATGCAACATCAAAGTTTGTGCTTATGCAAAATCCATAAATGAATACGTTTGTTTTGATACCAAAGAGTATTTAGCAGAACGTTTCTCCGCAGAAGAACTTGCATCCCTCCGGAATAAGAGCCCGCTCAACATGCCGGATGCCGATGTTTCCGCAAAAGCAGAAGCGTTCTTAGCACAATTAAAAGAAGAACATAATTCTGCCGGTGGCACCATCGAATGTGTTCTCACCGGACTTCCGGCAGGCTTAGGCGACCCGGTATTTGAAAAATTCGATGCCCGCCTTGCCCATGCCATGCTTTCCATCGGTGCCGTGAAAGGATTCGAACTGGGCTCCGGCTTTGAAGCTGCCTTTCTTACCGGTACGGAACAAAACGATCCGTTTTATACCGACGAAGCAGGTAATATCAGAAAACGTACCAATCACGCCGGCGGTGTTCTGGGCGGCATGACCGACGGTTCTGATGTATTGTTCCGCGTAGCGGTAAAACCGACGCCGTCTGTCTACGCACCGCAAGAAACCGTGAAAAAAGACGGTTCTACCTATACCTGTCAGATTACCGGCCGCCATGACCCGATTATCGTGGCCCGTGCCGTTGTGGTGGTGGAATGTATGGCTGCTCTCACCGCTGCGGATGCTTTGCTTGGTAATCTAGGAAGCAAGTTGGAGCACTTAAAATCGGTTTATGGCTTTGAAGGCTAACCATTGTTGCTTCAAAATTTACAATATCACTTACACCTTTTAGGGAGGGACCTTCCCATGAAGCTGAAACTGGCCATTTGTGATGATGATGCCAAACAGCGGGACTATCTGACCGATATCGTCACCGCCTGGGGAAAGAAAAACAGACATCTTATTGAACTAAAACAATACATCAGTGCCGATTCCTTTCTCTTCGACTATGAAGAAGAAAAAGACTTCGACATTTTACTCCTTGACGTGGAAATGCCGGGACGTAGCGGTGTGGAGCTGGCAAAAGAGGTCCGAAAGGACAATCAGGCCGTACAACTGATTTTCATCACCGGCTTTTACGAATACTTCAGTGATGGATTTGATGTATCTGCCCTGCACTATTTAATTAAGCCGGCAGATGCCGGTAAACTCACTCCGGTGCTTGATAAGGCAGTAGGAAATCTGACCAACCGGATGCGCTCTGTTCTTCTCTCTACCTCGGAAGGAGATATAAAGCTTTCTCTTGCGGACATTATTTATGTGGAAGCGGAAAATGTATACCTTAACATTCACGCCATCCACGGAGATTACCGCACACGCATGACCTTAGGAAAGTTTTTTGAGGAGCTGGACGATACCTTTTTCAAGGCACATCGTTCCTTTCTTGTGAATTTGAAATATGTAAAACTGATTACCCGCACCGACGTTACCATGACAAACGGTGCCGTTGTTCCTTTAAGCCGCGGCGTTTATCATGACATTCACGCTGCTTTGGTTAAATACTTATAAGAGGTTACCATGTTATTTGAAAAACTCATCGCAAAAAAAGTTGCCGCCTTTGAAACGGAACTGATTCAAAAATATTATCTGGAAGTAGAAAACATGTACCAAAAGATGCGGGGCTGGCGTCACGACTACCGTCATCACATCCAGACCATGAAGGTACATATGGCAAACGGTGAAATCAAAGAAATCGGCACATATCTGGACATGCTGGATGACGATTTAACCAACGTAGAAACCGTAATTAAAACAGGAAACCGTATGGCAGATGCCATCTTAAACAGCAAACTATCTCTGGCAGCCCAAAAGGAAATCAAGGTAAAAGCAGAGGCAAATATCCCGGTAGCCCTTACCATTTCGGAACTGGACCTTTGCACCGTCATCGGCAATCTGTTGGACAACGCCATGGATGCCTGCATGGAACTCCCGGTATCGGAACGCCTCATTCGAATTTATATGGAAATGAAAGGCAACTACTTATACATTTCCGTCATCAATACCGCAGGTGGCAAGAAAAAGACAAACTACCGTACCACAAAAGGTGAGGGACACGGGTTCGGGCTGAAACGAATTGACATGATTGTTAAGAAATACGGCGGGTATATTACAAGAGCTTCGGAAGATGAAGCTTTTTCCACAGAAGTACTGTTACCGCAGTAAAACTTGCGTGCAAAATGCACCATACACCTTCTATACACGACAACCGGTCCGCATATAAAATCAGCAAACCATTTAAACTGCGCTTTTAGCGACTTGCGAAATCCACATGTTACGCAGACTTTGCCGTGAGGACGCTACCGAAACGGCAAAATAGTCGGAGTTACATATTAGTTTGCAAGCGCGTTGCAGTCGTTTGCGGTTTTATATGCGGACCGGTTGTCGATTGTACATTAACATGGTGCATTTTGTCACGCAACAAAAAAGTGCATTTGGCATCAAATTTTTGCATTTGACAACAAATCGCACTTTTTCTTTTTTCATTTGGTATAGTAAAGTCAAGCAAAGGGCAAACGCCTGAAGCAAATACATACCGGCAGAACGAAACACACACTTCTGTCGACTTAACGGAGGGGAATTATGAGACAAAACAACAAGGAAACAAAGAAGGAGAAGAAAAAGTATTCCAAAATCGGAAGTCTTGTCTGGGCATTAAAAAAGCTCTGGCGACTGGATAAGATGTTTGTATTTTTCATGTTTGCGGTGGTGCCGATTGCAGTGGTACAGCCGTTGCTAAACTCCTTCTTTTCCAAAGAACTGATTGACCGCATCGGAGGTGGAGCAACCTTTTCGGAACTGACCCGGTTCACTGTAAGTTTCCTGCTGCCACTGGTGCTCCTGGAACTGTTACGAGGTTTTATCAACTCTCGTTGCAGAGCCAGACAATACTATCCGACCGGCATCTACCAGATGGAAATGGGACACATCTACCATTACGAAACCGACTTTGAAAACACGGAAAAGCAGGAATATCGGAAAATACACGAATATGCCTCCGGTGACTCCTGTCAGGGTAACTGTGCTTTAGAATTTCTTTGGCTGGATTTAAGTGATGCATTGATTAATTTCCTCGGTATTTTCACCTACGCTTCACTCCTCATTGTACTGAATCCGATTATCTTCGCCGTGGTTGCCGTGGTATCCGTCCTGTCCTACTTTACCACCCGCTGGCAACCGACCTACTTTGAAAAGAACAAGCACCATTGGGAGAAGGAAGTCCGAAAGAGAAATTACTTACGGAGTCTTTCCGAAAACTTCTCCATGGCAAAAGATATTAAGCTGTACAACTTAGAGGGCTGGCTTGACAAAATGATGCGGGATTATCAAAGCTACCTTCTCATGTGGAATAAGCGCTGCACCCTTAGAGGACTGTTTGCTTCTATTCTTGCGGGACTGATGACCTTTGTACAAAACGGTGTGGCATACGTTGTGTTAATCGGACTGCTCCTTGCCGGAAAACTAACCGTGGGTGAATTTGTGTTTTACTTCGGTCTCACCGGCAGCATTGCAGGCTTTTTGCAGGGCATCATCGGCAGTGTGGCAAAGTTAAACACAAGAGCCGAAAAAATTGCTTACTACCGCGACTTTTACAACTATCCGAACACCTTTAACCACGGAGAAGGCTGTCCTCTCCCGACGGGTCCGGTGACCATCGAGTTAAAGGATGTACACTACCGCTACGACGGTGCGGAAAAGGATACCATCAACGGACTGAACCTTACGATTTCCGCCGGAGAAAGTCTTGCCCTTGTGGGAATGAACGGTGCCGGAAAGACCACTTTAATCAAGCTGATTTGCGGTTTGTACGCACCGACCTCCGGTGAAATTTTGGTAAACGGAAAGCATATCAGCGAATATAACATTGAGGAATACTACTCCATGATTTCCGCGGTATTTCAGGACATTAAAACCATTGCTTTCTCCATGTTTGAATTTGTGGCAAGTGTGGACCTTACCCGTCCTACCGCAAGAGAAGATGCCGTTGCTGCCATGAAGCTTGCCGGGATTTACGAAAAAATCGAAAAGCTTCCAAACGGCATCGATACCCATTTAATGAAAGGCATTCACGATGACAGTGTGGATTTATCCGGCGGTGAAATGCAAAAGCTGGTGTTGGCTCGTGCCATTTACAAAAACGGTTCCATATTAATTCTTGACGAACCGACCGCAGCCTTAGACCCGATTGCGGAAAATAACTTATATTTACGTTACAGAGAATTAACCGAAGGAAAAACTTCTATCTATATTTCCCACCGTTTTGCCTCCACCCGCTTCTGTGACCGCATCATTTTACTGGAAGACGGTGTAATTTCAGAATCCGGAACTCATGAAGAACTGATGGCTACCGGTGGCAAATACGCAGAAATGTTCAATGTACAAAGCAAATACTATAAGGAGGGCGAAGTTCATGCATAATTACAAAACCACACGACGGGCGTTTAAGCTGTATCATTCCTACAATCCGCATTACTTTCCGCTTCGCCTGTTTCAGATTATTTTTACAAACCTGACTCCGTTTTTTACTCTTTGGATGTCTGCGGAAATCGTTACCGCATTATACGAAAAGAAAACCAAGGAAGAACTGTTCCTGTTGGTAGCCATCACCTTATGCGGAGCTCTGTTTATTCACATCATGGGTGCTCTTTTGGGAAGATGTGTGGACAATGCACAGAAACAACTGGAAAACAACGAAGCCGCAGCTTTTAACAAAAAAACGTTATCCTTAGACTACGACAAGCTGGAGAATCCGGAGATTCGGCATCTGCGACGTAAAATTGTGGAAAACAGTTGGATTAACTACTACGGTGTCAAAAACATGTGCATGTGTATAGAAAACATTGCAACCTACTTGGTCAACATCCTCTATTGCATTATACTATTTGCGGAGATGGTATCCTTAATCCTGAAACTGTCCTTTGACCTGCGCGGTATTCTGCTTTTGGTTGCCATTATTGTCTGTGTTATTCTCACGATTATCATTCAGTCCCGTTGTGGCAAGAAACAGGCAGAAACCTGGAATCTCGGCGGCGACTTAATGCTCCGTGAAAACCGCCTTAGCGGAGGTTACAGCCAGTCCGGCATGGACAGCCGTTTCTACAAGCAGCAGGCAATTGTAGAAGAAATCGACAAAAGTCTTGCAAAAGAACACAAAGCACTTTACAGCAAAATCAACCACATTGACTTTTTGCTTCGTATTCCGATTTTTCTGTCTACAAAAGCCTCTGAGCTTTGCTCCTATCTCCTAATCGGATTGTATTGTACACTTGGCGCGTTTCCGGTGGGCAGTGTCATTAAATACGTGGGATATCTTAGCATCCTGACCCAAAACATTGCCGGCTTATTTTATAACTTGGGTGCATTAAAAACCAATGAGCAATTCCTTGAGACTTACTTAGAGTACTTTGATATCCAAAACGATATGTACCAGGGCAGCCTGACCGTGGAAAAGCGCAGTGACAAACAGTTTGACATCGAATTTAAGAATGTCAGCTTCCGCTATACCGGTTCCGAGGACTTTGCCTTAAAGGACATTAACCTGAATCTTAAAGTCGGAGAACGTCTTGCGGTAGTGGGACAAAACGGTAGCGGAAAAACCACCTTTATCAAGCTTCTTTGCCGTCTCTACGATCCGACGGAAGGCGAAATCCACATGAATGATTTCAACATCCGCAAGTATGATTACAGACAATACCTGGATTTATTCTCTGTGGTATTTCAGGACTACAATCTCCTTGCCATGCCGTTAGGCAACAACGTGGCTTCCGCCGCCAATTGGGACGCAGTAAAAGCCGAGCAAATGTTAGATGAGGTAGGATTTGGGGAACGCTACAAGGAAATGCCAAAGAAACTGGAAACCTCCCTTTATAAAAACTTCGACGAAGAAGGAGTCAACGTCTCCGGTGGTGAAGCCCAAAAAATCGCCTTGGCAAGAGCACTTTACAAAGACGCGCCTTTCATCATCTTAGATGAACCGACCGCCGCCCTGGACCCGATTGCGGAAGCGGAAATCTACTCCAAATTCGATGAAATCGTAGGAGACAAAACCGCCATCTACATCAGCCACCGTCTTTCCTCCTGTCGTTTCTGCGACAAGATTGCGGTATTCGACAAAGGCCGGATTGTACAGGTGGGAACCCACGAGGAACTTCTTCAAAACGAACAGGGCAAATACTACGAACTCTGGAACGCACAAGCGTGTTACTACTCGTGATGCAACGAGCTAGATAGAACATAAAAAAGGCCGACGAGAACCGCAGGTTCTTAGTCGGTCTTCTTTTGTGTTCTTATCGCGGCGACTGCCGCGGGCTAACGGTTACGCAGGAACCGTTAGACTCAGCTCGTTGCACACCTTGCCCTCTTATCGGCGACTGCCGCGGGCTAACGGTTACGCAGGAACCGTTAGACTCAGCTCGTTGCATACCCTGCCCTCTTATCGGCGACTGCCGCGGGCTAACGGTTACGCAGGAACCGTTAGACTCAGCTCGTTGCATTTTTGCCCTCTTATCGGCGACTGCCGCGGGCTAACGGTTACGCAGGAACCGTTAGACTCAGCTCGTTGCAACTCTCACCTTTATTTCTGCCACTTCTTCTGTATTAATTTCCTTTCCGGCCATAATCACAACTCTCTCTGCGGAAAACTCCAACACCGGCACATCAATAAATTCCTTTTCCCGGAAGGAAAAATCAATCAGCTTCTCATCTATAAGCCATATACTTCCGATCTTTCCCACAAAAAAATTGCGATCTATGAACGGCCAACTCTCCTTTGACACCGGCTTACGTTCCTTCTCTTCCTTAACCGCCACAACGGTTGTTTTCCGTACCGCCCCTATTTCAGCCGTTTTCTTTTTCGGAATCACATAGAATAAATAATCTCTGTCTTCTCCTACAATATAACCGTCCACAAACCCGTTATTCCAACCGGAAAGCTCCACCGAACATTTTTTCAGATAGTACGGCTCCAAGGTTCGTTCCTCCGGTATCACTTTGTATCCCACAGAATCGCTCGTTTCCCCCTGCTGTTCATCTTCCCTCTTCTCTACACCCAGCAGTTCATCTATAGATATCTGAAATACACTTGCCAATGCTTTGATGTTCTCAACATCCGGCGTACCTTTTCCCGTCTCCCATTTTGCAATTGCCGACCGGGATACACACAACATTCCGGCAAGCTGCTCCTGCGATAAGGAAAGCTCTGCCCTCTTTTTTGTAATCATTTCACCTATCATAAGAAAATCCTCCGATTTTATACTCGTGATCACACTATTACCATACCTCAATCTGTCGAAGAACACAAGTTACTTTTTGTTACGCTTCGTAACATCCACGATTTATAACCTCTTACTATAACTTCCCGTTATATCCTTTCTCCGAAGGTTTTCCGATACTTTCTCCGACAACCATACGCCACTCCCCAGATTTCTATAATTTTTTCCATTTTCCCCTTGCTTTCTTATAATTCCTCTGCTATAATCAAAATATATATTATGTTTTCATATTATAACTTTTGGTTATATTTCAAAAGTATATTTCTCGTCCCCTTTTTTCTGTTTTTTCAAATACGGGGACTTACAAATGAAGGAGGGAACATGGAAGTCGAATCTACCCTGTCCTCCTACCGCATTTTTAATGCAGTCGCAGAAGCGGGCAATCTTTCCAAAGCCGCGAAGGAACTCTTCATCAGCCAACCGGCCATCAGTAAAGCCGTCAGCAAATTGGAGCAGAACCTTTCGGTAAAGCTTTTTACCCGTAATTCCAGAGGCGTTAAATTAACGGAGGAGGGTGCCCTGCTGTACGAGTACACCTGCTCTGCTTTCGAATCTTTGCGTCGGGGTGAGGAGAGTATCCGCAAGATACATACACTCGGCATCGGGCATATTAAAATCGGAGTCAGCACCACGCTCTGTAAGCATCTGCTACTCCCTTATTTACAGAATTTCATTGAAGCTTATCCACATATAAAGGTTAGTATTGAATGTCGTTCCACATTTGAAACATTAGCACTGTTGGAAGACGGAAAACTTGACATCGGTTTAATCGGAAAACCGTCCGGTTCCCGAAGTATCGATTTTTTCCCGATAGGAACCGTTCAGGACACCTTCGTTGCAGCTCCTGCTTATCTTTCAAATCTGCGCGAACGGGAATCCGGAATTTCCGACAGATTTGAGGATTTACTAAAACAATCAAACCTGATGATGCTGGACGAAAAAAATGTAACCAGACAGTATATGGATCAGTTCTTTTTAAAGCATGAGATTCTTACCGGTCAAGTCCAAACGGTCAGCAATATGGACTTACTGATTGATTTTTCAAAAATCGGAATGGGAATCGGATGCGTCATCCGGGACTTCGTAGAACAAGAAATAGCAGACGGTACCTTAACCGAATTAGTACCACCCTATTCTCTTCCGAAACGAACCGTAGGATTTGCCTACAATAAGATTGCTGCTCAAAATGATTCTATAAAATGCTTTATAGACTTTTACAAAGGAGAAAAACACCTATGCTAAAACGAATTTCTCATATAATTCGGTTATACAAAAAAAAGGTCCGACGAAAAATAAAGCAATGGATTTACCGTTTTTTGGTTGCATTGCACGAAGGTGAGATTCGCATTTCCTTCTTTTTCATTGTTTGCACCTTATTTGTCGGATTTTTATGCGTCGGATTCTTCTTCCGTTCCGACATCAATAAAGAAACGCCTACTACTCCTTCCGTTTTCGGAAGTGAATTAACCCATGCATTGCGTCATACGGCAGCACAAAACCGGCGGGCGGATTTAAATGCCGATCTCACCTTGTTTTTACTTCCGGATATCGAAGATGACAATGCACTATCCTCTTTTCTTGATACCCCGCTTTACGGATTTTACCTTACCGGAAAGGAAGTCTCCTATTTACCGGAGTTTACTGCTTCTCTTTCCGACTCATTCGTAGCGGGTACGCCATATGTCGGTGGATTGTCGTTTTCCTACAATCCAAAACGATTTTTATATAACCGTGCTACCGATATTACCGTTTTCACAGAGGAAGGAACTTATCTTCCGGTTACCGATACTACTTTGTACTATGTTGTCGGCACCGAATCCGTATTCCGTATGTTCGAATACTTGTCAGAGCGTACCTTCCATCTGATTCACATCCGGCCGAAGGATGCAACAGGACTTCCGATTTCACAGCCTTCCGACGTTGTTTTGCGCGGTGCCGACGGAGCTTATACATTTTCTGATATTTACGGAAACTACTTATCCTCTTCGGCTTCCGAACAAAAAAGAGAAAATGCAGGAGAAGTCTTTCTTTGTACTTCGATCAATACTGCACAGTTGTTTTCCCAATTGAATATTGCGGGATATTTTCTGGTGGGATGCACGTTCCTTTTCCTTGTACTGGCCGCCTCCGTCAGAGCCCCGCTCCGGCGTACCTTTATTTGGTTCCGAATTTTCCTGTTTCATCAAAAAAAGCGTGGAAAAGCTTCTTTACGAAGACGAATCTATACCGCTCGGACCGCACGGCGCCACGCCGCATAAAAAAGCCTCCTCTGACTGCCTTTCTGTTTTTTGTCCTCCAAAATACAGAAAGGCAGTTTTTTTTAAAAAGTAGTTGACAGAATCCATTTCATAGGTTATAATGTTCCTTGCTTGAAGAAAGCAATACATCATGCGCAAGTGGCTCAGTGGTGGAGTATCGCCTTGCCAAGGCGAGGGTCGCGGGTTCGAATCCCGTCTTGCGCTCTAAGAAAAGAACAGGACAGTATCATCGATACTGTCCTGTTTTTTTCGTGAGCGCAAGCGCTCACGTCCCCGAGGTTCGAAGTCTCCGCTTCGCTCCGGTCCGCCCAAAACCGGCATCCACCGGATGCCGGTTTTGGGCCCCGTCTTGCGCCTTATTCTAGTCAAGTTTATAAAGCGCAAGCGCTCACGTCCCCGAAGGTTCGAAGTCGTCATTTATAATGCTTTTCTTTTTTAGGTCTTTGTATTATAATGGTGATTGCATGGAGGTAAGTACAATGGAGACTACGAGACGAATTCGTTTTGCAACCCCGGAGGATGCGGAAGCAATTCTTTCGATTTACAGCGAATATATTAAGAATACGGCAGTTACTTTTGAAATTGAAGTTCCTTCTCTTGCGTCCTTTCGCGACAGAATAGCACGGATTACGGAACATTTTCCATGGCTGGTTTGCGAAATTGACGGCGTGATTGCAGGATATGCCTTTGCGTCAAAGCACGGAGAACGGGCTGCCTACCGGTGGTCTGCGGATTTATCGGTGTACATTCACGAACGTTTTCACAGAAATCATATTGCTTCGGAGTTATACGAAGCGGTGATTGAGCTTCTTCGAACGCAAGGCTATTACACGGTATACGCCGGGGTTTCCACACCAAACCCGAAAAGTGAGGCCTTTCATCACGCCTATGGCTTCCGATGTCTGGGTGAGTTTAAAAATGTGGGCTACAAGCTGGGCGAATGGCGCGGAGTTGCCTGGTATGAACTACCGATTGCGGAATACGGCAAGGCCCCATCGGAGCCAAAATCCATCAGAGACATTACAAAAAACATCTCAACACATTTTTAACACATTTACCTGCTATGCTATAGTTACTTTGTGCGGTTACGCACTTATTTAGGAGGATTTTATGAAAAAGAAATTGTTATCGCTTGTTTTTATTACCGCTTGCGTTTTATGTGTCTGCGCTTGCGGTAAAAAGGAAGACAAAAAGGGAGATACGGATGTCAAGGACGGCACATTCACCTCTACCGACTCCACTTCCGATGCTTCCGGAGATGCTTCCGTCGAGATTCCTTCTCTTTCGGAAGAAGGCTTACTGACCCGGGAATCGGAAAATCTTTTATCCGGAAAACACAACATTGAAATTGAAATCGAAAATTACGGTACCATTGCTCTTACATTAGATGCCGATCTGGCACCGGTTACCGTTACCAATTATTTGGATTTGGTAAAGGACGGCTTTTACAACGGTCTTACCTTCCATCGTATTATCAACGGCTTTATGATCCAGGGTGGTTGTCCGTTAGGTCTCGGTTATGGAGATTCCGGCAGAAATATTGAGGGTGAATTTTCCTCCAACGGAATTAAGAATGATTTAGCTCATACCCGCGGTGTTATTTCTATGGCTCGTTCCGGTGACCCGAACAGTGCCAGCTGTCAGTTTTTCATTATGCACGAAGATGCACCGCACCTTGACGGAGACTATGCTGCTTTCGGTCAGGTAACAAGCGGAATCGAAGTGGTAGATGCTATTTGTAAAAACACTCCGGTGGTAGATATGAACGGCACCGTATTGGCTCCAAACCAGCCGAAAATCAAAGAGATTCGTATTGTAAAATAGTTTTGTAACTCATTACAGCCCTGAGACTTATTGTGTCCATGCTACATTTTGTAGGTTCCACCATAAGTCTCAGGGCTTCTTTTTTCCTTTTTTTACTCAAAACCAATATTTTCCAACTTTCTTCTAAACTAAATGTATGAGAAAAATGCAACTTCACATACTATGAAAAACAGAAATGAAAGGTGATGAACTTATGTCTCATATAGAAGACAGTACGCAAACTCACAGCGCACCGCAAAAACTCAAAAGTGCGCGCCAAAAACAACGGGATAATGTTAACCGCACCGTGGAGGTATTCGAGGCATCCACGCCTATGGAGGATGATTTTCCGGATATTGACACCATGAATGTCAGCTCTGCCACAGAACTCACCGGTATGATGTACCGCCCACCGATGAACACCGCGGAACTGGAATCCTACCATGACTTGTATGATATTGAATACGAACCGGCAGCAGCCAAAAGAAGCACTAAGACAGAAGTCAAGTAACCTTCGTACAAGCCACGTGCTCCATGACTGATTTTCGTACACGCACAAGGAGCCTCCTGCTTGTCCACAGAAGGCTCCTTAAAAATTACTTTATTCTCTTATTATCTGTTTAAGATAAGCTTGGTCAACTCAACCGGCTCTACAATCTTGCCGTCCTTGTAAACACGCATGTTACCGGAAGCGATTTCATCGATCAAGATAACTTCGTTGTTGTTGTAACCGAACTCAAACTTAATGTCCCAAAGATCAAGACCGATGGACTTTAAGTCATCAGCAACAATCTTGGTAATCTTTAAGGTCTGCTCCTTCATGCTTGCAAACATCTCCGGAGTCATAACGCCGAGAGCTGCAAGACCCTCACCGGTTACAAGCGGATCACCTAAAGCATCGTTCTTAAAAGTACACTCAACATAACCACCCTCTAAAACGGTACCGTCAGCCATGTACTCACCGTATCTGCGAATAAAGCTGCCGGTAGCAACCAGACGGCAAATAACCTCAAGACCATGACCGAATACAGTAGCAGGAAGAACTTCCATGGTAGCGTTCTCTACATCAGCGCTTACATAATGAGTCTTGATGCCGGCCTTCTTTAACAATTCAAAATAGTGAATGGAAGTCTGAAGATTAGCCTTACCGATACCCTCGATGGTCAAACCTACGGTATTCTCGCCCGGATCAAAAACGCCGTCCTTACCGGTACAGTCGTCCTTGAACTTTAACATTACATTGCCGTTGTCGAGAGCATAAACATCTTTTGTCTTACCTTCATAAACCTTTTTCATTTTCATATCCTCCTGCGTTGGGAATAAAGATTGTTTCAAATAACATAGATACTATATCACACTTTTTTCGGCTTGACAATTTATTTTTTTACAGAAATATAATTTTTTTTAAGATAGACAGTTCTTCCCCCTTATGATACAATATTTCTTGTGCAAAATTACAAGAAGAAGGTTTTATTATGAAGAAAGAATGGAAATTAAAAGAGTATCTGGGTGACAAAGAACTCTATTTGAAAATGGTAAAAATCGCAATTCCGATTTCACTGCAATCCTTAATTACCGTCGGTATCAATCTGATGGATACTATCATGCTGAGTAAAATGGGAGATGCACAGATTTCTGCCTCTTCTCTGGCAGGCCAGTTTATTAATTTGTTTATGATATGTTGTATGGGGATCGGAATGGGTGCTTCCGTACTGACCTCCCGGTTCTGGGGAATGCAGGATAAACATTCCTTAAAGAAAACAATTACCATTATGCTACGCTTCGTGGTAGTGTTCTCCTCTATTTTTACCGCCATTACCATTATTTCGCCGGAATGGATTATGCGGATTTATTCCGAAGAAACAGCAATTATCACCCACGGAATTACCTATTTAAAGTGGATGATTCCGTCCTATATCTGTACTGGTCTTTCCCTGACCTGCACCATTGTATTGCGTACCGTAGGACAGGTGCGGATTCCGCTGTACTGTTCCATCTCGGCGTTTTTCGTCAATGTATTTTTTAACTGGGTATTTATTTTCGGTAATCTCGGCGCACCGCGTATGGAAATCGGCGGAGCCGCACTGGGAACTTTGATTGCCCGTGTATTTGAACTTTGCTTCATCTGCGGCTACTTCTTCTTTATTGATAAGCGTATCCGCTATCGTCTGAAGGATATTTTCATGAAGTGTCGGGACCTTTTAGGCGAATACATACGTATCAGTATTCCGGTTTTAATCAGCGACGGCCTTTTGGCCTTCGGTAATAACACAGTAGCCATGATTATGGGGCGCATCGGTGAAACCTTTGTAGCGGCCAACTCCGTTACCATGGTAGTACAACAGTTAAGCTCCGTCCTTACTACCGGCGTCTGTAACGCCAGCGGTATCATTACCGGTCATACCATGGGAGAAGGCGATATTGACAAAGCGCAAAGACAAGGCTATACATTCCTGTTCATAGGCTTTATCATCGGATGTTTCTCCGCACTTCTCATCTTCCTGTTACGTGGTCCGATCATAAATTATTACGATGTATCACCGGAAGCAAAAGCAATTGCATGGGATTTGATGAATGCGATTATTATCATCAACATCTTCCAGTCCATGAACTCCATTTTAACCAAAGGCGTACTCCGGGCCGGTGGCGACACCACCTTCCTGATGGCCGGCGACATCCTCTTTTTGTGGGTAGCCTCCATTCCGTTAGGTTACCTTGCCGGTCTGAAATGGGGCTTACCGTCCTTCTGGATTTATACGTTCTTAAAGATCGATCAAATTATCAAATGTATCTGGTGTTACTTCCGCCTACGAAGCGGCAAATGGTTAAAGAAAATCAAAGGACAGGCGTAAGCCTGTCCTTTCGCTTTAAATTCACTTATACTCCGTAACAGGAAAAAGATCCGGATGTGGTCGGAGTGATACGGAAGTCAATGGCATAGCGCCAGGTATACGCCTCATCATAAATCACAACCCGGTCTCCCGTAGTATAACTTAAACTGCCGTCCGTATTTACAATACTGCCATAAGTCCGATATGAGGTATAATTTGCAGTGCCTATAGTACTGATCGTACGATTATACAAATGTACCTTCCCATCCGAATAATGCCATACCTCACATTCCGCCGTAGCAGTGGCAATTACAACTCCGTCCATTTTAAATGTAAAGGTCTGGCTGTACTCATACGGTGTATAAGACACTTTGGAATCAGACTGCGTCCGAGGCAATTCCACCACCGTCAATTTTCCTTGTTCCACTGTCAATGTCGGTTGTGCTGCCTTCACAGTAACTCCTTGGGTCAACGTTGTCATCATTATTATCATCGAAAAAAAAGCCAGTACTTTTTTCATAAAACCTTCTCCTTTCGCATCAATCTTCTTATTTTACCACTTCGGTACCGATTTTTATTTTGATTTTGCTTTGCTCTACTATCACAGAAGGACTTCCGTCCAAAGAGAATTCCTTTTTCACAACCTGCGGAACACTCCAAGATAGCGGGATCATCAATGCCACAAACAACACAAAGCACAAGAAAGTAGCCACATAAACACCAAATCTTGCCCGTTTATACCGTAATACATTCTTTACCCTGTTTTTCACTTCTCCGCCACCGTAACCGACAGCAACTCCTTTTAGCTTCCCTGCCTGATAAGAAACCTCTACCAGAACTTTGGCATACTCAGAGGAATACTCCTCTCCCTTTTCCTTTAACACCGCTTCGTCACAGGCTTCTTCCATATCGTTTACAAACAACCGATAAGCAAGCCAAAGCAAAGGTTGAAACCAAAACAACGCCAGAAAGAGAAGTGCGAAATTTTTCATCCAAATATCTTTTCTCCGGATATGTACCTGCTCATGAAGAATCACTGCTTCGTGATATTCCTGCTTTACAGAGGTCGGCAAATAGATTTTCGGCCATAACAAGCCTATCGTAAAAGGGGTTGTTATCCGGCTGGCAAGGTAAATATTCTTTCTCAAACGAATACTGCCCACCAACCACCGCCGAAACTGTAAATGCGTTAAGAGAAGCGTGATTAAAAATGTAACCAGGCCAAGTAACCAAATTAATTTCACAACCGCAAGGAAATTCTTACTCATTTCTAACGGCGACGATAACGAAAGGTATATAAGTCTTTGAACAGAAAAATTTGACACCATTCGCAATAGAAAATTACACAACACTGTCACCGGCAACGTACACCAAAGCAGATAAGAAAACAACCTTGGCGCAGTTCTCCGCAGTATTACGCGGAGAAGTATCAGACAAAGAGTAACTAATCCTAATTCTATCCCTTGGTTCACCATCCATAGAAACGCAGCATTCGACATATCGGCACCTCATTTGTACTTTTTAATTTCTCCGGCTTTTACTCCTTCGTCGGATACTCCATCGTTCTTACGTAAAAACGTATTGCATGCAACTAAAGTTTAACACATTTCAAAGATTCCGTCAATCTTCCATAGTTTGGTTTATCTGCCATCGCTTGCAATTTCCCATAAAAAGACAAAGAATATGGCGTAAAAATCCCCGGTTACAAAACTGCAACCGGGGTCTTGCACATCTTACTTATCAGCCTTATCGATAATCGCCAATAACTCATCTCTATCCTTCTTGGACAGCTTGTTCTTTCTCGTAAATGCAGCCACAAACATCGGAAGGGAACCGCCAAACTTATCGTTTACCAACTCCGTACCAACCTTTGCCTTATAGTCATCTTCGCTCATTACAGAAGTAACCACGCTGTTTACATTCTGAAACAAACCGTGCTCACAAAGTCTGCGAAGCATCGTATAGGTAGTAGACTTCTTCCAACCGAACTCCTCCGCACACAACTTAACCACTGCACCGGAACCGATTCCTTCTCTATCCCAAAGCAGCTTTGCCATCTTCATTTCCATTTCACCAATTCCAAAACGTTGCATAATATCCTCCTTTAGAAAACAACTTCCCACTACATTAACAGTAACACAATTTACTTTTTTCGTCAATCCTCTATGGCGTATTTTTACAACCGAAATTTTAGTGGTGGAACAAACGAATTCCGGTGAAGCACATTACCATGTTATGCTTGTCCGCTGCTTCGATCACAAGATCGTCTCTAACGGAACCGCCCGGCTCTGCAATATACTTAACGCCACTGCGGAATGCACGCTCAATGTTGTCGGAGAACGGGAAGAATGCGTCGGAACCGAGAGCTACGTCGGTCATGGTATCAAGCCAAGCACGCTTTTCTTCTCTGGTAAATACTTCCGGCTTCTCCTTAAAGATACGCTCCCAAGCACCGTCAGCCAATACATCCATGTAATCCTCACCGATGTAAAGATCAATTGCATTGTCGCGGTCTGCTCTGCCGATTTTATCTAAGAACGGAAGGTTCAATACCTTCGGGTTCTGGCGAAGATACCAGTTATCTGCCTTGCTGCCTGCAAGTCTGGTACAGTGAATTCTGGACTGCTGTCCCGCACCGATACCGATTGCCTGACCACCCTTTACATAGCACACGGAGTTGGACTGGGTGTACTTTAAGGTAATAAGGGAAATGATAAGGTCAATACGAGCAGACTCCGGTAAATCCTTGTTTGCGGTAACGAAGTTGGAAAGGAGCTCATCGTCTACCTTTAACTCATTTCTGCCCTGCTCGAAGGTAATTCCGTAAACTTCCTTGCGCTCAAGCGGCTTCGGAACATAATTCGGGTCAATCTGAATTACGTTGTATCCGCCCTTCTTCTTCTCCTTTAAGATAGCGAGAGCCTCCGGAGTATAGCCCGGAGCGATAACGCCGTCGGAAACCTCACGCTTAATGATGCGTGCGGTGCATTCGTCACAAACATCGGAAAGAGAAATAAAATCACCGAAGGAAGACATACGGTCAGCACCTCTTGCTCTTGCATAAGCACTTGCCATCGGGGTAAGCTCTCCCATGTCATCTACCCAGTAAATCTTTCTCTCCACTTCGGTAAGCGGAAGACCTACTGCTGCACCGGCCGGGGAAACATGTTTAAAGGAAGTTGCAGCCGGAAGACCGGTTGCCTTCTTTAACTCGTTTACCAACTGCCAGCCGTTAAATGCATCTAAGAAATTGATATAGCCCGGTCTGCCGTTTAATACGGTAATCGGGAGTTCACTGCCGTCTTCCATGAAAATTCTGGACGGCTTCTGATTCGGGTTACATCCGTACTTTAATTCGAATTCGTTCATAATGTGCCTCCTGTCAATCTCTGCTTTCTTAAACTTTCTATCCTGTATTCGGAACGTCTTACTTGTTCTTATTTACAATTCTGGTTTCGGTAGTACCGGTTACGATATCAATGTAGCGAACAAACAAGGAAACCTTATTCTCTTCGTTTAAGTTCGTCCACAAAAGCTCGGTGTAAGCATCGATATCATCTACAGTATCCACAAGCTTCGGCTCACCCTCAAAGCTCGGAAGCGGATTACCGTCTCCCATGTAAGTATGGATAAAATGTCCCTCGCCCGCCTTCGGATCATTGTATGCAAAGTTGTAACGATGGCAGCTGCTCGGATCACCGTTGTTGCTCTTTAAGATAGACATTGCATAGTTATATGCACCGGCTCCCGTATGTAAAATACCGGAAATACGAGGAGTGTAGTTCGGAGCATCCGGCTCGAACTCTCTGGTACGAAGCGCCTGCTCAAAGGTCTGCTGCTTATCCATCAATTCATAGATGGTGTCGGTCTGGTCACCGTTGGTAACGATGGTCTTGTTGCCAAGAACGCGTACCGGAGCATAGATAATTAAGCTCGGATCACTTAATTTGCTCGGATCAAAGGCTTCCGTACGGATGCCGTCACCTTCGGTAACAAACACACGATTTCTGCTGTTCTCACTTCTACCCATGATAAAATACGCGGTCACTGCATACTTTCCGTTCGGAGACTTACCGATAATAATACCTCTGCCCGGATAAGAATTGCTGCTCAGTTCCTTTTGAATGGATTTCATTTCCATAACGTTACCTCTTTCCCCGCCTTCCGGCGTTATGTTATCAAAAAACTACTCTTATCATACCATTTCTTTTTCGTTTCGGCAATGTCCCTTTTCCAATTTTCTTAAAAATTTTGCATGAAAAAAACTTGCACAGCTTATTAGTATCACTAATAAATCATGCAAGTTTTTAATGAATCTTTATTTTTTCATTTCGCGGCTGCGATAATTTCGTATTCCCTGTAAAATCAATTGCCGCTTTTGTTTTGCAAGCTCCACATCCATTTCCGGTACCCCTTCCAACCGGTAGTGAATTCCCAGTTCCTTGTATTTGGAAGATCCCATCGTATGATACGGCAATACTTCTACTGCCTGCAAATTGGAAAACCTGCCGATGTATTCTCCCAGACGAATCAACTCTTCTTCCTCGTCGGTATATCCCGGAACCGCCACTCTGCGAACCCAGACCGGAACATTTCTTTCCTCTAAAAACTCCAAGAACGCAAACACCGCTTCATTGGAATGGCCGGTCAGACTACGATGGACTTCCGTATCCATGTGCTTGATATCCAGCAACACCAAATCCGTCACAGCCAAAAGATCTTCAAACTCCTTTAGCGACATTCCTGCACCGTAGTTTCTGATTTCTTCATGGATTCCGTTCTGCGCTTTTTCCCATCCGTTTGAATTTTTCCGAAAAGAAAACAAAATACCGGAGGTATCCAGGCAGGTAGAAATACCCTTCTTCTTTGCCTTTTGAAACAATTCCGTTACAAAATCCGACTGAGAAAGCGGTTCTCCTCCGGAGACCGTAATTCCGCCGTTTCTGTAATAGGTTTGATTCCGAAGAAACTTCTCAATCAGCTCTTCGGAAGACATCAAAGTCCCCCGTTTCTCTGCCCAGGTATCCGGGTTATGACAGTAAGCACACCGCATCGGACACCCTTGCAGAAAAATAACCATCCGGAGCCCCGGACCGTCTACCGTTCCGAAACTTTCCACAGAATGAATCCATCCCTGCATTAAATCACCTCATGGAAGGTACGAGAAATCACCTCGTCCTGCTGTTCTTTTGTAAGCTTATTAAAGTTTACCGCATAGCCGGACACACGTACCGTAAGCTGTGGGTACTGTTCCGGATGCTTCTGTGCATCCAAAAGCATTTCGCGGTTTAACACATTCACATTTAAATGATGACCGCCTTGCTCTACGTATCCGTCCAATAACGCTACCAAATTATCGATTTGATTCAAATCTGCTGCCATAGGTCTGCCCCTTTCTATTCTGAGGTGCCGTAGTCCGGTTCTGCCGGCTGACACGCCGGACCGCAACACCCCTCACCAAGTTCCAGTGCCAAATCACCGGAAAGCACAACACTTTCTTTACCAAGTGCTCCCGGAATTACCGTAAAGGTATTGGAAATGCCGTCCTGCGCATCCCGGAACGGAAGCTTAGATACAGACGCCAAAGATGCAATCGCACCGAGCTTGTCTCTTCCGTGCATCGGATTTGCTCCCGGTGCAAACGGTTCTCCTGCTTTTCTTCCGTCCGGTGTAGAACCGGTATTCTTACCGTACACTACATTAGACGTAATGGTAAGAATGGAAGTGGTCGGAATACCACCGCGATAAGTGTGGTTTCCCTTAATATACTGCATAAACGTGTGAACTACTTCTCTTGCGATTTCATCCACGCGGTCATCATCGTTTCCGTACTTCGGGAAATCACCTTCCACTTCATAATCCACCGCAATACCGTCGGCATCACGGATTACCTTTACTTTTGCATACTTAATTGCAGAGAGGGAGTCTGCCACAACGGAAAGTCCCGCAATACCGGTAGCAAACCAACGGGTCACTTTCTTATCATGAAGCGCCATCTGCAATTTTTCATAACAATACTTGTCATGCATAAAGTGAATAATATTTAAGGTGTTCACATATACACGGGCAAGCCATTTCATCATCTCGTTGTACTTATGCATTACCTCGTCGTAATCCAAATACTCGGAAGTAATCGGTCGATATTCCGGTGCTACCTGCTTTTTCGTAATCTCGTCCACACCACCGTTGATGGCATAAAGCAGACACTTTGCAAGGTTTGCTCTTGCTCCGAAGAACTGCATTTCCTTTCCGACACGCATGGAGGACACACAACATGCAATCGCGTAATCGTCGCCGTGGGTTACACGCATCAAATCGTCATTCTCGTACTGAACCGAAGAAGACTCAATGGAAACCTTTGCGCAGAACCGCTTAAATGCCTGCGGAAGTCTGGTGGACCAAAGCACGGTCATATTCGGTTCCGGTGCCGCCCCCAGATTCTGTAACGTATGCAGATAACGGAAAGACATCTTTGTTACAAGCGGTCTTCCGTCGATTCCGATACCGCCGATGGACTCCGTCACCCAGGTCGGGTCGCCGGAGAACAATGCATTGTATTCCGGTGTTCTTGCAAACTTCACCAGACGAAGTTTCATAATGAAATGGTCTACCATTTCCTGTATTTCATCTTCTGTAAAGGTTCCTTCCGCAAGGTCACGCTGTGCATAGATATCAAGAAACGTGGAGGTTCTTCCGAGAGACATCGCCGCACCGTTCTGTTCCTTTACCGCAGCAAGATAGCCGAAATACAACCACTGGATTGCCTCCTGTACATTCTTTGCCGGTCTTCCGATATCAAAACCGTAAATCTCACCAAGTTTTTTCAAATCCTTTAGGGCACGAATCTGCTCGGACAGTTCTTCACGGTCACGAATTACGTCGGAATACATAATCGTACGGGTGGAATTCTTCTGATCTTCCTTATCTTCAATCAAACGATCTACACCGTAAAGTGCCACACGTCTGTAATCGCCGATGATCCGTCCTCTGCCGTAAGCATCCGGAAGTCCCGTGATAATATGACTGGAACGGCATGCACGCATCTCCGGGGTATACGCATCAAATACACCCGCATTATGGGTTTTACGATGTATGGTAAAAAACTCTTCCACCTGCGGGTCAAGGGTATAACCGTTGTCGCTGCAAGCCTTTGCCGCCATACGGATTCCGCCGTACGGTTGCAAAGAACGCTTAAACGGCTTGTCCGTCTGAAATCCTACAATTTTTTCTTTCTCTTTATCTAAATAGCCCGGACCATGGGAAGTAATGGTTGAAATCACGCTGGTGTCCATCTCCAGCACACCACCGGCTTCCAGCTCTTTCTTCGACAACTCCAGTACCTGTTCCCAAAGTGCCTTTGTCGCCTCCGTCGGCCCTGCCAGAAAGGATTCATCACCTTCGTAAGAATCGTAATTTTTTTGAATGAAGTCTCTTGTGTTTATTTCCCGTTCCCAAACACCTGATTTAAAACTTCTCCATTCTTCGCGCATCATTCTGCTCTCCTTTCCTGTGCTTTGCCTGCGTTATCACTTCTTAACGCGACTCTACTATACACCATTTCCAAACAAAAAGCAATCATTCTGATTGAAAAAAACATCGAATTTTGCTGGTTAAAATGTTAACATTATCTTCTCTTTCCAAGCAGTTCCATACGGATGTAGGAAAAGGTTGCTTCTTCCCCTTCCTCTGCCAACATGACCAAAAGTTTTTCCAACAACGCCACGGTTTCCGGATGCATGAGATACTTTCCTTCTCCTCTCCTATAATAAGCCAACGGATCTTTTTGTGTATACCTTTCTTTGTTGTACACTTTACTGGCTGCTACCCGGTCACAAAACATTTCCAACACATAGGGGAGAGGCATTTTCATACCTGCAAGTTCACATTCCGCATCCTTCTTATAATCAATCCAGTACTCGTAGTGATGTTTGTTGCGCCCCTTGTGATGCATCCAGGCCGTTGCCACTCCTTCTACCTCACGTTGAATATTATTGGGACTCACATTCCCACGGAAATATTTTACACCCACAAAAAACTCAGCCGGAGAATACTTTGACAAATCATGAAGCAGTCCTCGTTTATACAATCCCAACTTAAAACAGTGTTTCATCACCATACGCTTATGTTTATTGATGGTATGAAGATGTCCGAAAAAACGCTGCATCACGTTTGCCATGGTAGTATCCTCTCATTTCCGAAAAAAATTCTGTTCTTATCTTAAGTTTATGAGTTTCCGTATCACTTGTCAATCACAGAAAAAAAAGATGGCAAATTCCACAAAGTATGATATACTATTCCCTGTGGCAATTTGCCTTTTGCACAAGACACTCCGCTTCCGGAGGTCTGCCTATATTTTGTTTTTCAATCCAAGGAGGATATTATGAGTACACAATACAGTTGCGATACCTGCAGCAATTTCCGTTACGATGACGATTACGAAGAATATGTATGCATGGCAGGCGGCATGGACGAGGATGATTATTCCCGTTTAATGTCCGGCACCGTAAGAGAGTGCCCGTACTACCACTTTGACAATGAATACGATATCGTAAAGAAACAGATGTAAAACTTGCCACGCAGTAAAAAAAATGACACTTTCTATTTATACTCTCTATTTATCAGCGCACTGCATATCTCCGTCTGTATCACAGGAACCGTCAATCCTCTGATTATTTTACTTATCATTTTCTCTTTTCTTTGCAAATTTCCTTTTGCCAAACGATAGTCCCGCACGATTTTCATCAGTTCGTTTCGCCAAAGAAGATACAACTTTTCTTCCGTGTTATCTTTTAATGCCATAGATGCACCGCGGACCAGTTCCATCACGTAGGTTCCGTCCTCGTTTTCATAGACTTCATAGATACCCCAATGTGCCGGTACGGTACGCAGAGCTTCTTCCACATGGTAAGTTCCTACCACAAGGTAGTTGGTATCAAAGAATTTTTCGTAATCCCGTATCTGTCGTTCCAAGCGCACAAAGGAATCCCGGTCACTTTTGATTTCCAATCCGATGAGTTTTGTTTTTGTTACCAAAAGCATGTCGGCACGGCTGTCTCCCATGGAAAATTCTTCTAATATACGGTTTTCATCTTTACTACGGGAGAAACTTTCGTAGATTATTTTCCGAATATCTTTGTCGTTTAGTTTATAGTCTTCCATAGTGCGCCGTCACCGCCTCTCTCTTGTAAATAATATTTCTCCCATGTTTTCAATATATCAATCTACACAAGAAAAGTCAAAAGCCCCGGTATAAACGCCGAGGCTCACTGGACCCTTAATAAAACTATTAGGCATTAATCTTCTTTCGATTTCTCTTCACAACAGCACACTGAAAGGCTTTTACCATTGCATCGGAAAGTTCCTCGCAATCCTCATCAAAAACAATCGGTACTTTCTTTGCTTCTTCTACTTCTCTAAGCTGTTCTTCCGTAGGTTTTTGGCCCCTTTTAATAGTAAAGGTCTTGATCATAATAAAGCCTCCTTTCCTTCTCTGTTGCAAGTCTTGCGGATATTAAACGTATTACTTCACGTCTTTCAGTAAATACCACAAACAAAATATCTCCTACTTTCCCAATTGCTATATATCGATCTTCTTCCGTACTATGCTCAAAATCAAACATCTCAATATAATCCGGGTCATCAAAAACATGTGCCGCCGTTTCAAAAGAAATCCGATGCTTTACTTTGTTAATACTATTTTTCTCTTCATCCCACTCAAATATCACATTCTATACCTCCCTTTTTCGCATACAAAGCTTTCCCTATCATTATTATACCTTACATTTCTTCTTTTGGAAAGCTAATTTTTTTGATTCTTCCGATACTCTGCCAGCAATAAATCCACGACTCTGCCGTAGCTTTTTACCCCGTCTTCCTGTTCATTGGCTTTCAAGTACACATCGTTTACCTTGTCAGCGGTCTCGCTGATAACCGTGTCCTTATATTGTTCCCAATAGGCACTGTTATCCGCAAAGTCCCGTACCATACCTTCGTGATACTTTCCCCAAAGTTCACCGTAAAGCTCCATATCCTGTCCCGCAAGGGCATTTCCGCAATAAACCAAGGCAAGCATGGTTCCGCTGTAACGTACCAACGGTTCCTCCGAAGCCATACAAGCCAGATAAGCCAAGTAATTTGCTTCGTCTTCCCGCATAAATCCGTGAAGATGTGCCAGTTCATGGCCCATAATATACGCTCTGTAATAATCCGTAACATCTACGTTTACATTGGCTTCCATGGTCCAACAGGTAAATACCCCTGTGATTTCCATGGCAGAAAACACCTTAGAACTCGTAATACACTTCGGTGCCGGATAAAATCCTTTTAATACAGGAAGTTCCTCCGAAAGATTTTTATAAGCATCCCGGGTCATCTTTCCCAGTTCCCGGTTCGACACCGGCAAACGAAGCACTCCGTCTTCGTCCTCATACTCCGTAAGTTCCTCCCGTAATTCGTAAGCCTGCTCCGCCAGTTCGGTACACAGTCCGTACAACTCCTCCTTAGAGGAATCTCTTACCGTAATCCCCCGATAGTCCGCTATGGAAACCCGGTGATAGTTGACACCGCACCCGATCACATAAACAAACAGTATCACCGCTGCCACACAGGCTACATTAATCATTCCGAGCAAACATCTTGCAAACCGGTTTTCCTTGTCCTTTCCCATATGTACAATAAAACGAATCAAAAGTACAAGGCACACCACCGGTCCCACAACCACAATAAACTCTGCCACCGAAAAGGGAATCCACCCGGTAAGCGCCGATACCACAATAGAATGTACCTTATAAATCCGTTTTGCAAACACCTCTTCCGCAAAAAACACACTTCGTTTGGCAAGTGCCGAAATCAAAAAAGTAAGCGGATATAAAAGTAACAACCAAAGTCTTTTTTTCTTTAAAACCTTCAAAGCCCCATCCTCCTTCGTATTCTCCTTTTTCAACATACCATAAGGCTGTGTCCATTCGGTGTCAGAAAACAAGTTTTTGCCTTTTCTTTTTAGGTCTTTTGTGCTAAGATAATCCCAGAGGCTATTCCACCGAAAGGAGTTTACTATATGAACTTATATGCAGCACGTATCGAAGCTCTGCGCAGCTTCATGAAACAGAACAGCATTGATGTCTATTATGTACCTACCGCGGACTACCACGGCTCCGAATATCTGGACGACCATTTTAAGCTTCGGGCTTATTTATCCGGCTTTACCGGCTCTGCGGGCACCCTGTTTGTGACCCTGACCGAAGCGGGACTGTTTACCGACGGACGTTACTTTATTCAGGCAGAACAGGAACTTTTAGGAAGCGGCATCACCCTGTATCGCAGCGGGATGGAAAACGTGCCGACACCGGAAGACAAATTAAAAGAATTACTGGCTCAAGGCGGAACCTTAGGCTTTGACGGCCGCCTGCTCTCCTATGCCTTTTTGATGCAGTTACGGGAGCGTTTTCCGGATACCGTGACCGTTCGTCATGATGTACCGTTTCCGGATAAGCTATGGCCGGACCGCCCGGCACTTTCCGCAAAACCGGCTTACCGTCTTGCCGAATGCTATACCGGCAAATCCACCATTACCAAACTTTCCGAAGTACGGGAATCCATGAAAAAGATTCGCCCGGAGGCTGTTTATAAAAACGGAGCATCGGAACGTTTTGCGAAAAACACCGACCATACCGCAGAGGTATACTTGCTGACCTCTTTGGATGAAATCGCATGGCTCTTTAACCTTCGGGGAAACGATGTGGAAAACAATCCTGTTTTTCTCTCCTACGCTATGGTCACTGATACAAAAGCATTTTTATATGTAAACGAAACGGCTTTGGATGATACTACGAAAAAGCTTTTGGAAGAGGAAGGCGTGATTGTCCGCCCTTATGATGCCGTCTATGAAGATGTTACCAAACTTCGCGCCTGTCCGGTACTCCTTGATGCCAAGCGCGTTAACTGTGCTCTTGTACAGGCACTGCCGAAAGAATGCACCGTTCTCGACGCACCGGGACCGATTCTTCTTGCCAAAGCAATCAAAAACGAAACCGAGCAAAAAAATCTTGCTCTCGGTCACATCAAAGATGGCGTGGCCGTGACAAAGTTTATGTATTGGTTAAAGAAAAACATCGGCAAGGAAACCATCACCGAGTATTCCGCTGCCGAGTACCTGCTCTCTCTTCGCAAGGAACAGGAAGGCTTTTTAGAACCGAGCTTTGAAACCATTTCCGCCTATAACGCAAACGCGGCTATGATGCACTATTCCGCAGACGAGAAGTCCGCTGCTACTTTAGCACCGCAGGGCTTCCTTTTGGTGGACTCCGGCGGTCAGTATTACGAAGGAACCACCGACATTACAAGAACCTATGTCTTAGGTGATTTACCGCTTGAATGGAAGCAGCACTACACCGCCGTTCTTCGGGGTATGCTTTCCCTCTCCGATGCAAAATTCTTACACGGTTGCCGCGGTATTAATCTTGACATCCTTGCCCGTGGCCCGTTGTGGCAGATGGGTCTGGATTACCGTTGCGGTACCGGTCACGGCGTAGGATATCTTCTAAATGTACACGAAGCACCGAACGGGTTCCGTTGGCGCATTGTGCCGGAACGTAACGACAGCTGTATTTTGGAAGAAGGCATGGTGACCACCAACGAACCGGGTGTTTACGTGGAAAACAGCCACGGCATCCGTATCGAAAATGAACTGCTCTGCAAAAAGGGTGAGAAAAACGAGTACGGCCAGTACATGTACTTCGAAACCCTGACCATGGCTCCGATTGATTTAGATGCGGTACTTCCGGAAGAAATGACCGCAAGAGAACGGCAGATTTTAAACTACTACCATCAAAAGGTGTACGAGACCCTGCTTCCGTATATGAATAAGGAAGAGGGCGAGTGGCTTAGGGAAGTAACACGGGAGATTTAGAGGCTTGCCGTCGACTAACAGCCGGTAAGGAGATGCCCTGCACCGGGCACAGCCTTAGACAACAGACCAAAAATGAGGGTGTTAAACGTATCGAACCGGATACCTTAACACCCCGTTTTCTTTTCTCTACTTTTTTCATCACGACAGCGTCAAATAATTTTGGATTGTAAACAAAAATTTTACATATCCCGAAAAAAACACCCTCCTCATTCGTCATAGTAGGTGAAAGGAGTTTTGCGCCATGGACAAAACACAACAAAACGAATTATTCGCACGAATACAACGCGGTGATAAGGAAGCCTTCACCCAACTTTATCACGATCTAAAACAACCGGTGTTTACCATTATCTACCGCATTGTACAGAACCGGACCACCGCCGAGGATTTGACACAGGACCTCTTTGTGAAGCTTTTCGTGTCTCCTCCGGATACTACCGTTAAAAATCCGAGAGCATGGCTTTTTCAAGTGGCACATAATCTGGCCATTGATGCTCTTCGGAAAGCACAGCCCGCAAACATCGATGATATAACACTTGCTTCCCCGGAACACATGGATAGCATTGTTGTAAAAACGGATTTGGAACGCGGGATTGCTGCCCTGTCCTGTACGGAACGGGAAATCCTTTCCTTGCGGTTAAATGCCGAACTGGGTTTTCAGGACATTGCCCGCATCACGGGACAATCTCTGTCCGCAGTTTACCGTAACTACCGCAAAACGCTGAAAACCTTGCAAGCCTTATTAAACGGAGGTACATTATGAACGAAATAACAACAAATCAAACCACCTATCCTACCCTTTTTGATTTATTCCAAAAATGGTGTAATGACGGCTATCCGGACTATGTGACCGGCATCTGGTCCACCGATGGAAGTTCCTATAATTTGACCTTGGGCGTTACAAACGATGCGGCCGGAGAAACCGGAAAACAGGAGATTTTAGACCAAATAGAAGACGACGCTTCCGTAACCTTTGTGACCCAAACCCACCCCCACAACTATCTGATGCAGATTCAGGACGAATTGCTTCCGTATTTCAAGAAAGAAGGGCTTGGCATGGTTTCCAGTGGCCTGGATGACCGTGAAAACCATATCGAAATCGAGTTTCTTGCGGAGAAAGCCAATAACGAGGCAACCCTTGACTTCATTGCCGACCTTTATAAAACTTACGGCGATGCAATTTCTGTTTCCTACACAGACGGTTACTGCTTCACCGATGAACTGCTACACACTACAACAATCGGTATAGAAAATCCGCTCTACCCACCCGTTCCCGGGAAGTCTTCCTTCTCTCCGCTGTTGGTAGCGGGACTCATCGGGATTCCGCTTGTGGTATTCGGACTTTATTTTGTCCTGCGAAAACGTTTTGTTCCGGTAGTGCAGAGAAATAACGGAGGAACTGTTGCGCAAACCGATAGACTTTCCGTGAAAGAGGTAGAGGAGCTGGTGAAAGAGAGCTCTTTGACCGTGTCCAGAGAAGTGGATGAGAAGGTGATGGAGGGGATTGGTAAGATAAGAAAGTAACTCCCAAAAAAGAGCGATATGTCAATCAAATCATCTTGATATATCGCTCTTTTATCATCTACTTCCTCTTCGGTACAAACTCAATCACAATCTCCATATCCATCCCGTCAGCCAATCGCTGTAACGTAAGCAAGGAAGGATTGGCAAGTCCCCGCTCTATCTTACTGATATCTGCTTGATAGATACCGGTTTCTTCCGCCAGACGGCATTGGGTCATTCCTACACTGTCTCTTGCAGAAACCAGACGTTCTGCCACCATATTGGCAAGACCAACTTCCTTTTTACCTACTGTAATTCCACACTCCCAGATTTCATCCGCAGCCAAATCCAGCTCATCATTCCATGAAATTCCGTAGCCTCCCACATCCACTTTTACCTGTGCAAACAATTCCGGATTCTTCTCCAACTCCTTGAACTGTGGGAAAATCGAATCCAGTGCCCTTACATTGTATTCCTTCTCCGTTCCATCTTGAAACACTGCTAAAAGCTTCAGATTATCCAGTGCCTTTATTGTTTTTATTTTATGATACATCTGCATCGCCCTTTCTGTTACCGAATTGCCGGAAGCACTTCAAACTCCTGTGTTTCCCACATCTGAATCAGTCTATCCCGATAATGCTCAATAAATTCTTTTACATAAGCCTGTCCCTTTACCGGCACATCTCCTTCAAACATCTCTCCATTATCCAACGAAAACATTCCTACACATTCTCCGCAGATTGCATGGATATGCGGTGGGTTGTGTTCCTTTTGTCTTAAGTACATTTTAATTACAATTCCCTGAAATCATGAAATCACCGGCATATATTATCCCCCTATTACTTTCTTATCTTTATTATATAGGTTATATCCTATATTGTCAAGAAGAAAAAGAGACGACCTTTTGCCGTCTCTTCTGTCTGCTCTAATTATACTCTCTCCGGAATAATCTCCAAAAACGACTTTGTAATCTTTACACAAGTCTCGTAATCCAGATGATTGGTGTTCAGGCACAAATCATAGTTGCCTGCATCGGTCCATTCATTACCGGTATAATATTTATAATATGCCGCACGACGCTTGTCAATAGCAAGAATCTGCTTTTCCCGTTCCTTCGCATCTCCCGGAAGTTTCCCCTCGGTACGAGCCACACAATCCGCAAGCGGAGCATGTATGTAGAGACGTACCGCATGGGGCAAATCTCTTAAAATATAGTCAGCACAACGTCCCACGATGACACACGGACCTTCCGCGGCCAAGTCCTTAATCACCTTTGCCTGATATGCAAACAGGTTATCATTGGAAACAAATTCTTCCTTGTCCGGCGGAATCAGTTCCCCGTTATATTCTTTTCTTGCAATCTTAAACAAAAGACTCTGCTTTACTTTCTCATCCGCCTTTGCAAACAGCTCCTCATTGATACCGCTCTCATCGGAAGCCAGACGCATCAACTCTCTGTCGTAATACGGAATATTTAACTCCTTTGCTAACATCTGGCCGATGGTACGTCCGCCGCTGCCGTAGCCTCTTGCAATCGTAATCACATAATTTTTCATGGTCTTCTCCTTTCCGGATTATGCTCCCAAATATGCCTTTCTTACGGAATCATCGTTTAACAAATCCTTGGCATCCGCCGTCATAACCACCTTACCGGTTTCCAGTACATAACCGCGGTTTGCAACGGAAAGTGCCATCTGTGCATTCTGCTCTACGAGAAGAATGGTAACACCCGCTTTATTCAAATCCTCAATAATCTTAAAGATCTCATCAACTAAAATCGGTGCCAGACCCATGGACGGCTCATCAAGCATAAGAAGCGTCGGGTTCGACATCATGGCACGTCCCATGGCAAGCATCTGCTGCTCACCGCCGGATAAAGTCCCTGCCACCTGGGTTCTGCGTTCCTTAAGACGCGGGAAATGTTCAAAAACAATTTCAAGATTGTGTTCAATGGTATTCTTCGGTTGTGTGTAAGCACCCAGTTCCAAATTCTCCATAACGGACATCTGAAGGAATACACGACGTCCTTCCGGTACCTGTGCCAATCCGTGTCCAACAATCTTATGGGCCGGAATGTGCATCAAATCCTGATCGTTAAACACGATGGAACCGGTGGTACTCTTTAAAAGACCGGACACCGTCTGCAAAATCGTAGTCTTACCGGCACCGTTGGCACCGATCAGGGAAATAATTTCTCCCATTTCTACTTTAAAGCTGATATCCTTTACTGCGTGGATACTGCCGTAATATACATTGATATTATTCACTTCAAGCATTGCCATGGCCTAGTCCTCCTTCTTCTTACCGAGATATGCCTCGATTACCGTCGGATTTGCCTGAATCTCCTCCGGAGAGCCTTTGGCAATAATACGACCGAAATTAAGCACCGCAATTCCTTCACAAATACCCATAACCAGATTCATATCGTGCTCAATTAAAAGAATCGCAATCTGGAAGGTATCGCGAATCTTACGGATATTTTCCATCAACTCCGCAGTCTCGGACGGATTCATACCCGCTGCCGGCTCGTCAAGGAGCAACAGCTTCGGATTGGTAGCAAGGGCACGTACAATCTCCAAACGACGCTGTGCACCGTACGGAAGGCTTCCTGCTTTATAATCTGCCATATCCTGCATATCAAAAATAGAAAGTAACTCCAAGGCCTTTTCGTGAGCTTCCTTTTCGGTCTTCCAATAAGCCGGAAGACGAAGAATACTGTTTATGGTGGAACACTTTATCTGGTTGTGGAGACCGATTTTTACGTTCTCCTCTACCGTCAATTTATCAAAGAGACGAATATTCTGGAAAGTCCGGGCAATCCCGGCTTTGTTTACCTGCATGGTACTCATGCCTCTCGTGTCCTGTCCGTCTAACAAAATCGTACCGTGAGTCGGTTGATATACCTTGGTTAACAAATTAAATACCGTAGTTTTTCCGGCACCGTTCGGTCCGATGAGTCCCGCAATCTCCGTAGCACCCACCGTGAGATTAAAATCATCTACCGCCACAAGTCCGCCGAAGGTAATTCCCAAATGGCTGCATTCCAACACCGGACGCTTATCTTTGTCTCTGTCCGGGATAATGCTCTCACTGATGACTTCATGAATTTTTCCCTTATCCATTTGCGTTTTCCTCCTTTGCCGTCTTTTTACGAGCGAACATCTTTGCAAAGAAGTCGCGAATCTTCGGGTTGTTGGTACCGAGCATTACGAGAATCAATACGATTGCGTACACTAACATACGGTAATCGGAGAACTCACGCAAAAGCTCCGGAAGCAAGGTCAGAAGTGCTGCAGCAATCAAGGAACCACGCATACTTCCTAAGCCTCCCAAAACAACAAATACCAGCACCAGAATCGAAGTGTTAAAGTCAAACTTCGTCGGAGATACGGTGGAATAGTTAAAGGCAAATATCGTACCTGCCATACCCGCCATTGCTGCGGAAATGGAAAATACCAACAGCTTATACTTCGTAACATTGATACCTACCGACTCGGCAGCAATACGATTGTCGCGCAGTGCCATAATCGCACGACCGGTACGGCTCTGAATCAGATTGTAAATTACAATAAGACAAAGCATCAAAACAATGAATGCAAAGGTAAAGGTGGAAAGCTTGCGATTTCCTACAACACCCATGGAACCGCTGATAATCATCTTTCCGTCATCCAGAATTTCCGGCTTGTTAATAAACGCTACGTGCAATCCTTCCGAATCCAAACCGATATACAAAATATTTACAATACTCTTAATAATCTGTCCGAATGCAAGAGTTACAATCGCCAGATAGTCACCCCGGAGACGAAGTACCGGAATACCGATTAACAGTCCCGCGAGAGCTGCCATCAAACCACCGGCAATTACCGCCACCAAAAGACACAGCGTTTTGGAATCGGATACCTGTTGCATCAACGAACCGATAAACACGCCGCCGAAAGCTCCGACGCTCATAAAGCCCGCATGACCGAGGCTCAACTCTCCTAAGATACCTACGGTCAGATTCAAAGAAATCGCCATAATCATATAGGCACAAATCGGAACCAGCTGGCCGTTAATTAAGTTGGTGGTAATTCCACCCTCTTTTAAAATCAAAACAATCACATAAACGAGAAGCAGGCCACCCATGGTAATGAAATTGTTCTTTGACGTTTTGTTTAAAGTCTTTTTCCCTTTCATCCCGCTCACCTCACACTTTCTCGCTAATCTTCTTACCCAGAAGACCCGTAGGCTTTACAAGCAATACCACAATCAGTACTCCGAACACAATAGCATCGGAGATTTCCGTAGAGATGTATGCCTTTGCAAAAATCTCAATAATACCCAGTAACACACCACCGATTAAAGCTCCCGGAATGGAACCGATACCGCCGAATACCGCCGCGGTAAACGCTTTAATACCCGGCATGGAACCGGTGGTCGGTACCAGATTCGGATATGCGGAACAAAGAAGCACGCCCGCAATCGCCGCCAGTGCGGAACCGATGGCAAAGGTAATGGAAATCGTGGTATTTACATTGATACCCATCAGCTGTGCCGCACCCTTATCTTCGGAGCAGGCACGCATGGCCTTACCCATCTTCGTCTTGCCGGTAAATACAGTCAATGCAATCATAATAATCACGCAGGCCGCAATCGTAACTAAGGTAACGTAAGATACATATAATCCTTCCGTAAGCTGGATACCGCCGTCTCCCACAACGGACTTAAACACCTTCGGATTGGAAGTCCAAAGAAGCTGTGCCGCATTCTGTAAAAAGTAGCTCATACCGATTGCCGTAATCAACACCGCAAGAGAAGTAGCTTGTCTGAGTGGCTTATACGCCAGACGTTCAATCATAATACCAAGCACCGTACAAACAAACATCGATAACAGTATGCCGACAATGGCAGGCATATTGTAACGACTGGTCATAAAGAAGCATACATAGGCACCTACCATGATAACATCACCGTGTGCAAAATTTAACATTTTTGCAATACCGTATACCATGGTGTACCCCAGCGCGATAATCGCGTAGATACTTCCCAAACTGATTCCGTTAATCACATTTGAAAGGAAATCCATATACTGCACCTCAATTTCTAAAAAGTAAATAACAATACATTTTATTCTATCACAAAAAGACAAAAATGGCAATGTTTTTTCCGTTAAAGCGGTAAAGAGTTTACATAAAAAAAGGCCACGCTTGCAACGATAAATCACAAGCGTGGCAACTCTTACTTCGTATGATTCTGTATGCCGACCGAATTAGTCAAGACCTACATATACACCATTTTCGATTACCATACCCTTCGGGCTCTTGGTAACCTCACCATTCTTGCCCCAGGTCATTCCTGCACCGGTCAAACCGTCGAACTTCAAGGTGGTAAACTGCTCAATCATAATGTCACAAACTTCCTCAGCGGTCATATCAGAGGTAACCTTACCCTTCTGACAAGCCTCGTAGATCGCATATACACAGTCATAAGCATCTGCCGCGAACTGATTCGGGGTTTCACCGAACTTTTCGTTGTACTTCTTTACGAAGTTCACGGTCTTCTCATCGGTAGCATCTGCGGAGAACGGAGTTAAGAGCATAACACCCTCTGCCAAAGAAGTATCAAAGCCCTCAAGAGTAAGAATACCGTCCATACCGTCTACACCGAAGAACTTCGGAGCATAGTTCATCTTCTTTGCCTGGTCAAGAATTAAAGCTGCTGCTTCATAGTACATCGGAAGGAATACAAGATCCGCACCGGCCTTCTGTGCCTCACCTAACTGAACGCTGAAATCATTCTGGCTGTCGGTGTTGAAGGTTGTCTTGGAAACAACATTGATACCAAGCTCATCAGCTTTATCCATAAAGGTCTCGAAAATACCGGTGGAATATACATCATCGTTCTTATAGATAATAGCAACTTTCGTACCAAGCTTCTTCTCGCTGATATACTGTGCGGAAGCGGAACCCTGGTTCGGGTCGGAGAAGCACATCTGGAACATGTTATCCTTGCCCTTGGTAACATCCGTAGCGGAAGCAGACGGAGTCAAAGCAAAGATACGATCTGCATAGGTCTCTGCCGCAGTTGCAACACACGGCTGGGAAGTAACGGAACCGAGGGAAATCTGTACATTCCAGTCCTTTAAAATGTTATACGCATTCACTGCCTTCTCAGCGTCATGAGTATCATCCTCATAACGTAACTCAAACTGCATACCGCCTAATGCATTAATCTCCTCCACTGCGATTTCAGCACCACGTTTTGCAGCCATACCGTACACTGCCGCACCACCGGTAAGCGGACCGGTACCGCCGATTCTGATTGCACCGGAATCGGACTTCTTGCCACATCCTGCAAATGCAGAAAGCATCATAGCAGAAATAAGTCCGAAACATACTACCTTTTTCATCTTTTTCATAATCTCTCTCCTTTATGTAACTACTACATAGTTTCGGTTGCAAATGCAACTTGAAATAATACTACTACCTTTCTCCCCAATTTGTCAACCGAAAGTTTTTTTCTGTTCAAAACGGTTGTTAGCCTTTTCGCAATATAGTATAATACAATTAATAAAAGGAGGATTTTACCAATGAAAAAGAAACTACTGTCTGTTCTGATCATAACGATTCTTCTCGCCTTAGGCGTTATCCTTTGGCTCTTCATAAAAAAGCCGGAAAATTCGAATAAAGAAGCTACCCCCGCAGCAACCGGTGTCCCGACTGCCGCGCCGCAAGAAACGGCTACTCCCCTTCCGGCTCCCACCGCCACACCGGAACCCACTCCTACTCCGGTTCCGACATCCACTCCTGCACCTACGCCGACTCCGACTCCGACTCCGACACCGGGGCCGGTCACCGTTTGTCTCGGAGGAGATTTAATGTGTCTCGGTGTTCAGCAAAGCTTTGCAAAACAGCCGGACGGCTCCTTTTATTTTAACGAAAGTTTTTCCATCATAAAGGAGCATTTAAAGAATTGCGATTTTGCCATTGCAAATCTGGAAACCCTTATTTCCGAAAGTGCTCCTCTTACGTTGAATTATAAAACCGGAAAAACCGGAAAGCCTCACTGCAACGGTCCGGAAGAATACCTGGCAGCAGTAAAAGATGCCGGTTTTACCGTTTTATGTACCAGTAATAATCATTCCGTTGACAACGGCATCGTAGGAATCAACGAAACCATAGAGAAGTTAAATGCCTACGGTTTTCTTCATATAGGAATGTATGAGAAGGAACTAGCCACCGACGATTCCGCCGCAGCTACAGAACCTCGGGAGCGTTTCCTCATCCTTGAGAAAAACGGAATAAAAATCGGACTGGTTGCGTTTACGGAACTGATCAATTTAAGAAGCCTCATGGAACACGAAGAATTGGAACAGGTGGTAAACTACTACAGCAAGGAATTTGCGGAGGAACTGATTTCCCAAGCAAAAGCCGCCGGTGCGGATTATATTATTGCTTATAATCACTGGGGCAATGAAAATACACACACAGTTACCGACAGTCAGCGAAAACATGCGGTTGAACTGGCTGAAGCCGGAGCCGACTTAATCATCGGTACCCATTCCCACTGTCTGCAGGGTTCGGAAGTACTTCTTGCCTCCGACGGGCGGGAAGTTCCTTGCTACTATTCCTTAGGAAACCTTGTTTCCAGTATGGCAAGGGATATCAACAACGATACCGCACTGATTACCGTCACCCTGCATTATACGGAGGACGGGGTCCGCCTAAAAGAAACCGACATTATGCCGTGTCATGTTTTCGCCCGGTTAGACGGAAAACCTCACGTTATTGTACCCCTTGACTATCCGTTGGAGAGTAAAACTTATTTGTCGGAGTTAAAGAAAGCCGGAGACCGAATTCGTCCGGTGCTTCCGTGGGAGACGGAATAATATCCGCATAAAAAGCACTCTCGCGTTGGCTTTTAAGCCGTGAATCTAGGCGGCTAGCTTTCGTAGCCGCCTAGACCACGGGCTCCGCCATCGAACGAAAAAGAAAAGAAAGCTCGCTTCCACGTAGGCTTTTAAGCCGCGAATCTAGGCGGCTAGCTTTCGTAGCCGCCTAGACCACGGGCTCCGCCATCGAACGAAAAAGAAAAGAACCGGAATTTCAAGCAAGCTTGATTCCGGTTCTTTTCTTTTTCGTTCGCGGCTTAAAAGCCAACGTGAGAGCTGCTGACGGGAATCGGACCCGTGACCTCCGCACTACCAATGCGACGCTCTACCGACTGAGCCACAGCAGCACTCGCTAATTTGTGTTTTCGCTATCAGCGACGTTTGTTAGTATACAATATTTTGTATGGCTTGTCAACTACTTTTTTAAATTTTTCAAATTATTTTTTTATCCAAGCCACTCCTCCCCTTTTTTCTTCCGCTTTTCTCCTATTCTTCTTCTGACCCAAATCGCACACTCTTTCAATATTTTCACAGCACTCCATTTTCATATATCTTCTATACCTTTGGTAAAAACCTCAATTTCATCCTAAAATATACGATAAATTGATACGACATTTTATTGATATTTTCGCATATCAACATTATAATTGAATTATAAGAAAACATAGGAGGATACTCTATGGGAAATTACAGAAATTTTGATTTGGTTGTTTATTTTATTGCGCAAGGTGTTGTACATGCCACCAAAGAACAGCTTCAAAAGGACATTGATTTTTTTAAGCACCATATGCGATTGGACAAGGTTTATCTGGAACCCTACCGGGACGGTACTTTTGCCACGGAAGAACAACTCCGTCTCTGTAAAGAGGTTTTCAATGCAAACGGAATCAAAACGGAGGGCGGTATTACCACCAGTATGCCGGACCCGGCAGGCAGAGAGAAAAAGCAGCGTATGTTCAATACCTTCTGCTATAACGACGATTATATGTTAACTACCTTGCAACAAGTTTGCGAGTTAAATGCCAAAGTATTTGATGCGTTTATTCTGGACGATTTTTATTTTACCAATTGTACCTGTGATGCATGTCGCAGGGAGCGGGACCTTTAC
The DNA here is from genome assembly GCA_017503735.1 of Lachnospiraceae bacterium. Taxonomy (GTDB): domain Bacteria; phylum Bacillota; class Clostridia; order Lachnospirales; family Lachnospiraceae; genus SIG307. The sequence goes on from JAFVSN010000004.1 coordinate 140,648, forward strand.
AATGCCACACACGGTATCACCGACGGCAGCTGGCAAGCCTACCGCACCCATCGCATGTACGAGGTTTCGGAACAGTACGTTATCGCTCCGGCAAAGAAAATCAATCCGGACTGTAAGATTACCATTAAGTTCCCGAACTGGATGGAATCTTATCAAGAAACCGGCTACGACCCGCTTTCCCAAAAGGAGATTTTCGACCTGATTTACACCGGCACGGAAACAAGAGACCCGGTCAACACCGACCAACACTTACCGCGCTATCTTTCCTTCTCCCTGATGCGTTACCTGGAGGCTATGGCACCGGATAGAAACGGTGGCGGCTGGTTTGACCCGTTTGATTGTAAGAGTCTTGATTATTATCTGGAGCAGGCTTATCTGACCGCTTTTGCAAAACCGCGGGAGATGATGATGTTCTGCTTCCAGGCTCTGGTAAATACGGTAAATGTTCCGGCATTGGGCTTTATGCTTGACAAATTGGATGGTCTTTTAGACAACCTGGAAACTCCGGTCGGCATTCCATGTTATATTCCGAATGCTTCTCAGGGCGAAGATAATGTGCAGGATTATTTGGGTATGCATGGTTTCCCGGTAACACCGACCCCATGGTTCCCGGAGCATGCCAATGCCTTGCTTTTGACGCAGTCTTCTTCCTACGACCCGGATATTGTGGATAAGTTGGAAGCCTACCTTACAAACGGTGGCAAAGCCATTGTTACAAGCGGCTTTGTAAAGGCTACACTGGATCGCGGGCTGATGCGTATTACTTCCATCAGAGACAGAGGTCGGGTTGCCACCGTAAAGGACTTTGCTGCGGAATCCTCCCTGTTCTGGAATCGTTGGGAACGGGATTACGGCGAGAAGCCGGTAACGGTTCCCGTTCTGGAATTCCGTAACAATGCCACCTGGGGCGCTATCTGCAAGGGTATTGCCGAAGAAGAAGCCTATACCTTACTTGCACGGGATACCTACGGAAAAGGTCAAATGTATACTCTGGTAGTACCGGAAGCCTTCTCCGATTTAAAGCATTATCCGAATCTGATTTTGAACCGCATGCGAAAAGAGTTTGCCGTAAACGGCATTTATCTGGAAGGGGACCCGATGATCGGTCTGTTTGTTTATGACAACGATACCTTTGTCCTTTACCCATATGTGGATGCGGACACCCGGGACAGCGATATTTTCGTTCATATCGAAGGAGGAAAAGCACTTACGATACCGGGCAGTGAAAGAACCATCGAACCTCTCTATACAAGAAACGGCGAGGCGGTGTTCTGCCTGAGAGCATCGGTAGGTAAGTTTGCATGTTATCAGGTGGAGCGGTAACGTTTCCGCTCTCGTTTTTTACAAAACAAGCAAAAAAACGGACGTACCTTCCAATAGAAATTTCACCAACTGCCGGATTCTTTCGAGACCCGGCAGTTGTTTTTGCTCTACAGGAAATCTCAGATTCTTTTGGGTCAAATCATATAAAATCACGCTTTTTGAGAAACACCTATCCAGCCTTAGGCACTTTACATACCACCCATAAAGAAAAAGGACCATCGCACCTACGATTTTCAATCGTAAATGCAACGGTTCCTCTCATCTTGTTATACTCTCGCTTCTTATAAATTTGCTTCTAAAATCTTTATCATCTCGTCCACATGCGCCTTTGTAATAACAAGCGGCGGAACAAAGCGGATGATATTGGTTCCCGCAGAAATCAGGATAAGACCTGCTTTCATGGCGCGGGTTACAACATCCTTTACCGGCTCCTTAAACTCTAAGCCCTGCATGAGGCCGATACCTCTGTGAGCCACGATTTTATCCGTGTGACGCGCGGTCAATGCTTCTAACTGCTCATACAGGTATGCACCGACTTCCTTTACGTTCTCCAAAAGATTTAACTCTTCAAAGCGATCAAATACGGTGCTTACCGCATGGGTTACAAACGGATTACCGCCGTAGGTGGTGCCATGATCCCCCGGCTCATAAGCCGATGCCACTTCATCGGTAGCCGCAAAGGCACCTACCGGCACACCGCAACCGAGAGCTTTTGCAGTGGTCATAATATCCGGCTTTACGCCGTACTGCTGGTACGCATACATGGTACCGGTTCTTCCCATACCACACTGAATTTCATCTAAAATAAGAAGAATGCCCTTTTCATCACAAAGCTTTCTTACACCCTGAATGAATTCTTTCTCTGCAGGATAAATACCGCCTTCACCCTGTACGGTTTCCATAATAATAGCCGCTGTCTTATCGGTAATCTTAGCCTTAACGCTGTCTAAGTTATTATACTCCGCAAATACGGCACCGCCGATTAACGGTTCAAACGCCGCACGATACTTCGGCGTACCGGTTACAGACAATGCGCCCATACTTCTGCCGTGGAAGGAATGTTCCATGGCAATGATTTCACTGTCAGCCACACCGTGCTTTTTATAGTAATACTTTCTGGCAAGCTTAATTGCTCCTTCTACCGCTTCCGTACCGCTGTTGGTAAAGAATACCCGGTCCATACCGGAAGCCTTTACAATCTTTTCAGCCGCAAAGGTGGTCGGCTCATTGTAATAATAGTTGGAAGTATGAAGAAGCTTATCTACCTGTGCCTTTACCGCTTCATTATACTTTTCATCACCGTACCCTAACGCAAACACCGCAATACCTGCGGAAAAATCCAAATACTTTGTTCCGTCGGTTTCATATAAGTATACACCTTCGCCGTGATCAAGCACAACCTGATATCTTGCATAGGTATGCATAAGTACTTTTTCGGCTCTTTCCATACATTCTGTTTTATTCATAAACATCGCTCCTTCCTTATATGTAAGTGCCGGGACCCTCGCCCCGGCACCATTTTTCATTTCAAAGTACGAAACTTACTCACCCTTTACAATCGCAGTACCGATACCCTTATCGGTAAAGAACTCCAAGAGTAACGAATGTTGTACACGACCATCCAAAATATGTACGCCTGCCACGCCTTCCTTAACCGCATCGATACAGTTCTGAAGCTTCGGAAGCATACCTCCGCCGATAACACCGGAACCAAGAAGTTCATCCGCACCGTCTAAGGTCAATACGGAAATCAGGGAATTCTTGTCTTCAAAATCACGGTATACACCTTCAATGTCCGTAAGGAATGCCAGCTTCTCTGCACCCATAGCCGTTGCAATAGCACAAGCCGCATCATCTGCGTTAATATTATAGGAAAGGAAATTGTCATCCATACCGATCGGAGCAATGACCGGAATATAGTCATTGACCAAAAGGGTATCAATAAGTCCCGTATCTACATTTGTAACATTTCCTACGAATCCGATGTCTTCCCCATTGGCAAGCTTTTTCTCACACTTTAAGGTGCCGCCGTCCTTACCGCAGATTCCCGCAGCCTTTACTCCAAGCTGCTCTAACATCTGTACCAGACGCTTATTTACCTTGCTCAGAACCATCTCGGCAACTTCCATGGTCTCGGCATCTGTCACACGAAGACCCTGCACAAACTTTGCTTCCTTTCCGAGAAGTCCTACCCATTTGCTGATTTCCTTACCGCCACCGTGTACGATAATCGGCTGCATACCAACCAACTTTAAAGAGCTACGTCCTTGATTACATTCTGCTGTAACTGCTCGTCAAGCATGGCACTTCCGCCGTACTTTACAACAACAATCTTATCTTTAAACTTCTGAATATACGGCAGTGCCTCAATCAGCACATTTGCCTTTGCCATCAAACCTTCCATTTTGGTATCCTCGCTTTCTTCTATTAACTGCGGTAATCCGCATTAATCTTTACATAATCATAGGTCAAATCACAGCCCCATGCTGTTGCGGATGCATCGCCCTCATGCATGTCAACAAAAATGGTTACTTCTTCTGCGCCGAGAATCTTTACTGCCATATCTTCATCAAAAACAATCGGTGTGCCCATATCAAATACCTGTAAACGGCCTTCCTTGCTTTCAAAGAAAAGTTCCACATCATTCTGGTCAAAATCTGCTCCGGAATACCCCATTGCACACAGGAAACGGCCGAAGTTGGCATCACATCCGTAGATTGCGGCTTTGGAAAGATTACTGGAAACAATTGCCCTTGATAAGGTTCTTGCATCCTCTTTGCTTTTAGCGTTTACTACCTTTGCTTCGAACAACTTGGTGGCACCTTCGCCGTCTGCCGCCATTTTCTTTGCCAAAAATTCGCATACGTAGAAAAGGGCCTTTAAGAAATTATCGTAGTCTTCTCCCTTTGCCGTAATCTTTTCATTTCCGGCAAGTCCGTTTGCCATGATTATGAGTGAATCATTGGTAGAAGTATCCCCATCCACGGTAATCATGTTGAAGGTGTCTGTTACCACTTCGCTTAATGCTTCCTGTAAAAGGCTCTTCTCAATGGCAAGGTCGGTTGTTAAAAAGCCGAGCATAGTACACATATTCGGATGAATCATTCCCGAACCCTTTGACATACCGCCAAGAGTAACTGTTTTACCGCCTGCCGTAAAAGTAACCGCTATTTCCTTATGTACGGTATCGGTGGTCATAATTGCTTTTGCTGCCGCAGTGCCTGCCTCTATCGTCTCTGAAAGCTTCGGTGCCATTGCCTTAACACCGTTTGCCAGTTTTTCAACCGGTAACTGCATTCCGATAACACCCGTAGATGCCACAAGGCAGGTATCTGTTGCAACACCGAGCGCTTCCTTTACCGCTTCTGCCGTTGCTTCGCATGCGTCAAATCCCTGTTTTCCCGTACATGCATTGGCAATGCCGGAATTCACAACAACCGCATGAACCGCATCGGATTCTTTTACGATATTCATGTCCCACTGCACACAGGCTGCTTTTACCACATTGCTGGTAAACGTACCTGCAACCGTACATGGCTCCTTAGAAAATACCATTGCCATATCGGTTCTGTTCTTATATTTGATTCCTGCCTCCGCAGAAGCTGCACTAAATCCCTTTGCTGCGGTTACGCCGCCATTGATTACTTTCATAAAAACCATCCTTTCTCATCTATTCTTTCTATGTAAGATAACTCTTTCTCTACTCAATGAATCTCGTAATATTCTCTTCATTTAAGGTAAAATCGTAATAATTCAAATCCTCACGGAAGGTCCAGCCAACCTTACGCCAGAACTTATTGCCGCCACGGTTACTCTTAAAGGCAATTAAAGATACCTTGTTGATTCCTTCTTCCTGTAACTTCTGCATAGCAAACGCAGCCATCTTCTTTCCGATACCGTGTTTTCTGTGGGTAATCTTTACGCACACATGATAGAAGCAACCCCGTCGGCCGTCGTGTCCGCACAAAATCGCACCGATAACTTCTCCGTTATCCATTGCAACCACACTGGTATTCGGATTCCTTTTCAAAAACTTCTCTACGCCTTCCTTCGAATCATCCATGCTTCGGATGCCGAAGCCCTTTATCCCACACCACAAACGGTATACCTGATCGTAATCCTCCGGTACCATGACACGTATCATGATATCGTTGACCTTTTCCTTCTGCTCCATCTCATTCACCTAAGCTAACGGCCCCGCCTGTGCTTCCTTTCTGTGATTTTCATAATTATACATCACTTTTGTATATTATGCAATACCTTATTTATATTTTTCACCGGTCTTTAAATCAATTCCGATTTCATACAGTCTTTTGTATATACCGGCCACCGGAAGCCCTACTATATTAAAGTAGTCTCCGTTGATTCCTTTGATGTGTGCCTCAAAAATTCCTTGAACTGCGTAACTACCGGCTTTATCCTCCCCTTCGCCTGTATCCAGATATTCCTCTATCTGCCGGTCTGTCATAGTATCTACCGACACTTCCGAACACTCCGCAAAGGTAATAACGTTACATTCTCCCTTTTCTTCCTTTATTATAAGGGACACTCCGGTATACACCTGATGCGTAGCATCTGCCAACATGGAAATCATCCGCTTGGCATCCGTTCTGTCTTTCGGTTTCCCGAGAATATTGCCCTGATAAGCAACCACCGTATCCGCACCGATGACAATTACCGGTCCGGTAAGGTTCTTTGCCACTGCATCCGCTTTCCGGTAAGAAAGCTCTTTTACCAACTCTGCAGGTTCCGTAACGTTTGTACTTTCGTCACAATCACTGACGATCACCTCATAGATTGCACCGATTCCCGCAAGAATCTCTTTTCTTCTCGGCGACCCGGAGGCCAGCACAATGCGATACTTCATGGAAAATCTCCTTTCGGTTACGCTTTCTGACAATCACAGCAAAAAAATGTCCACGCATCCCAATCATTATAAGTCACAAACTCAAGAAATACAAGCTATTTCTACTTATTATTATAAAAAGAATCCTATCTCACCGTATTTTCTTTTCGGATTTTCACGTTTCATGCATACACTTTGCATATTTATACTACTTTTTTCATTTTTCCTCTTGACTTATTCTGATTACGGTTGTATCATGTGTGATAGTAGCCATTTGCATTCTTTTTTTGCAAATGTGCGGATTTCGAATGGCGGTAGAAGATTGCGAACGTTGCACCGCAACGAAGCAATCCGTGATATCACTTCGTATTAATATTATGTACATAACAAGGAGGCACATTATGAAAGAGAAAGTTATTTTAGCTTACTCCGGTGGTCTTGATACGACCGCTATCATCCCGTGGTTAAAGGAAAACTACGATTACGACGTTGTTTGCTGCTGTATCGACGTTGGACAGGAAAGCGAGCTTGACGGTCTTGAGGAGCGCGCAAAGTACTCCGGCGCAGAGAAGCTTTACATTCTTGACGTTGTAGATGAATTCGTAGATGAATACGCAATTCCGTGCGTAAAGGCCGGTGCTGTTTATGAGAACAGATACTTACTGGGTACTTCCATGGCTCGTCCGATTATCGCAAAGAAGTTGGTTGAGATTGCAAAGAAGGAAGGCGCTGTTGCTATTTGTCACGGTGCTACCGGTAAGGGTAACGACCAGATTCGTTTTGAACTCGGTATCAAGGCTCTGGCTCCTGATATTAAGATTATCGCAGCTTGGAGAAACGATAAGTGGACCATGGATTCCCGCGAATCTGAAATCGAATATTGCAAGGCTCACGGAATCGACCTCCCCTTCTCTGCAGATACTTCTTATAGTCGTGACCGCAACATTTGGCACATCAGCCATGAAGGTTTGGAATTGGAAGATCCTGCAAACGAGCCAAACTACGATCACTTATTAGTACTTGGCGTTACACCCGAAAAGGCTCCTGATGAAGGTGAATATGTAACCATGACCTTTGAAAAGGGTATTCCTACTGCTGTAAATGGTCAGAAAATGAAGTATTCTGATATTGTACGTACTTTGAATGAATTAGGTGGCAAGCATGGTATCGGTATCGTA